>CASFDI010000054.1 GCA_949293405.1 uncultured bacterium | reverse complement strand
TCTGCTCCCGGCGCCGGAATTGCCGCCCATGCTCTTGACAAATCAGGGGAAATATTGTACAATATTTCCGAAATAATTTTAGCAAATCTGCTGATAGCGAAAGGATCAGACCATGTTGGACACCCAAAAGAAACAGGCGCTGGCCGAAACCGCGCGCCAGATCCGGATCGGCATTATCGAGGGCGTATACCACGCCGGATGCGGACACCCGGGCGGTTCCCTTTCCATTGCCGACATCATGGTATACCTCTATTTTGAAGAAATGCGTATCCGTCCCGATCAGCCCCACTGGAAAGACCGGGATCGCTTTGTCCTCTCCAAAGGGCACACTGCCCCCGCCCTGTACGCCACACTGGCACAGCGCGGCTTCTTTCCCAAAGAGGATCTTGTGACGCTGCGCAAATTCGGCAGTTATCTGCAGGGGCACCCCGATATGAAGAAAGTTCCCGGGGTTGACATGTCCACCGGTTCTCTCGGTCAGGGCATTTCGGCGGCCTGCGGTATGGCGCTTGCCGCCAAGCACACCGGTCAGGATTACCGGGTCTACACCATGGTAGGCGACGGAGAAAGCGAAGAGGGCGAAGTATGGGAAGCCGCCATGTTCGCCGCGCACTACAAACTGGATAACCTGTGCCTGATTCTTGATCTCAACGGGCTGCAGATTGACGGACCGATCACAGAGGTCATGAACCCCACCCCCCACGACGAGAAATTCCGTGCTTTCGGCTGGCATGTCATCACCATCGATGCACATGACTTTGACGCAATTGCCGCCGCATTTGCCGAAGCGCGTACGATCAGCGGTCAACCCACCGCCATTATTGCAAAATCCATCAAAGGCAAAGGGGTCTCCTATATGGAAAATCAGTGCGCATGGCACGGCCAGGCCCCCAAAGAAGATCTGTACCGGGTAGCGCTCGCCGATCTGGGCGCCTGATCCGGCCGTACCGGATCTTGAGAGAACGGGCGGTCAGAAAACTTTAGCAAATGATCCGCTCCCCGCACCCACGCGAGTCCCCGTCCCGAAAAATTCACCGGTCGCTGTGCGACAGAATGGAAGATATCATGGCAGAAAAAATGGCTACCCGCGAAGCATACGGCAGAGCGCTGGCAGAGTTGGGCGAAACCTACGACTTCGTTGTCCTGGACGCCGATCTTGCAGCTGCCACCAAGACCGAACTGTTCCGCAAGAAATTTCCCGACCGCTTTTTTGACTGCGGCATTGCAGAGGGCAATATGATGGGCGTGGCGGCAGGCCTTGCGGCCGCCGGACAGATCCCGTTTGCCTCTTCTTTTGCCATGTTTGCCGCCGGGCGGGCATTTGAGCAGGTGCGCAACAGCATCGGCTATCCCCATCTCAATGTCAAGATCGGAGCAACGCACGCCGGGATTACGGTAGGAGAGGACGGCGCAAGCCATCAGTGCAACGAGGACATTGCCCTGATGCGCGTCATCCCCGGCATGACCGTGATCTGTCCGGCCGACGCCGCAGAGACCCGTGCGGCGGTGGAAGCCGCTCTGAAATACGAAGGTCCGGTATACATGCGTTTCGGCAGATATGCCGTCCCCACGGTGACCGATTATACGGGGCGCCCTTTTGAAATCGGGAAGGCGTCCTGTCTGCGCGCCGGAAACGATGTCACCATTGCAGCCACCGGCTTCATGGTACATCTGGCTCTGGAAGCAGCTGATCAACTGGCTGTCGAGGGCATCTCAGCAGAAGTGATCAATGTCCCCACCATCAAGCCGCTTGACCGCGAAACCCTTACCGCCTCCGCGCGTAAAACCGGCGCGGTAGTCACCGCCGAGGAACACAGCGTGATCGGCGGGCTGGGCTCGGCTGTGGCGGAATGCCTGACTGAAACCTGCCCTGTTCCCGTACTGAAGGTAGGGGTTCAGGATGTATTCGGTACCAGCGGCAGTGTTCCTGCACTGCTGGAAGCATACGGACTGACCTCTGATGAAATCTGCCGCCACGCGAAAGAAGCCATCGCGGCAAGACGCGCCTGAAGCATCCCCTGTTCCCTGCCGCACCGCACAGAACTTCCCCGGGTGCGGAAATACCGTGCGGAACCGCCGCCCCTGCGGCGCGCCCGCCCTCTCCCCCTGCAGAAGAAGACCTTTGCTTTTCTCTGTCGGGCCCGCAGAAAGCCGGACTGACCTGTTGTGTCAGTCCGGCTTTCTGTATGGATACAGACAGTCGCCTTTTCCTGATACTTCCCTGCTTGTGTATTCTTGCCGCATCGCCGCTTCTCCCGCACCTCCGCTTCTCCTGTGTCTCTTCTTCTCTCGCATTGACTGTTTTCCGCGCTGTTCTTCTGCCGGATGTTTCCCGCCCCTGCACAACGGCAGTCTCTGTTTTGTCGATTCAGGGCGGATTCCGATGATACAAGTTTGGCGAATGTGCGCATTGACGGAATACGCTTTTTTTGTTATAATATAAAATGATTTAATGTTAAACGATTAAGGCATACCGCTCTGTATGCCTG
Source organism: uncultured bacterium (assembly GCA_949293405.1). GTDB lineage: Bacteria > Bacillota > Clostridia > Oscillospirales > CAG-272 > UBA1740. Next base: position 23,734 of record CASFDI010000054.1, on the reverse strand, counting down.
CCGGTAAAGGAGTCTCTGATGGAAGAGTTGCACACTGACCGTTTTGCCGAGTTGATGAAGGAGGCTTACCTCTCCTTTGCAAAACTGTCGGATATCGGAAAATACTTCCGCACTTACTGTTACCGTGCGGTGCAGGACATTGATCTGTCACTCAATGAGATTGATGTGCTCATGTCTCTGTTCTATGCACCGCAGAAAAACACGGTCAAGGACATCAGCGAGAATGTCTGCATCACGCGCGGGATGATCAGTCAGTCGGTGGAAAGTCTGCGACGACGCGGACTGCTGACCGTGGATGTCAATTCGGCTGACCGGCGGGTCCTGCTGGTTGCCCTGACCGATGCCGCGGCGCCGGTCATTGCCAAACTGACCGAAGCGGAAAGCAGATTCACCGAAGCGATTCTGAGCGGGATTCCCCAGGATCGCATTCTGAAGATGTACGATACCGCCGAAAAGATTCACGATAACAAGGAACGCATTCGTCTGGGCGACAGCGCGGAATGATGGTTGCGGAAAGGAACCCTATGAATACATATCAGCTGCAAATTGAATCGGGCGACTGCATTGCGGTCGGTCTTGACATCGGCTCCACCACCGCGAAACTGATTGCGGTGGACGGAGACCGGATTTTATATGAATGTTACGAGCGCCATTTTTCCCAGGTCCGTCAGAAAGCACTGGAGTTGCTGGACCGGATCCGCGACCTCACAGGCGGCAAACCGCTGAAAATCGCCATCTCCGGCTCTGCGGGCATGGGCCTTGCCAAAGCGGCGCAGCTCCCCTTTGTCCAGGAAGTATTTGCGACCGCGGAAACCGTACGCACGCTTGCACCCGATACTTCGGTGGTCATTGAACTGGGTGGCGAAGATGCCAAGGTCATCTTCTTCAAGGGGGGACTGGACGAGCGCATGAACGGCAGTTGTGCGGGCGGAACCGGTGCCTTTATTGACCAGATGGCCACACTGCTCAACCTGACACCTGCAGAGCTGGACGAGAAGAGTCTTGCCAGCCAGCGGATCTATCCGATTGCGTCACGGTGCGGCGTCTTTGCAAAATCGGATATACAGCCTCTGCTCAACCAGGGTGCAACCAAGGAGGATATTGCCGCCAGCATTTATCAGGCGGTAGTCAACCAGACCATTGCCGGTCTGGCGCAGGGGCGGCGTATGGAAGGCAAGATCATGTTCCTCGGCGGACCGCTGTACTACTGTCAGGGACTGCGCCGGCGTTTCACCGAAACACTGAAACTCTCCCCGGAAAACGCGCTTTTCCCCGCCTATGCGCGCATGGCGGTATCAATCGGCGCTGCGCTCTATGCCTCAAAGCAGCGTGAAAGCTTCACCTTTGACGAGGCGCGCGACGCGCTGACCCGCTCAGTCAACGAACAGCCTGCCACCTCTCACCTGCCCGCCCTGTTCCGCGACCGTGCGGAATACGGCGCTTTTCTGCAGCGTCATGCACGCGCCACTGTACCGAAGGTGGATCCCGCCACTTATACAGGGGATGCATATCTGGGTATCGACTGCGGTTCCACCACCACCAAGCTGACCCTGATCGGAGAGAACGGAGAGTTGCTCTATTCTTATTACAATTCCAACCGGGGGACACCGGTAGATATTGTAAAGGAGCAGCTGCTGCACATCCGCCGTCTGTGCGCAGACCGTATTCATCTGCGCGGCAGCGCAGTGACCGGCTACGGTGAGGAACTGATCCTGCACGCTTTCCATATTGACCACGGACTGGTGGAAACCATGGCGCACTTCACCGCCGCACGGTTTTTCAATCCAAAGGTAGACTTTATTCTGGACATCGGCGGGCAGGATATGAAGTGCTTCCGCATTCAGAACAACTCCATTGACTCCATCATGCTCAATGAAGCGTGCTCCTCGGGATGCGGTTCCTTCATCGAAACCTTCGCGCGTGCAATGGGGTACGAGGCAGCCGAATTTTCCGAACTGGGACTGTTTGCGAAAGCGCCGGTCGATCTGGGAAGCCGCTGCACGGTATTCATGAACTCTTCCGTCAAGCAGGCGCAGAAGGACGGCGCGACAGTGGAGGACATTTCGGCCGGTCTGTCGATCAGCGTGGTGAAAAACGCCATCTACAAAGTAATCCGTGCCGCTTCGGCCGACGAGCTCGGTGAACACATCGTAGTGCAGGGCGGCACTTTCCTGAACAATGCGGTTCTGCGCAGTTTTGAGATGGAACTCAACCGCGAAGTCATCCGACCTGAAATTGCAGGACTGATGGGCGCTTTCGGAGCGGCCCTGTATGCGAAAGCCCACTGCAAGGAGACCACCACAACACTGGATCTTGCCGCGCTGGAGTCCTTCACGCACGAATCGAAAACCGCCACCTGCAAAGGATGCGGAAACCAGTGCCACCTGACGGTCAACATTTTCTCAGGCGGCGAACGGTACATTATCGGAAACAAATGCGAACGCGGAGCAGGTCTTGGAAAAGACGAAAAACTGCTGCGCGATGTGCCCAATCTGCACGAATACAAGCGGCAACGCCTGATTTCCCTGCCCGAAGGAGAGGGCACCCGGGGCGTGATCGGCCTGCCTCTGGCGCTGGGCATGTACGAACTGGCGCCTTTCTGGAATGCCCTGTTCCGGTCTCTGGGATACAAGGTGATCACCTCAGGCTTTTCCAGCCGCGCCCTGTACGCCAAGGGCCAGTACAGTATCCCTTCGGACACGGCCTGCTATCCCGCCAAACTGATGCACGGCCATATCGAAGAGCTGATTGAACGGGGGGTGGATGCCATCTTCTACCCTTGCCTCACCTATAATTTTGATGAAAAAATCAGTGATAACCACTACAACTGCCCGGTGGTTGCCTATTATTCGGAACTGCTGCGCGCCAATGTGGAATCGCTGCGCCGGGTGAAATTCCTTTATCCGTATCTCAACATCAACGACCGCAAGCAGCTGGTGCATGAACTCTTCAACTTCTTGCCGAAGTACCTCGCCCATTTCACGCACAAAGAACTCAGGCATGCCGTGGACGCAGCCTATCGTGCCTACGACCAGTGGATGCGCGACATCCGTGCGGAAGGCAAGCGCGCACGCAAGTACGCACGCGCCAACGGCAAGCATATTATGATTCTGGCGGGCCGTCCGTATCATGTGGACCCCGAGATCGGCCATGGCATTGACAAACTGGCGACCTCGCTCGGATTCGTTGTGGTGAGTGAAGACAGTTTCACCCCGCCGCTCTTCCCGCCGCGGGTCAATGTGCTCAACCAGTGGACCTATCACGCCCGGCTGTACGCCGCTGCAGAATATGCCGGCACGCACAAGGACACGGAACTGGTGCAGCTGGTCTCCTTCGGGTGCGGCATTGACGCCATCACCACCGATGAAGTGCATGCCATCCTGCACCGGCACGGCAAACTGTATACCCAGATCAAAATTGATGAAATCACCAACCTCGGAGCGGTGAAGATCCGCCTGCGCAGCCTGATGGGTGCACTGGCAGAGCGTGCAGGATCGGATAATTTCGAGTAAGGAGCGCTTATGAACGATAAAACCCCCCCTTATCCGGTATTTACCGAAGAGATGAAGCGGGACTATACCATTCTGGTACCCACCATGCTCCCGCTGCATTTCAATATGCTGATCGGAATCTTCGAGCATTACGGTTTTCATGCCGAACTGCTGGAGACCTCGGGCAGCGAAGTGGTCCAGTGCGGCCTGAAATATGTGCACAACGACACCTGTTACCCCGCCCTGCTCATCATCGGTCAGCTGATCAACGCGGTCCAGAGCGGCAAATATGATGTGCATAAGATCGCCCTGATGGTTTCCCAGACGGGCGGCGGATGCCGGGCTTCCAACTACATATCCCTGCTGCGCAAAGCGCTGGAAAAAGCAGGCCTGGGCTTCATACCGGTGATTTCGATCAACTTCTCCGGACTGGAAAAAGATTCTGCATTCCGGGTGACCCTGCCCATGCTGCACCGCATGGTATACGCCATGCTGTACGCCGATCTGCTGATGCTGCTGCGCAACCAGGTCAAGCCCTATGAAACGGTGCCCGGCACGGCAGACCGCACCGCGCGCGAACTGACCGAGGCGCTGATCCCCACCCTGTGCCGCAAGAAGATCCGCTACAAGGACATCAAAGCCAACTACCGCATGATTCTCAATACTTTCGACGCCATTGACCGCTCGCACGAAAAGAAGATCCGGGTGGGCATTGTCGGGGAGATTTTTGTCAAGTTCTCCCCCTTGGGTAATAACAAACTGGAAGAATTCCTGATTGCCGAACAGGCCGAGCCGGTAGTACCGGGATTTGTGGATTTCTGCCTGTACTGCGTGTACAACGGCATTGTGGACCGGCAACTGTACGGCTTCGGGCGTGTCCGCGCCTTCGTATCGCGGCTGATCGACCGCTTCCTGGTAGGCAAGCAGAAAGACCTGATCGCCTGCATCCGCGAACACGGCGTATTTGTTGCTCCGTCCGCTTTTGATCATACGCGCACCCTCACACGCGGCTATATCAATCTGGGCGCCAAGATGGGAGAGGGATGGCTTCTGACTGCCGAAATGCTGGAGCTGATTGAATCGGGCGTTACCAGTATTGTCTGCGCGCAGCCCTTCGGATGCCTGCCCAACCACATTGTGGGCAAAGGCATGATGAAGCGCATCAAGGAAAATCACCCGGATGTCAATCTGGTAGCCGTGGACTACGACCCGGGCGCCACCAAAATCAACCAGGAAAACCGCATCAAACTCATGCTGGCAAATGCCGCCAGGCAGAAAGAGGAACGAGCACATGAATCTGACCCGACAGTACCCCTTCCGCGTTGAACTGCACGCGCATACCAAGCCGATCAGCCCCTGCAGCGACATTCCGCCCGAACAGATGGCGCAGATCTACGCCTCCTGCGGCTATCACGGCATCGTGATCTGCAACCATTTCATTTCCCGTCTGCTTGATCAGTACCCTGACCGTGAACAGGCGCGCCGCGCCTACTGCGAAGCGGTGGAAGAGGTGCGCCGCTATGCCGCCCCTCTGGGACTGCGCGTCTATTTCGGATGCGAACTGCGCCTTGACGAAAACCTCAACGACTACCTTCTGTTCGGAATCACCGCCGAAGATATCCCCACCCTGGAAGCGCATCTGGCGGACCCGATTGCACAGTTTTCGGCATTTTTCCGCTCTCCCGATCACCTGCTGGTACAGGCACATCCTTTCCGCGATAAAATGACCCAGGTCGATCCCGCCTTACTTGACGGCATTGAGGTGTTCAATATGCATCCGGGTCACAATTCCCGCGTCGGCGTAGCGGCGAAACACGCTGCCGCGCATCGGTTGCTGGTAACGGCGGGAAGTGATTTCCACCATCTGGGCATGCAGGCCATGACCGCAGTGCGCTTCCCGGTTCTGCCCCGGGATGAGCACGAACTGGAAGCACTTCTGCGCGCGCACGACTATGTCATCGAAATGGGCAGCAGCCTGATTCTTCCCTACGCTGCACAAGAGGAGCCGTAAGACTCCGCCCCGCCTGCTGTAATCAGGCTTCCCCTGTTTCATCACGGTTGCTTTCAGATGCCGGACCGACGGCAGCGGAATTTCCCGGGTACCGGAATATCAGACCCCGACAGGATCGATCCCACCGGATGCACAACCCGGCGCACATAAAAAGCAGAAGCACCCCGGGGTTCTGACCGTTCCGAACAAACAGTTCTTCCCGTAACCCCCACTCATACTCTGCACATACAGAAAACAGGAGCCCGGCTTTCGCCGGGCTCCTGTTTTCTGCTTCCGTGTCCTGTTTTCAGTATGCAATCTGGCCTTCGTAGATCAGCGCCGCATTTCCGGTGAGCAGAATGCGCTCGTCGGTGTAGTTGACGATCAGGTCTCCCCCCTTGAGCTGGACCGTGATGTCCTCGCCCTTCTTGCACAGTCCTTTCTCACAGGCCGCCACCGCCGCCGCGCACGCGCCGGTACCGCAGGACCAGGTTTCCCCGTTTCCGCGCTCCCAGACACGCATGCGGATGGTGTGCTCGTTGACCACCCGGATGAATTCCGTATTGGTCTGCTCGGGGAAACAGGAGGCATGCTCAAACAGCGGCCCCCAGTACGGCACATCCACCGTGTCAACCCGGCTGACAAACACCACACAATGGGGGTTTCCAACCGAAACACAGGTAGCGCTCCATTTCGAATTGCCCACAATCAGCGGCAGGTCCACCACGCGCTGCTCACATCCGGCCGGTGCGCCGGCGGGAATTATCACCGGGATATCCCGGGCAGCAAGGCTGGCCTTGCCCATATCTACCGTGGCAGAGGTCACCTTTCCGTTGCGCACCAACAGGGTCAGGGTTTTGATGCCGCTGGCAGTCTCAATGGTCACCGTTTCGTTCTGCACAATGCCGTGGTCATAGAGATATTTTGCCATGCAGCGGATGCTGTTGCCCGCCATCTTTCCTTCGGAGCCGTCCTTGTTGAAGATGCGCATCCGCGCGTCCGCAACATCTGAGTGTTCCATCAGCACGATTCCGTCGGCACCGATTCCGAAATGACGATCGCACCAGACCGGGCAGAGCGACTCAGGGCTGGTAATCTCCCCGTTAAAGTTCTCAACGAAAATATAATCGTTCCCGGTGCCCTCCATCTTGGCAAAATGCAGCGTCTGGCGCGTTTTACGCATGCGGTTGATATTGACAAGCTCGGTATTCTGCTGGGTGTAGCGCGATGCAAGCGTGTCGGCCAGCGCGTTGGCAGTATCAAGCGATGTCAGGCAGACCAGCGACAGCTGCACTGCCCGCTGATGCAGACGGTTGTAGGCGTCGCGCACCCGGGGATCCGCCCCGCCCGTGAAGATGATGTAATGCACCTTGCCGCTTTCCAGCAGACGGATGGCGTTGGTCGGGTCGTCGTCCGGATTTTCCACCACTTCCACATCAATTCCGAGCGGCGTGATGGCACGCGCGCAGGCAGGCGTAGCGTACAGGCGGATCTTCATATCGGCCAGTTTCTTGGCCAGTGAGACCACTTCCAGCTCATCGCTCTTCTGCACATTGATATAGGCGCCCACCTCTTCCCCGGCGAACGGCACCCGCATACGGAAGCCCGCGCTGGTCAGTCCTTTGAAGAGCGCCTCCGGCAGGGTCTTGCCGATGCCCAGCACCTCGCCGGTGGATTTCATCTCCGGGCTGAGGATCGAGTTGACATCAGACAGTTTCTCAAAGGAGAATACAGGCACTTTTACTGCGTAATACGGGGGAGTTTTGTAAAGGCCGGTCCCGTATCCCATTTCACGCAGCGGCTCACCCAGCATCACACGGCACGCCAGTTCTACCATCGGAACCCCTGTGACCTTGCTGATATAAGGCACGGTACGCGAGGCGCGCGGATTGACTTCGATGACATACAACTCGCCCTTGTAGATCAGGTACTGAATATTGACCAGTCCCTGCGTCCCCAGGGAAAGCGCCAGTTTCTCTGAAATGTCGGTAATCTTGGCAAGCATCTTGTCGCTGATGCTCATCGGAGGATACACCGCAATGGAGTCTCCGCTGTGCACGCCCGCACGCTCCACATGCTGCATAATGCCCGGGATCAGCACATCGGTACCGTCCGAAATCACATCCACTTCCAGTTCGGGGCCCATCATGTACTTGTCCACCAGCACCGGATTCTCAATGCCTCCCGCCAGGATCACATCCATGTAGGTGGATACGTCAGCGGCCGTGTGCGCAATGACCATATTCTGTCCGCCGATGACATAGGAGGGGCGCAGCAGCACCGGATAACCCAGCCGTTCAGCCGCCGCCAGTGCTTCTTCCTTGGTCATGACGCCGCAGCCGCTCGGCCGGCTGATATGGAACTGCTCGAGCAGCTCATCAAACCGTTCCCGGTCTTCCGCCATATCGATCCCGTCGGCAGAAGTGCCCAGGATGCGGATGCCGTTGCGGTCCAGGAATTTGGTGAGCTTGATCGCAGTCTGACCGCCGAAGGCTACCACTACCCCCACCGGATTCTCCACCCGGATAATGTTCATCACATCCTCGGGGGTCAGCGGCTCAAAATACAAGCGGTCAGCGGTATCGTAGTCGGTGGAAACCGTCTCGGGATTGTTATTGACAATCACCACATCGTATCCCAGCTCCTTCAGGGTCCAGACGCAGTGCACCGATGAGTAGTCAAACTCGATGCCCTGTCCGATCCGGATCGGTCCTGAGCCCAGCACCATGATGACCGGCTTGCCGCTTCTGCGGAAGGATCGCGATTCGCACGCCGCGTCATAGGTGGAATAGAAGTAGGGGGTCTGCGCCTTGAATTCGGCGGCACAGGTGTCCACCATCTTGTAGGAGGCGGCAGCGCCCGGAGCCTTTTCAGTGCCTGTCAGGCGGCACAGCGCGGTATCGGGATAACCCAGTTCCTTGCCCTTGCGGTACAACTCATCGGTCAGTCCCTGCTGCGCCAGCTGATCCTCGAAGTCGGCAAGATTACGCATGGCGCCCAGGAAATACCGGTCGATTTTGGTAATCTCAAAAATGGTGTCCAGCGATACGCCTTTGCGGATGGCTTCAAACACGGTAAACAGGCGCAGATCGTCGGTGTGACGCAACCGCTCCTCAATCGTCCCCGGCCGGGTGTCCACCCGGTTGAGCGTATCAAGAGAGATCTCCGCGCCGCGCACCGCCTTCATCAGCGCCATCTCAAACGAGGTGCCGATGCTCATGACCTCGCCGGTGGCCTTCATCTGCGTACCCAGTTTGCGGGACGAACCGGCGAATTTGTCAAAGGGCCATTTCGGGAATTTGACCACCACATAGTCAATGGAAGGCTCCGAGCAGGCATAGGTATGACCGGTGATATCGCTGCGGATCTCGTCCAGCGTGTAGCCCAGGGCAATCTTGGTGGTGACCTTCGCAATCGGATATCCCGACGCCTTGCTGGCAAGGGCCGAGGAACGCGACACGCGCGGGTTGACCTCGATCACCGAATATTCAAAACTGTCGGGATTGAGCGCAAACTGACAGTTGCACCCACCGACAATGTTCAGCGCTTCCACAATGTCAAGCGCCGCCCGCCGCAGCATCTGATACTCGGGAGTGGCCAGAGTGAGTGCCGGCGCCACCACAATGGAATCGCCGGTATGAATGCCGACCGGGTCCACATTTTCCATGGAGCATACAATGATGGCGTTGCCGGCATAGTCGCGCATGGTCTCAAATTCAATTTCCTTCCACCCGGCAATATACCGCTCAACCAGAATCTGCGTGATGGGAGAAAGTTCCAGACCGGTATGCGCGATCACGCGCAGCTCGTCCGGCGTATAAGCCACGCCACCGCCTCCCCCGCCCAGGGTAAATGCAGGACGGACAATGACCGGGTATCCGATCCGCTCTGCCACCTGCAGGGCGGTATCCTCGTCATTGGCAATATCCGAAGGTACGGTGGGCTGTCCGATCGACTCCATGGTCTCCTTGAACAGCTCGCGGTCCTCCGCCTTCTCAATGGCCTCGGCGTTGGTTCCGATCAGTTTCACGCCCATGCGCTCAAGGAAGCCCTCCTTGTCCAGCTGCATGGCGAGCGTCAGACCGGTCTGTCCGCCCAGTCCCGCAAGCAGTGAGTCGGGGCGTTCCTTTTCAATGATACGCTTGACCGTCTCCAGTGTCAGCGGCTCCAGGTAAATTTCATCCGCCAGCGCGGCATCGGTCATGATGGTCGCGGGATTGGAATTGCAGAGCACCACATCCACGCCCGCCTCATGCAGAATCCGGCACGCCTGGGCGCCCGCATAGTCAAACTCGGCGGCCTGTCCGATCACGATCGGACCGGAGCCGATCACCAGTGTCTTTTTGATTTGTTGATTTCTCGGCATCAGAGTGTGCCTCCTTCCATCAGAGCAATCAGCCGGTCAAAAATTGCGCCTGCACGCGCCGACTCAGTGCAGAGCGCGGGACTGAACTGTACCGAAAAGGCGCACCGCCCCGGGTAATCAACCCCCTCGCAGGTGCCGTCGGTTACATTGACATAACTGACCTTCCCGGTACGCAGCGTATCGGGAAGAACCGTATAACCGTGGTTCTGTGCGGTAATATAGGTACGGGTTCCGTTGACCTCGCGTACCGGCTGGTTGGAACCGCGGTGTCCCTGCTTCATTTTTTCGGTTTTTGCCCCATCCGCCAGCGCCATCAGCTGGTGCCCCAGTCCGAATCCGAACAGCGGCACCTTTCCGAACAACTCCTTCACGGTGACAATCTGATCGGTATAGTCGGCCGGGTCCCCGGGACCGCCCGACAGCACGACCGCTTCAGGCTTGCTCTGCAGGATTCCCGCGGCGCCGGTCTCGGCCGGCAGCACGGTGACCTCGCACCCCAGGGCGGCAAGTGCCGCAAGCTCGCTGCGCATGACCCCACAGTCCAGCAGTGCAATCCGGTGCCGGCATGTCCCGGCTGCAGGCACGGTGTAAGCCTCCCTGCAACCTGCACGGGGGACTGCAGGTACGGTGATTTTCCCGGGATCGGCGGGCGGTGTGTCGGTGATCATGGCGTGCATGGTGCCGTGTTCGCGCACCACCCGGGTCAGCTCACGGGTATCCAGTTCGCAGATTCCCACGATTCCTTCCCGCTTCATCCAGGCATCCAGCGTCTCCTCACAGCGAAAGTTTGAGGGGGCATCGCACACATGCCGCACCACATAGCCCGCCGGATGCACCCCGCTCTCGGTATCCTGCGAAATCGCACCGTAAATGCCGATCAGCGGGAAGGTCTGCATGACGATCTGCCCCGCATAGGCCGGATCGGTCAGTGTTTCCAGATAACCGCCCATCCCGGTGGTAAATACCAGTTCCCCGGAAATCTCTCCTGTCGCACCGAAACGCCGTCCTTCGTATACTTCGCCGTTTTCCAGCACCAGATATGTTTTTTCCACAGCCAACTTCCTTTCTCTCATCCAGTATTTCTCAGTGGCTTGCTGCCGGACGGAAGCCGGCAGCAAGCCTGCCAAAAAGCCGTCAGCCCAAAAGGGCCGGCGGCTCTGCATTATGCCATCAATTTCACAAGGACCGCCTTCTGAGCATGCAGGCGGTTTTCCGCTTCGTCAAATATTTCGGTGGCATGCGCCTCGAATACATCGGCAGTGATTTCCTCTCCCCGGTGAGCGGGCAGACAATGCAACACCATGGCGTCGGGTTTCGCCGCCGCCATCACCTCGCGGTTGATCTGATAACCTTTGAAAATTTTCCTGCGCTCCTCAGCTTCCGCCTCCTGACCCATGGAAGCCCATACATCGGTGTACAGCACATCCGCATCGGCAACCGCCTCCGGGATGTTGTCGGTGCAGCAGAAAGTGCCGTTTTCCGCGGCCCATTTCATCAGTGCCGCATCGGGCTGATGACTCTTCGGGCAGGCGACCGCCACCTGCATTCCCATGCGGATGCCGCCCACAATCAGCGAGTTTGCCATATTGTTGCCGTCGCCGACATATACCATCTTCAGGCCCTTGAAATAACCTTTGTATTCCCGGATGGTCATCAGGTCGGTCAGCACCTGACAGGGATGGCAGTAGTCGGTCAGCCCGTTGATCACCGGAATACTGCCGTACCGCGCCAGCTGTTCTACTTCCTCCTGGGCATAGGTGCGGATCATGATCCCGTCCAGATAGCGCGAAAGCACCCGCGCGGTATCCTCCGCCGGTTCCCCGCGGCCGATCTGCAGATCGCGCCCGGACAGGAACAGCGCCTGTCCGCCCAGGTCATACATCCCCACCTCGAAGGACACCCGCGTGCGGGTGGAGGACTTGGTGAAAATCATCCCGAGTGATTTTCCCTGCAGGTGCGGATGGGCAATACCGTGTTTCTTTTCATATTTGAGCTGATCGGCAAGATTGAGAATCTCGAGGATTTCCTCGGCACTCAGATCCTGCAGTTTCAACAGATGACGCGTCACTGTGCAAGTTCTCCTTTCAGGACCGTGATTGCTTCTTTCAGCAGGCGGTCGTCAATGTTCAGGGGAGGAAGCAGACGGATCCGGTCTTTGGCAGTCAGGACCAGAACACCGCGCCCGAGGCATCCTGCGGCAATCTCGGCCGCGGTACGCCGCAGTGGCAACACACCCAGCATCAGTCCGAGACCGCTGATCTCTCCCACACCGGGAGCCCCCTCCAGCTGGGTGCGGATATATTCGCTCTTGCGCCGCACATCCGCAAGCAAGGTACCGGTCAGACGATCCAGAATGGAAAGCGCACCTGCTGCCGCAACCGGATTTCCTCCGAAAGTAGACCCGTGAGAACCCGGGATCAGAATCTGTTCAACCCGGGGTCCAAGCAGAGTGGCGCCCAGCGGCAACCCACCTGCAAGTCCCTTTGCCGTTGTGACAATATCGGGTCTGAGCGGGGTCTGCATATAGGCAAACAAAGTGCCGGTGCGTCCGTTTCCGGTCTGCACCTCATCCACAATGATCAGAAGGCCGAAGACCGAAGCCACCCGGTGCACCGCCTCCAGAAATTCGGGTGACAGGGTCCGCACCCCGCCCTCTCCCTGTACAATCTCCAGCATGATGGCACAGCAGCCGTGCTGTTCAGCCAGCGTGTGAAGTTCTTCCGGATGGTCAGGATCCGCATAGACGAACCCGGGGGTAAACGGTCCGAACCAGGTATGGAAGACATCCTGTCCGGTTGCCGCAAGAGTGGTGATGGTTCTGCCGTGAAACGAATTTTTCAGGGTGATCACGGTGGCGTGACTCTCATCCCCGTACTTTTCATATGCAAAGCGGCGCGCCACCTTGATGGCACACTCGTTCGCTTCAGCGCCTGAGTTGCTGAAGAACACTTTCTTCATGCCGGTGGCACAGCAGAGTTTTTCCGCCAGACGGGTGCAGGGCTCAGTGTAATACAGGTTGGAAGTATGCTGCAGCGTGTGCGCCTGTTTTGCCACCGCGTCCGCCCATACCGGATCGCAGAATCCGAAGGTGTTGACCGCAATGCCGGCGCCGAGGTCAATATAGCGCTTTCCCTGTTCGTCGTATGCCACAGCCCCTGCCCCGCGCACCAGTTGGACCGGGAACCGGTTATAAGTATGCGCGACATATGCCGCGTCGCGTTCGGTCGTATTCATTTGAGGAAATCCTCCCGGCAAGGAGTGAAAATATCCAGCATCAGGCTGTCGTCGGCAAGGCACAGCAGTCCGTGCGGCACATTGGCTTCCGCATAGAAGCAGTCGCCTGCTCCGAGGATCTGCTTCTCCCCGTTGACCTCCGCTTCAAACTGACCGCGGATGATATATCCGCACTGACGGTGCGGATGGGTGTGCACCTCGCCGCGCATGCCTTTCTGCCACTGCAACTCCACCACCATCAGATCGTCCAGGTGGCCCTTGATTTTGCGGATCACGCCGGTATCCAGCACCTGCTCCGCGATTTTGTCCGAATGTACAAACATAAGCTCCTCCGTCAACCACGCACCAACATGGTGCCGATGCCTTCTTCTGTCAGAATTTCAATCAGAATTGCATGCGGGATCCGGCCGTCAATCACAAAAACCTTCTGAACCCCCCGTCTGAGCGCTTCCACACAGCACTCAATCTTGGGGATCATACCACCTGCGATAATCCCTTCCTTCATCAGCTGACGCGCATCGCTCGCGTAGATCTTGCTGATCAGGGTGGACGGATCGTTGCGGTCGCGCAGAATCCCTGCCACATCGGTCATTGAGATGAGCGATTCCGCCCCCAGGGCGCCTGCGATCTGCGCGGCAGCCGTGTCGGCATTGATATTATAGGTCTGTCCCCGGTCGTCACATCCCACCGTGGAGATCACCGGAATGTATCCGGCTGCCAGAAGGTCCAGAATGGGCGCGGTATTGATACCGGTGATGTCGCCCACATAACCGAGCTCGGGATCTTTCTGAACTGCTGCAATCAGGTGTCCGTCTGTTCCGGTCAGGCCGATGGCCTTGCCGCCAAGGCTCTGGATCAGGCTGACCAGATTTTTGTTGACCTTGCCTGCCAGCACCATCTGGACCACATCCATGGTTTCCTGATCGGTTACCCGCAGACCGTTGCGGAACTCGGGCTTCTTGCCGATTTTACCGAGTACCTCATTGATCTCGGGGCCTCCGCCGTGCACCAGCACCACCCGGATCCCAATCAACGAAAGCAGGACAATATCTCCCATGACCGCTTCCTTGAGATCCTGGTTGATCATGGCATTGCCGCCGTACTTCACCACAATGATTTTGTTGTAATACTTGCGGATATAGGGCAGCGCATGCACCAACACTTCGGCGCGCTGCTGATTGCTGAGTTCCATGGAACGGTTCTCCTTTCGTATGTATCAGGTCCGGTAATCGCCGTTGATTTTCACATATTCGTAGGTCAGATCGCAGCCCCAGGCCTCGGCACTGCCGGCTCCCGCCTTGCAGTCCACCTCAATCACCACTTCATCGGGCGTGAGAATCCGTTTGGCGTCTTCTTCGGAAAATGCAATGCCCGCTCCGTCGCGACATACCTCAATCCGGCCTTCTTTTGAAGAAAAAGCGACATCAATCCGGGTGACATCCAGCGCCACCCCGCTGTATCCCAATGCGCACAGCACCCGTCCCCAGTTGGCATCGGCGCCGAACATGGCCGCCTTGACCAGGCTGCTGCAGATCACCGATTTCGCCAGGACACGCGCGGTGATGTCGTCGGCAGCGCCGCACAGCCGGCAGGTGATCAGCCGGGTTGCCCCTTCCCCGTCAGCCGCAATCCGACGGCACAGGTATACCGTCACGGCGGACAGCGCCCGGCAGAAAGCGTCGTACGCCTCACCGGGACCGGTGATTTCCTCATTGCCTGCAAGTCCGCTGGCAAGCACCGTCACCATATCATTGGTGGAAGTGTCTCCATCCACACTCACCATGTTGAAAGAGGTTTTGACATCCTCACGCAGAGCCTGTGAAAGCATTGCAGGCGAGATGGCCGCATCAGTGGTCAGGAATACCAGCATAGTGGCCATATTGGGATGAATCATACCGGACCCCTTGGCGATTCCGCCGATCCGACACTCCTTGCCGCCCACGGTGAAACGGAAGGCAATCTCCTTTTTGGCGGTATCGGTGGTCATGATCCCCTCTGCTGCATAGTCGCTGTGGTCCCCAAGTCCCGCCACCAGATCGCTCATGCCCGAACGGATGGGATCAAGCGAAAGCGGCTGTCCGATCACGCCGGTGGACGCCACCACCACATCGGAGGCATCGATACCGGTGTGCTCCGCCACCGTCTGCGCCATACCGCGTGCGATCTCCACGCCGTCGGCATTGCAGGTATTGGCATTGCCGCTGTTGCACACGATGGCACGGGCATACCCGTCAGCCAGATGTTCACGCGTGACCAGAAGCGGTGCGCCCTTGACCAGATTCTGTGTATAGACGGCGGCGGCGGAACAGCGCACGCTGCTCACGATCAGGGACAGGTCGCGTTTCGTGCGGTTCTTGCGGATCCCGCAGTGCACCCCGTTCGCCGTAAACCCCTGCGGAGCGCAAACCCCGCCCGTTATTTCTGTCAACATAATACCAATCCTTCCGTTTGCTGCGCACCGGTCATCAGATTGAGCAGTTCCACGGCCGCTCCCGATGCGCCTTTGCCCAGGTTGTCATACCGGGCGGCAAGCACGATCCGCTCCCGGTTGCCCTGAACCGATATCTCCATGTCATCCCTTCCCGTGTAAGCGCACGCGCTGAGGAATCCGTTTTCATCGGCCGCATCGGCATAATGTACTACCGGTCCGGTATAGAGCGACCGGTACACCGTGCGGATATCCTCATCGGTTGCACGGTTCTGCAGCATACCCGCGGTCAGCGGCACGGTCACCAGCATTCCGCTGTAGAAATCCCCCACAACCGGACAGAAGACGGGCGGAGCCGCCATACCGGTCAGCGCCTGCATTTCGGGCAGGTGCTTGTGCGCCTGGGACAGCCCGTACACCCGGGGCGCATCCAGCAGAGACGAGCGGTCCTGCCCCTCATATTCGGCGATCATTTTCTTGCCTCCGCCGCTGTAGCCGGTCAGCGAATAGCAGAACAGCGCCTGCTCCCGTGAGAGTATTCCGGCCTGCACCAGCGGCGCGACCAGCGCAATAAATCCGCTTGCATGGCACCCGGGAACCGCAACACGCGCGGCACTTCGGACGGCGTCCGACCGCTCTGCCGACAGTTCGGGAAATCCGTAAACCCATCCGGGCGCAGTCCGGTGTGCAGTGGACGCGTCAATCACCCGGGTATGCGGGTTTTCAATCATGGCGACCGCCTCGCGGGCGGCCACATCCGGCAGGCACAGAAAGGCAATATCCACCGCGTTGAGTGCCTCTCGGCGTGCCTGCGGATCCTTGCGCTGCTCCTCCGGCAGCGTATACAGGGTCAGATCAGAACGCACAGCCAGCCGCTCATAAATCCGCAGGCCGGTGGTTCCTTCTTTTCCGTCAATAAATACTTTCATCACTCACCTCAACCGATCTCATCTGAAATCCGTTCCGATCCGGTCCGGATATGATCCGGTTTGCCGGACGGACCTGATCCGCTCTCATCCGAGAAACTGCCGCACATAGGCAATCTGCGCACGCACCGAATCGGGTGCGGTTCCGCCCTCACTGCTGCGCTTTGCCACACAGTTTTCCAGGCGGATGGCATCATACAGATCCGTATCAAACAGTTCCGAATGCTCCCGGTAGGTCTCAAGCGGCAAATGCTCAAGATCGGTTCCTTCGCGGATACACAGCGCCACCAGTTCTCCGGTAATTTTATAGGCGGTGCGGAACGCCATTCCCTTTTTCACCAGATAATCGGCGCAGTCGGTCGCATTGATGAATCCGCCTGCCGCCGCCTGCCGCATCCGCTCAGGGTGCACCTTCATGGTGGCGAGCATGGGGGTAAAGACCGAAAGGCACATTTTCAGCGTGTCCACACTGTCAAAAACCGCTTCCTTGTCTTCCTGCATATCTTTGTTATAAGCCAGCGGCAATCCCTTGAGGGTGGTATAGAGCGCCATCAGATTGCCGTAGGTCCGTCCGGTCTTGCCGCGGATGAGTTCCGCCATATCCGGATTTTTCTTCTGGGGCATGATGGAAGAACCGGTGGAATACGCATCCGAAAGCTCCACAAACCGGAACTCCCAGGAGCACCACAGCACGATCTCCTCGGAGAAGCGCGAAAGGTGCATCATGGCGGTGGCATAGGCATTCATCAGTTCCAGGCAGAAATCCCGGTCGGACACACCGTCCAGACTGTTGAGTGTCACCCCGTCAAACCCCAGCTTCTGCGCCACGGCACGCCGGTCGGTGGGATAAGTGGTCCCTGCCAGCGCACAGCAGCCGAGCGGGGAGTAATTCATCCGGCAGACCGCATCGGTCATGCGCTCGATATCCCGGATGAACATCATGGCATAAGCCATCAGATGATGCCCGAGGGTCACCGGCTGAGCGCGCTGCAGATGCGTATATCCCGGCATAATGGTGTCGGCATAGCGCTCCGCGCTGTCTGCCAGCACGGTCAGAAGCCCCCTCAGCTGCTCTATAATGCCCATGGTCTCATCACGCAGATACAGACGCAGATCCAGCGCCACCTGATCGTTGCGGCTGCGGGCGGTGTGCAGGCGCTTGCCCACTTCTCCGATGCGGTGGGTCAACTCCGCTTCCACAAACATGTGGATGTCCTCCCCGCCCTCATCGAAAGTCAGATTTCCATCCTTGAGGTCCTGCAGGATCTCGCCGAGTGTCTGAATAATCAGCGCGGCATCTTCGGTGCTGATGATGCCCTGCGCCCCCAGCATGGAGGCGTGCGCCATCGAACCGCGTATATCCTGCTCATACATTCTGCTGTCAAACCGCAGGGAGGCGTTGAAATCGTCCGCCGTCCCGTCAAGCGCCTGTGAAAAGCGCCCCGCCCACATTTTTTCCATTCTGCACCTGCTTCTGCTTATTCCGGTTGTGGCGGCCCGGAGCCGTTTATTGCTCCGGGACCGCTGTCGCTCTGTCTCTTTGTTGCTCTGTTGCTTTTTTATTGCTCCGTGTCCGGGCTTATTTCTGCTTTCTGCGCGCGTCCGCCATGGCCTTCACCTTGATGGGCAGACCGAACAGATTGATGAATCCTGCGCTGTCTTTCTGATCGTAGACATGGTCCTCCGAGAAGGTGGCGATGTCTTCATCGTACAGGGAGTAGGGAGAAGTAACGCCCGCATTGATCATGTTGCCCTTGTAGAGCTTCAGGGTCACCTCGCCGCTCACATGCTCCTGCGTCTTGTCCACAAAAGCGGAAAGCGCCTCGCGCAGCGGCGTGAACCACTGGCCGAAATACACCAGTTCTGCAAACTTGGCCGCAACCAGCTCCTTGTAATGCATGGTATCGCGGTCCAGGCACAGGGTTTCAAGCACCTGGTGTGCCCGGTACAGGATCGTGCCGCCGGGGGTTTCATATACACCGCGGCTCTTCATACCCACCAGCCGGTTTTCGACAAGATCGGCAATACCGATACCGTTCTCTCCGCCCAGGCGGTTGAGCTCGGTCAGCAAGGAGACCGCATCCATCTTCTTCCCGTTAATTGATACCGGCACGCCCGCTTCAAAGCCGATCTTCACATAGGTCGGCTTATCGGGAGCCAACTCGGGGCAGACCCCCATTTCGAGGAAGCCCGGCTTGCTGTACTGCGGCTCGTTGACCGGATCCTCAAGGTCCAGCCCCTCGTGGGAAAGGTGCCACAGGTTCTTGTCCTTGGAATAATTGGTTTCCCGGTTGATCTTCAGCGGCACATGGTGCGCTTCGGCATAATCGATCTCCTCATCGCGCGACTTGATGTCCCATTCGCGCCAGGGCGCAATGATGGCCAGATGAGGAGCAAACGCCTTGATGGTCAATTCAAAACGCACCTGATCGTTTCCTTTGTCGGTGCAGCCGTGGCAGATGGCGTCAGCGCCCTCTTTGAGCGCGATTTCCACAATCCGCTTCGCAATCACAGGACGGGCAAACGAGGTGCCCAGCAGGTAATCGCCCTCATACTTGGCGCCCGCCTTGAGTGTGGGGAAAATGTAGTCCTCGACAAATTCTTTCTTCAGGTCTTCCACATACAGTTTGGAAGCACCCGTCTTCAGCGCTTTCTCTTCCAGCCCGTCCAGTTCAGTGCCCTGTCCCACATCGCCCGAAACCGCGATCACCTCGCAGTTGTTGTAATTCTCCTTGAGCCACGGAATGATGATCGAAGTATCAAGGCCTCCCGAGTAGGCGAGAACCACCTTTTTGATGTCTTCTTTTTTCATGTATGGATGCCTCCTGTATTTCTACCGCCCTTTTCCGGGCGCCTTATGGTTACGAATAATTATGCACTATTTTTTCCCCTTTGTCAAGGGAAATCAGCAATATTTTTCTCTTCTATAAAATTTCTGTCATTGTACACAAACCGCCCCGCATTTCTGCAGAGCGGTTTGTGTATATATATTTGTATATTCGTGCATAAAATGAATATAAATTCATTCCGCATCCGTATATTCGATGGTAGTGAGATCAGTCAGATACGCCATGGTTTTCCGATAGATCACCCGTCGTTCGAGATAGACCTCCCCGACAATGCGCATCATCTCCTCAGGACCGCATTCCTCTGCTTCCCCCAGTTCTTTGCTCATATCATAAAGATCCTGCTCGGAAGCGGAAATACCCGCCTGCTGCGCCACCGCGCGCAGAACCAGGTTTTCCTCGGCGGCCTGCCGGCAGATGCTGTCCAGATGCGTCAGCCAGTCCGCCCCCTCTTCAAGGCCGAAATACGCGCATGCCGCTGCAGAATAATCGGAGAAGAAACTTGCATACACTGCATAATACCGATCGATATCCGAGATATAATTCTGCCTGTAGAAAGCAATTTCGCCCGACGGCACACGCAGGAATTGCGCCGCATCACGCAGGCTGCCCAGCACCTGCTCTTCCAGCTGCGCCGCAATGCGCAGGTCAATTTCCTCCCGGAATGCCTCCCGCATCGCCGCAAGATACGCCGCTTTTACATCTGCTTCATCGGTCTCAAACCCGAGCGTCCCGGTCAGAAACGCATCGGTCAGATCGGGCAACTCATATCCTGCAACCCGCTGTACCATCCAGCATTTCACGGTGAGCGTTTTACCGGCATAGGAGCCGAACGCTTCGGACAGCACCGTCTCATACTGCACGGGTGCATCTGCCCCCGTATGGCCGGGGATCACGCCGGTGAGTGCCTCATCCAGTCCGGGGAACAGATCGGCACTGCCCAGCACATAGGAGTCAGGTTCCGCATGACCGACATTGGAAAAGCCATCCGGCACTGCCCCGTCGATACTGCCCTCATAATAGAGTTGCACCTCATCCCCCGGTTCCGCGGGCGAGTCGGTATCATAAAACGGGACCAGATATTTCACAAGCTGTGCGCGCAGGTAGTCGGAAAAGTTGTCATCCGTATCCTGATAGGAAGTACTCACCTGCACCGTGAAGGCCGCAAAAGCAGAGCCCGGCAGCACGATATAGTCGCCGAGATCCACCTTCCGGTAGTCAAAGAGCGCTACCGCATCCTCGTCTGCGCCGCACGAAACACCCCCCAGCAAAAGGGTTCCCAGCAGCAGTATGCAAGCAATCCGTTTCATAACTCCTCCGGAATCAGAACCCGCCTCCCGCAAGCGCGGGAACGATGCCATTATTATACCATAGAATCGAGATTTGTCAACCTTGCCGGACCCCCGGCAAAACACAAAAAGGTGTTGACAATCGCGCGCGCGTACCTTATAATGATAGACAGCAAGAAACCGCAACGGACTGTAAAAACCGTAATAATGTCATAAGGAGAGATGGTATGATACCGAAAATCCCACCGATTCAGGACCCGGCGAAATACGCCGACTTCGACCTGCCGCGCGAGAAACTGGAGTATGCGCTTTCTGAAGCAATCAAGAAGATTGACTTTGCGCTTCCGACCTTTACCGACAGATTCCCCTCCCACGCCAGTGTGAACAATGTGTATACCCCGGACACCAACACCTTCGGCTGGCACTGCGGTTTCTGGACCGGGATTCTCTGGCATGCCTATCAGATGACCGGGAACGAAACCTACAAGAAGGTTGCGCTCTCCCAGATTCCCTCCTACCATTACCGCATTGTCAATAAGCTGGGCGTGGATCACCACGACATGGGGTTTGTGTTTATTCCCTCCTGCGTAGCAGCATGGAAAATCACCAGTGACAAGACGGCGCGCGAAGCAGCGCTGCTTGCGGCTGATCACCTGATCACCCGCTATCATGAAAAAGGAAAATTCATCCAGGCCTGGGGCAATGTCAATGACCCCAACTCCTTCCGGCTGATTGTGGACTGCCTGCTGAACATTCCCCTGCTGTACTGGGCCAGCCAGGAGACCGGCGACCCGAAATACGAAACCATCGCCTACAACCACTTCAATACCACCATTGATGTGTGCTGCCGTGCAGATGCAAGCACTTACCATACCTATTACTTTGATCCCGAAACCGGCCTGCCCAAGCGGGGTGCAACCGCGCAGGGTGCCTCGGATGAATCCGCATGGGCGAGAGGCCAGACCTGGGGTATCTACGGTCCGATGCTGACTTACATATACAAAAAGAACGACAAAGCCATGCAGGTCTTCCGCGCAACCACCAACTACTACCTCAATCACCTGCCCAAGGACTACATTGCGTTCTGGGATCTGTCGTTCACCGACGGCGACGACCAGCCGCGCGACTCCTCCTCGGATGCCATTGCCATGTGCGGCATGCTGGAAGGAATCAAGTATATGGATCCCTCCGACCCGCAGCGTCAGCTCTACATCAATGCAACCAAGCGCATCATGAATTCGCTGATCGACAATTACCTGACCAAAGATATTCCCGAGTCCAACGGCCTGCTGCTGCACGCCACATACGGCTACCCGCAGAAAAACGGCGTGGACGAAATGAACATCTGGGGCGACTACTTCTATATGGAAGCGCTGCACCGGATGCTCGACCCCGACTGGAAACTGTACTGGTAATCCCGTCCCGTTTCCCTGCCCCCGGCTGCTCTGCAGCCGGGGGTTTTCCGTATAGGAGGCCTATGCTGCCTGCCTTTTCCGTGCCAGCTGGTCTGAACCCCTGTCGCTTTCCCTGTCGCCAACGATCCTCCTTATACTCCATAGGTTCCCACCACAACACCCCATTGCATCTGTATACCCATTTGAAAGCGCCGCACCGGATGCTTGCCCCCGACTGAAACTGTACCAATCCCCGTCGTTCTCCTGCCCCCGGCCGTAAAGCAGTCGGGGATTCCATATGAGGGAACCATATGGGAGCTTTCCATATGTCGGCTGTCTCTTTATCCGTACAAAATGTCCGGTCTCCCCCGCTTGCCTTCCCCAGTACCAGCGTCCATCCGTATGCTCAGAAAATCTCACCGCAACACCCCATTGCATTAGACTACTCCCCCCGCATCATGACCGGGCAGACAGAACTTCCCTCATATCGAAGCAATACCGGCAGAATCCGTTTCCTGATCGCCTTTGATGTCCCTGTTTGCACTGACCCGCACCCGATTCGTATCTGATTCCTATCTCCTACCGCCCCTTGCCAACCCCTTGTCGGCCCCTGCAGGCCCCTTCTCGAAACCTGCCAGCCCCTACCTGCTTCCCCCCGACTTCTTTTGCATATTAACTGAAATTTATGCAGGCACATTCCTGGCAGCGCTCATTCTGCTGCAGTAATCCGCCCGGGAAACTGTTCACTCCGTTTTTCCGTGTTTCACCCGTTCTCCCATGCGTTTTCCTGTCTCCCCGTTTTCCTTCCGAGCCTGACCTGTCGAGTGTTCTGCCCGCGCGTGAGACACTCCGGGTGGCCGCGGGCATTCTCTACTCCCCCGTTTCGGCTCTCCTATCCCTATTCCGGTTCTTTTGATCTTGGTTCCGGCTTCTAACCTACGCTTGCCCAATCCGCTGATCGATAAAATCATTTTGCATGTATGCCCCACCCCGGTACAAGCCAAAGCCTGGGCTTGTTCTGATGCCCTGCGCTCGTCATCCTGATGAGTAAACATGCAGATTCCCCCCATTCTGCAGGTATTCTCCCGCCGACAACCCTCCCAACTCTTTCCGGTTTCTCCGTATTAACCCGGTATTTCTCCTTTATTTCTCTTCTGGGTCTCCTGCAATTCTCCTGCATTTTTTCGCCCGCTCCGCATTTTACCCAGCACCTACTGTTTTTTCAAAAAACGACTTGACAAGCCGCCCCCGCTGTGCTATAATATTGCGTGCTTTGAAAAGCAAAGCATCTGGGTGTAGCTCAGCTGGTAGAGCGCTACCTTGGGGTGGTAGAGGCCGCACGTTCAAGTCGTGTCACTCAGACCAAAATCGGAGGTTCAATCGAACCTCCGATTTTCTTTTGTTTTCTCTTGTTTTCTCCCAAATGCTCGCTTTTTCTCGACTGCGTGCTTGGTTAATTCCCTTTTATTTGAGGTCTTAATTCCCATCAATTTTAAGGCTTGACCACATGTTTGACCACAATTGGAATTTTTGAGGCGAAATCGGGCATTTTTTACAGATAATAAAGTGGCAAGGATTTGTGGCCTTGCCACTCTTTTATTCATCTTCAACATCGTCATCATGAGAGCGCACAACCTCCGGTGTCATTTCCGTAAACGGCACCAAATCACGAACCGCAGCACAACACTCTGGAAAGGCAGAAGGCGTACACCAATAGCGGATGTGCTTTCTGCTTTTATCGTCGTATGTAACAGTAAAATCCATCATACC
>CASFDI010000053.1 GCA_949293405.1 uncultured bacterium | reverse complement strand
CAGTTCCAGGCAGGAAGCGCGTGTGACACCCGGCAGAATGCTGCCGTCTTCCAGAGAAGGCGTCACCACCGTGCCGTCAATGACGAAGAACACATTCATGGCGCCCACTTCGTCAATGTATTTATGCGTAATGCCGTCCAGCCACAGCACCTGCGCATATCCCAGCGCTTCCGCTTTCTTCTGGCCGATCAGCGAGCAGGCGTAGTTGCCGCCCACCTTGGCGAAACCGGTTCCGCCCTTGACCGCACGCACATACTCGGTCTCAATGAAAATCTTGACCGGGTTGATCCCTGCGGCGTAATAGGAGCCGACCGGGCTCAGAATAATCATGAACAGGTAGGTCTTGGAGGGATGGACGCCCAACTGCACATCTGTCGCAATGATGAACGGACGGATATAAAGAGAGGTTCCTTCCAGAGAAGGCACCCAATCCTCCTCGGTCTTCACCAGAGCACGGATTGCCTGCAGGACATCATCCGGATTGAGCTGCGGGATGCAAAGACGCTCATTGGTGCTGTTCATCCGGGCAATATTGCGATCCGGGCGGAACAGCTGCACCTTTCCTTCCGGCGTGCGGTATGCTTTCAGTCCTTCGAACATTTCCTGGGCATAGTGGAACACCATTGTTGCAGGATCCAGCACCAGGGACTGATACGGCACAATCCGGGGATCAAACCAACCGCGGCCTTCCTCATAATTCATCATAAACATGTGGTCGGTAAAGTATTTTCCGAATCCGAGCTTTCCCTGATCAGGTTTCGGTTTTCTTTCCTTGACCAGTTCGTATCTGATGTTCAGCACAATCATCATCCTCTTTCTTCTAAAAATCAACTGATAAGGACATTATAGCACCGGGTCATCCGCTTTTCAAGAGTAAATATGATTTTTCCGGTACATATCAGGCAAAAAAACGAACGGCAACAGCCTTTATACTCCATGCACACGCCCCTCATTCGATCAGCATCGCATCTCCGAAAGAGAAAAAGCGGTACCTGCGTTCCACCGCTTCACGGTAAGCAGCGAGCACATGATCGCGCCCCGCAAGCGCGCTGACCAGCATCAGCAGGGTGGACTGCGGCAGATGGAAATTGGTCACCAGCGCATCCACCGCGCGGAATCTGTATCCCGGATAAATGAAGATACCTGTCTCTCCGCTGCCGGCATGGACCTGCCCTGCCTCATCGGTCACACTTTCCAGTACGCGTGCGGTGGTGGTGCCCACACAGACGATGCGTCCGCCTGCCCAGCGGCGCTCATTGATCTGCTGTGCCACCTGATCGGTAATGGAAAAGGCCTCAGTATGCATGACATGGTCGGCAATCCGGTCGCATTTGACCGGGCGGAAGGTCCCGAGGCCGACATGCAGCAGCAGTTCCGCATATCCTACCCCCATGGTGCGGATCTCATCGAGCAGTTCGGGTGTAAAATGCAGCCCTGCGGTAGGAGCCGCGGCCGAGCCTTCGGTCTTCGCATATACCGTCTGATACCGTTCTCCGTCCTCCAGCCGCTGCTTGATATAAGGGGGCAGAGGCATGGTCCCCACCCGGTGCAGTACCTCATAAATATTCTTATAATCCGGGGGGTATGAGAAACGCACAATCCGGTTTCCGCTCTCAAGCACTTCCTCAACCACGGCATGCAGGGTGCCACCACCGAAGGAAAAAGCCGCGCCGACCCGTGCGCGTTTACCGGGGCGCACAAGTGTCTCCCATCTTCCGTCCTGCTGCATGCGCAGAAGGAGCAGTTCCATCGGCGCTCCCGTCCGGTCACTCTGTCCGAGCAGGCGGGCAGGGATCACGCGGGAGGCATTGACCACCAGAATATCCTCGGGATGCAGCCGGGTCAGGATATCCCGGAAGGTCCCGTGATGCACCTTGCCGGTGACTTTGTCAAGCATCAGCAGGCGCGATGCGTCCCGATGCTCGATCGGAGTCTGGGCAATCAGCTCTTCGGGAAGTTCATAGTCAAAATCGGAAGTTCTGAGATCGGTTTCCGGTCGCTGGTTGAATATGGTCGCGTTGTTCATAAAAGTCCTTTCCGCTGCTCGGCCGCATATACTGATAACAAACCGGTGCCGATACCGGTATTTCCATTATTATACTACAGGAGAATGCACTTTTCAAGTGCGGAAGATACAGATGATGAAGCGGTTATTTACCGGGGTGTGTACCGCGCTGGTCACTCCGTTCTGTCACGGCAGTTTTTCGCCGGGCGATCTGCAGGCACTGATTGAACGGCAGCTGGAGGCCGGAGTGGCCGCCCTGTGCGTTCTGGGAACTACCGGTGAAGCGGTTACACTCACCGACTGCGAACGCGACCGGGTGATTTCCACCGCAGTGGACGCGGTACACGGGCGTGTACCGGTCATTGCAGGGGTCGGTTCACCCGATACCGCACGGGCGGCCGCTTACGCGTCGCGCGCGCGCATTCTGGGTGCGGACGGCATGCTGCTGGTTACGCCCTATTATAACAAAGGCACCCATGACGGCATAGTCCGGCATTATTTCACAGTTGCCGAAGCAGGAGGCAAACCGCTGATTGCATACAATGTCCCTGCACGCACAGGCGTCTGCCTGACGCCTACACAATTACTGACCCTGTCGGAGCATCCTCTGATTGCAGGTCTCAAAGAGGCCTCCGACAGCACCGAACGCCTAGTGGAACTGCTCTGCCTGCTGTCAGGGAAACTGCCGCTTTACAGCGGCAACGACGCTCAGAATGCCCCTGTTGTCCTGATGGGAGGTGCGGGCACCGTATCGGTGCTTTCCAATCTGTTCCCGCATGCATGCGTTTCTCTGTACCGGCACGCGGCCGCGGGAAACAGCATGGAGGCCATGCGTCTGACCGCCGCATATCTGCCGCTGATCCGCGCCCTCTTTGCCGATACCAACCCGGTCCCGATCAAATGCGCCATGGAGCTTGCAGGGCTGTGCAGCGCCGAAGTCCGGCTGCCGCTCACCCCCGCCGGTTCCGACCTGCGCGAGCGGTTGAAATCCCTGCTGCAGACCTGTCCGCAGCCTTAAACGGTCCGCCGCCAACCGATGCCCGCCCTCTGATCGGGTACAGATATACGGTCCCGATGGCACCGGACGGGCTGTGTCTGCCCTGTTGAATGGTTCCGGAAACCGCCATACCGCGCTGCACTTGACAAGTGCGGCGCGGTATGGTAAGATAAAGATATGAACGATCAGAGGTTTACGCAATGAGGATGAGACATAAAAAGCACGGTGCCGAACGCCTTGCAGCATGCGGCCACCTGATGCTGCAGAAACCGGACGCACCGCTTACCGATCCGGCAGAGGTATTCGGGCGGCAGGGGCCGGTATTTCTGGAAATCGGATGCGGGAAAGGGGCCTTTGCAGCCGGCATGGCGCAGAAGCATCCGGAAGCGCTTCTGTTTGCCATGGAGCGTGTACACGATGTCATGGTGGTTGCCGCCGAAAAAGCGGCGGCATGCGCGGATAACCGCCCCGACAATCTGCGTTTTTTCATCGGTGACGCAAAGGACCTGCCACTCTGGTTCGCTCCTGGGACGGTGGATGCGATTTTTTTGAATTTCAGCGATCCGTGGCCCAAAAAAGGACATGCCAAACGCCGCCTGACCCATCGGGACTTTCTGCGCATGTATCTGACATTGCTTAAGGCAGACGGCCGCCTAGAATTCAAGACCGACAACCGCGGACTCTTTGATTTCACACTGGAGGAGATGGCACAGCTGGGTCTGACCCCCTCGTTCGTCACTTACGATCTCCATGCCGAACCGTCAGTTGCCGACAATGTCATGACGGAGTATGAACAGAATTTTTCCTCGCGCGGCATGCCGATTCACAAACTGGTGCTGACGCGCTGACCGTTTTTTTCCTGCCGGAGAGAAGCGTGCCCGCGGCAGAACCGTGCATACTACTTCCGAACACCTATCAAGAAAAGGAGTACACGATGAAAAACCTGGTGACTTTTCTGCGGAATTTCCGCCCTGCGATCGGCAGGAATTACGATGTGACCACGCATTTCTACCGCAACAAGCGCAACGCGCACCCCGACTTTTCACTCCGTCTCAAAGGCAACTTCAAAGTGGACATCGTCGGCATGCTGTTCTGGGCAACCGGAATCGTATTTGCTCTGAAGCTGCTCTTCCGGCGGTAATCTGTCAGAAGTTTCTGCGATACAACAGCAGGCGGAATGCCGCCTCTGTCTCCAGCCGCTCACAGGTTGCAAGACGGGCTCTGCCCGCGGCCGGTGACCGGTAAAAATAGGGGGTC
The DNA here is from genome assembly GCA_949293405.1 of uncultured bacterium. Classification (GTDB taxonomy): domain Bacteria; phylum Bacillota; class Clostridia; order Oscillospirales; family CAG-272; genus UBA1740. Next base: position 9,343 of record CASFDI010000053.1, on the reverse strand, counting down.
ATGGCGAACAGCGCTGCAATATCCTCCCGGCTTGCCAGATGCACCGGGAAGGCGAGCGCCTGCTCTTCAATCAGTTCATAACCCTCAAGAGAGGGATCATGAGGCTGGTTTTCGTAAACAGTAGTATACAGTATTTCTTTCATGCCCCATAGATGCCGACGATCCGGAATCACGGACAGCAGCAGTCCTCCGGGGATCAGAACCCGGTCAAACTCCTCTTTTGCAAACGGGGAGAAAATGCTGCTTACCGCGGTAAAACTCCGGTCAGCGAACGGCATCCGGTACACCGATGCCACAAACCAGCGTATATTCTCCGCCCGGCCCGCCATCCGGCGGCAGGCCGTCCGGATGGCGTATTTGGACAGGTCCACTCCTGCACAGCAGTCCAGAAGGCCGCTGTTCTGCAGAGCGGACGCCAGGTACTCTGTATAATATCCTTCCCCGCATCCTGCATCCAGCAGGCGGCAGGGAGTTTCTGTATGTTCAGCGAGACAGCAGGCAACCGCATCGGCCAGCGGGGCGTAGTATCCCGCCTGCAGAAAGGTGTGCCGGGCGGCGATCATGACCCGATCATCCCCATGATTGCCGCCCCCTTTATGCAGCAGATTGACATATCCCTCGGCGGCGATATCGAAACTGTGTCCGCCGGCACACCGATACTGTTTTGCACCGCGGAGAAGAGAGGCGCCGCAAACCGGGCACACGGTGCTTATTTTTTCTGTCATTGCTTCCTCCCGCCCGGCATCCGGGCGACATCTGTTTTTCGAAAGAAATCCGAAAGGACTTCAAAAGGAATCTGAAAGGAGTCGCTATGAACCGTCGCGTCCTGGCAATTGATTACGGAGATGTCCGCACCGGACTTGCGGTTTCGGACCTGTCGGGTTTTCTGGCATCGGGTATCGGAACCATTACACCGGGCGGTATGCGCAATACCGCGGTGGAGGTTGCCCGGATTGCCGCGGAACGCATGGCGGTGCGCATTGTAGTCGGACTGCCCCGGAACATGGACGGAACCGAGGGCGAGCGGGCACAGACTGTGCGCGCCTTTGCGGCTCTTCTGGCCGAGCTGACCGATCTGCCCATCCTGTTTTATGACGAACGCATGACCACCATGGAGGCCCAGCGGTTCCTCGATTATACCGAATCATACGGCAAACGCCGGAAAGCCGCCATCGATACGCTGTCCGCACAGATCATTCTGCAGAATTACCTGGACACGCACCCTTTTGCCGATACAGACTGAAACCGGCTACGGGGTATAACCGTGCCTTACTGCTGACAAACCCGTCCTGATTGATCCATCATCAATCAGGGCGTTTTTTTGATACGGCGGCGGATTCTGCTTTGCAACCGGCCCGATCTCCCTGGCACCCCGACACCAGCGCCCGTACGGCGGCAGGGATATCTGCACGGTCATCGTTTACCAGATTGCGCAACTGCTCAAGACCCGAAAGCAGTGCCTGCTCATCCAACGGAACAGATTGACCGATGTAAATGCGCCGGTTTCCGGTAGCATTCAGCCCTTCCTGCTCTGTGAACAGCTGCTCGCGAAGTTTTTCGCCGGGACGGAGTCCGGTATATTCGATCCGGATATCCCGCCCGGGTTCATAGCCTGACAGCCGGATCATTTTCTCCGCCAGTTCCGCAATGCGGACCGGCTGTCCCATATCCAGGACGAAAATCTCACCCCCCCGGGCATATTCCCCGGCCTGAAGTACCAGAGATACCGCCTCGGGGATGGTCATGAAATACCGTACCACATCCGGATGTGTCACAGTCACGGGGCCACCCTCGGCAATCTGCTGCCTGAAAAGCGGAATTACACTGCCGTTGCTTTCCAGTACATTGCCGAATCGCACCACGGCGAAACGGGTATCGGAATGTCGTCCGTGAACCTGCACGATCATCTCGCACACCCGCTTGGTCCCTCCCATGACACTGGACGGATGGACCGCCTTGTCGGTGGAAATCAGCACAAACCGTTCCGCCCCGTAGCGCTCGGCAGAGCGGACCGCATTCAGAGTTCCGAAAATATTGTTTTTGACCGCCTCCCCCGGGCTGTCTTCCATCAGGGGCACATGCTTGTGCGCCGCCGCATGATACACGACCTGCGGCCGGTATTTGGAAAAAACGGCATCCAGACGGCCTGCATCCCGCACAGAACCGATCAGCGCCACCACATCCAGTCCCGGCCAGCGCCGCCGGAGTTCATTCCGGATATCATAGGCGTTGTTTTCGTAAATATCAAAAATAATCAGTCTTTCCGGGCCGGCCGCGGCGATCTGTCTGCACAACTCGCTTCCGATCGATCCGCCGCCACCGGTCACCAGCACCACACGGTCACGCAGGTACGAAGCGGACATACCGGAGTCTGCCGCAACTGTTTCCCGGTTCAGCAACTCACGCACCTGCACCTGCCGTATCCGGCGAAAACAAGGAGCAGCGTCGGGAGCGGCACCTTCCTGCGTACCGGAAACCGCCAGCACCGACCGACCGGTTCCGAAGCACCGTTGCAGGATCAGCGCCCGGTCCCTGCCGCGGCAGGAAGGAGCGGCAAATACGATACAGTCAATTTTCAGTTGTTCGGCCAGACGGCCGATATCGTCCCGGGTTCCACGGACCTCTACGCCCTCAATCTTCTCCCCCGCTTTTGCGGGATCATCGTCGATCAGACATACCGCACGGCACTGCCGCGGGTCACAGCAGGTACGGATATAGTGCACGGTCATGCGTCCTGCATGACCAGCCCCCACCACCATGACATTGCCGCACATCGGTGTTCCCGACAGGACTCCGCAGGCTCCCGCCCCCGCCCGCTTCCCGGGCACACGCGCCCCCAGCCAGCGAAACACGGAAATCAGAAGGACTGACGACCAGCATGCTGCCACAGAAGCCACCGTCGGAACAGAGGTGTCCGGGGACTGAGACAGAAAGGAGCGCAGAAGACAGACAGCGGTCAACGCGATCAGATGCGCAACCGCGGCCGCCGCAGCAGGCCGGACAATCTTCTCCCGCAGAGGTTCCGGTGCCACCGTGCTCCGCCCCTCAAGCAATGCCATAATCACCCCATACCCCACGACCAGAACACCAAGGTACAGCAAAGCCAAACTCAGCTCGCTCCTGTCTGCCTGGCTTACCAGAAGTGCAACTCCCACACAAACAACAAAGCACGCCAGGTCGCACAGAAACTGCAACATGGCGGCTTTTTGATTTTTCTTTGCTTTGTTCCTGCATTTACGGATCATGGCCGTTCTCCTGCCGGGGACGTGAAATCCGTACCGGATCTGAAAGACTCCCGGCGGGATCTCATTGTCCGGTGAACACAAAGACGGCTTCCGCCAGACGCTGCTGCATCCGTACGGCAGACCGTCTTCCGTTCAGTCTGATCAGTCCGGTTCACGCGCTTCTCCGGGGGCTGTATGGTCCGTTCCGGTTCTGGATGAGGCGGTATGCGGCATCTTTTCCCTGACAAAGTAAATAATGCAGCAGACACCGTACACCACAACGGCAGCCAGGAAAGCAACCGCAATAATCGAAAGGGTAAATACCGAATTGGAAGCCTGCGCGGGCAGATTCCCCTGGTCGAGCACCTTTACCGCGTCGCTGCCCACCAGTGTGCGCACGCGCGCAGCGCCCTGCAGGCAAAGCTCGTCCACCAGGATTTTTGCCACTACAGGATGTTCCGCCTGGGCGGTGACTTCCAGCACACGGCCGTTTTCCGTAACGGAAACATTGATGCTGTGGCGCAGAGAACTGTAACTGTCGTCAAAGGTATATTTACCGGCGTAATCGGTCTCAACCGTCTGTTTTACCGTAAGTCCCACCGCAGTAAGCAGATCGCGGCTGACTAAGATAGACGCACTGTCCGAAGCAATGTAAACCCCTTCAGCAAAGTCGGACGAAGTCGCCTGTTCATCTCCTTCAATAGGCAGCACATACAGCGTGGCAGTGGAAGTATATACGGGCGTGTAAGTCAGGAAGCGATACAGAAACAGTCCGCCCCCGCAGATCACCGCCGCAAGAATCATCGGCAACAGGCTCTTGACAAACACGCGGAACAGATCGCCCAGACTGATCTGGATTTCCCCGCCCTCATCCCGGAACCCGTCTGCCGTCACTTCGTTTTGATTCATTTGTCCATCCTCCGTTTTTGAAATCCGGTCCACTCCGGCAATCTGCATGCCGTGGCACATAGTATAACACATCTTGCCGGATTTGTCAATCCGGACCACAACAACCTTTGCTCATAATTTAAGCAAAACAGGGATGCCGCGCATCGGCATGCAACGCCGGTTGCACAAGATAAAAATGTTGCCCCGACCGGCTGCCCCGGCGCTGCCAGATGCAAAAGCAAACCCTGAAACGCTGTTCCGTGCATCACGCACTTACAAACGCCCATCATTCGTGTTTTCAGATATTAGCAGTATACCGAAAAGCATTTTTTCTGCGCAAATCCCAACGAATCCCCGGTAAACAAAGTATAAATTATGGGAAAGAAGGAAATACTTGCGGTAAACTGATCCGAAAGGAAATGCAAATGGAATCTGCAACTTACTGGCAACGCACCGCTCCCCCGCGTACGCCTGCGCCGCCACTGCACGGACATCGCGATGTGGAAACAGCAGTCATCGGCGGAGGACTTGCGGGTGTGCTGACCGCGTGGATGCTCCGGCAGAGCGGCCACGAGGTTCTGCTGCTGGAAGGACGCGAAATAGGCTGCGGCCAGACCGGACGCACCACCGGAAAAATCACCTCTCAGCACGGTCTGATATACAGCCGTCTGCTCCGCTCCCTTGGAGACGACGCGGCAAAATGCTATGCTGCCGCACAGCAGCAGGCAATCTCCGATCTGCACGCAATTGTTCAGCAGGAGCATATCGACTGCGACTGGCAGACCATGCCCACCTGCCTGTATACGCGCGTCAATCGGGGGCAGCTTTATAAAGAATACAAAGCGGCGCTTCTTGCCGGTATTCCGGCGGAATTTGAAGAAACCTCGCCGATTCCGGGAACAGTAGCTACATTGATTTTTCCCGGGCAGGCCTGCTTTCATCCGTTAAAATTCCTGTACGCCCTGGCGGAATGTATTCCGCTGTGCGAACACACGCCCGTACTTGCGCAAAAAGGCCGGACCCTTCTGACCCCCGGTGGCAGTGTTACCGCAAAGCATGTGATCTACGCAACCCATTATCCGCAGAAAAACCTGCCGGGGTTCTATTTTACGCGGCTGTATCAGTCCCGCAGTCACACTCTCGTTCTGCGCGGAACCCCGCCTCTTTCCGCTCTGTATTACAGCCCCGACCCGGGCGCGCCTTCCCTGCGTCCGATACCCGAAGGCATGCTGTTCTGCGATGCGGGCGGTCGCACCGGTGTGCAGCCGCAAGGACGGTATGCTGCCCTGCGCGCAGAGGCGGAACGCCTTTTCCCCGCCTGCAAGGAAACGGACTCCTTTTCGGCCCAGGACTGCATGACGCCCGATGGCATGCCGTACATCGGATGCTACGGCCTGACATCACCGTATGACTATGTCATCACCGGGTTCAACAAGTGGGGCATGACCGGCAGCATGATTGCTGCATCTCTGCTCACCGACCTTCTTGCAGGAAAAACAAATTCCTGTGCCGATCTGTTTTCTTCCCTGCGGCTGGGAGGCGCCGGCATCCGGACCATCATGCACCAGAGTGCGGAGAGCGCCGGGGGACTGGCGCGCACTCTCTTTGCCAAAGGGCGGCGGTCTGCACAGTCACTTCGCCCGGGCGAGGGCGAGATTGTCTGTTATAAAGGAAAAACCTACGGCGGCTACCGTTCGGAAGACCGGGTTCTGCACCTGGTCAGTCCCACCTGTACCCACCTGGGCTGCCGGCTGGTTTTCAATGCGGACGAAGCTTCCTGGGACTGCCCGTGTCACGGCTCACGCTTTTCCTACCGTGGTACCCGGCTGGATGGTCCTGCAAAAAAGAATCTCGCCTATCTCTGTATCCCCGCCGACTCCTGAAAGGAAAAACGGATCGCCTCCGTCGATTTTCCCAGAAGAGGCAGGCCGTCACCATACCGTTTTTTCACCCTGCCGGGCCGCATGGACCCGGCAGGGCTTTTTATATGCCTTTCTGCATACTTTTATTTACTATTATGCGAAAAGTACCGTTTGGGGAAATCAGGCACCGGGGCGAAGATCTGTGTCCGCACACAGAGGTGCCCTTCATACAAAGGCAAGCGGTCTTGCCATAAAAATAAACACATCCCCCCTTGGCACACTTCCTGGTAAAAAACCGGAAACAGCTGTTTTCTCAGGCAAAGTATTGACAATAGAATCACACTATGATATACTAAGCAAGAACATAGCCTAAAAACATTGTTAAAGAGTGTAATAATTTCCATTTTCTTTATTGATTCTGAAATGACATCAGATTCTGAAGCAAGAAGCGGTTTGCTTTATTTATATACATAATATAAATTTTAAGGAGGAAAAACAAATGGCAAAAACCAGGCGGCATCTGTTGATCAGTGCATGTTCGCTCCTGCTCTGCATACTTCTGCTGGCAGGCACCACCTTCGCGTGGTTTACCGACAGCGTGACCAACAGCGGCAACACCATCCAGGCAGGCAGCCTGTCCATCAATGCCTTCGCCTATGATCTGGGGGAGGGCGGAATCACCTGCACCGTCCCGGGAGTAAACGGTGACACCGCATTCACCTTTGAAGAGGACGGACAGGACCTCAAATCAGACAGCAATCCCATTATCACCGAAACACTCTGGGAGCCCGGCTCCTCCTCGGCAAAACTGCTGCAGGTAACCAACACCGGCACCCTTGCCACCAAGATCAGACTTCAGTTTTCGGTTTCGGGGGATCTGACCGATGCGCTGTGGTTCGATTTCGTTCAGGTAACCTCTGACGGCAGCGTGACCGGCAGTTTCACCAAGCGCCCCATGAACACGCTTGCAACCTTTGCCGAGGATCTGGAGATCCCGCTGTCTGCCGATAACGGTACGGTTTATTTCGTTCTGCTCTACGGCATGAACCAGGATGCAGGGAACGAGTACCAGAACGAATCCTTCTCTGCCGATGTATCGATCCTTGCCAAGCAGGACACTGTAGAAGCCGACGGCTTCGGTGACCATCAGTATGATACGGGTGCAACCTATCCGGTAGCCAGCAACAAGGATCTGGAAGAGGCGCTGGAACAGGCCACCGCGGGCGACACTATCCTTCTGAGCGCCGGAACCTTTGCCCTTCCGGAAGGATGCTCCATAGCCGAAGGAGTTACTGTTACAGGAGCCGGTACTGATGCAACCAAACTGACCGTTCCCAAAACAACATCGGGCGCGACAACCCACGGTCTGATCATTGACCAGCCCGGCGTGACCCTCTCCGACATGTCGATTCTGCCCGCCTCCGGTATAACCAACAGCAACTACGCCGGCGTTGTGGTAATCAAGGAGGGCGGAACAGTTCTCGACAATGTTACCATTACATCCTCTAACAGCGCAAGTCCGATCCTGATTACAGGCAGTTCCTTCGGAGAAGGGGATACCTTCACCCTTTCCAACTCTACCGTTACCTCCAAGGCGCGCTCCCTCTATATTGTGGACGGCACCAACGGAAAAGTGGTCATTGACAACTGCGACATTACCGGTATGTATACCATGAATGTCAACAGCAGTAACAGCCAGGCGCTTGAAATTGAGGTGCGCAGCTCTGCCCTGCACGGTTGGACCTCTTATGGAACAATCAAATCCGCAACCTTTACCGATACGGAATTCAGCCAGGGAGAAAGCGACTACAACTTTCTGCGTCCGTATGCCGATACCACATGGGACGGCTGTACCTTCGGGCCCGGATTCAAGATCGGCGCGGGAGCAACAGAGCTGAACTATGTTTTCACTGACTGCAAATATGACGACGGCACGGCAACCACCGCAGGAAATATCAAAGACCGGCTGCTTTCGACCGGCGACGATGTCAAGGTCCTGAATTGCATCATTGTTGTTGACGGTGTTTCCGCCGTACTGCAGTAAGCAGAGATTTCCCTTTACAGAACTTCCCCGGTGTGGCCGGACAATTGTCCGGCCACACTTCGTTTTACAACACATCGTTCCCTCGCACGCACAATCCGGAAGTGCTGCATCCCCGATCTTGCGACAGTCCGTCCCCCTTCATCCGACTACTGTACTGCGATATGCCGTGATACCTTGAGAAAATGAACAGGGCCCGGCCCTCGGCACAGAAAAGCAACCTTTGTTCTGCTGCTTCGTATGGGCTGTCAGCCGGTATTCCGCATATGTCCTGTACCTGCAGTACAGATCGCTTCCCGGTCTGTGCCCCTTGCGCACCTGTCTGCGACGGTGCTGTTCTTTTCATGCGCAATGTGCGATTTATACGCACTTTCCCGGGAACTTTTGCAATAGCACTTGACAAACGGAAAAAGAGATGCTATAATGTATCGGTAAATGAAACGGGGTGTGGCACAGCTTGGTAGTGCGCTTGGTTCGGGACCAAGAGGCCGCAGGTTCGAATCCTGTCACTCCGACCAAAAAGAAACGACAATTTTCGACAGAAGGTTGTCGTTTCTTTTTGTTCTTTTCACTTTTCTCTTTTCGTTCTTCTCTCTTCTCTAAAATTGTCGTTTCCAGATAAAAGATAAGAGAGAAAAGAGAAGAGAAAAGGTAGCTTTGCTCCGCAAAGCATTGAATTAAAGAACTAATTATGATATAATACATTCAGAGGTGAGTTTTATAAGCAATCCGTTACTTGAAAAATCTCTCGATTTTGCAACACAAATCGTATTGTTTTATGAAGAGTTTTCCAAATCAAAAAAAGATACAACTATCGCCAAACAATTACTTCGCTCTGCAACAAGCATAGGTGCAAACATAAACGAAGCAGTTTACGGTAACAGCAAAGCGGATTTTATATCCAAACTCCATATTTCACTCAAAGAAACGGGTGAAAGTATTTATTGGCTTACGCTTCTGAAAAGAACAAGTTTGATGGAATATAACTATGATGAACCCATTTCTCTTGCTGAAGAAATTAAGAGGATGCTGATTGCATCGCTTAATACCGCAAAAGAAAACAAATGAAGATTCTTTTCACTGCCTTCAAAGGCGTTCACAACGCTTCTTTTCAGTTAGTAAATCAAACGGTAGCGAATCATATTTTATTAACCAATAGCTTTCAAGGCTTGGAAAAAGACATTTCATTTATCAGTAGCGATTATAGCATAGTGTATATGTTTGGAGTCGATAAGAAACTGATAGATAAAGTCAGAATCGAAACGTGTGCAAAGTACAATGATGAAACGGTTTGTACAGATTTTAATGTACATTATTTAGAAACAATG
>CASFDI010000052.1 GCA_949293405.1 uncultured bacterium | reverse complement strand
GCTCCTTTCTGCAGGAAAGCGGGAGGTTTTCGGTCCGTCACAATAGTATTAATAGTATTATTTGATATGAAGCCCGGACAGAGCCAAAGGTCTTTTGCCGGTATATTGCGGTGTCCGCAACTTCCTCCGAGCGTATTAATCCGCAAATAAATATTTGCATATCAGAAAAATGAAAACCGCTTGGGTCGTACAGGTACAGCAGCAGAAAAGAAGGTAAAATCCGTGTAAAAATAATGAAAAAAGTGTTTCCAACTCTTGACAAGGATATAAACGGCATGCTACAATATAAATGCTTATAAAGGTTGCATCGTGTGCTGCTTGCAGCGATTTATTGCCGTAGCAGAATCGGATATCCCGGAACCGTGAGCTTGAGATAGAGCCGCCCGTCATCAGGTGCGGTGGAGCCCGGTGCGGTCGCCTCGCCGGGGCGCCGGATCATTGCAACCGATCAGAACGATATTAACGGGAAGGGGGATATAGAGAAGAAGTTACATTACGAATCGACGCTGATGGAGGTTCTGCTGTATGATACAGCGGACTTTCTTGCACAGTCAGGAAATGATTTCTGGGCTGATGACATTTTCGGCGATGATTATGGAGACAAATTCGGTACATGACAGTGCTGACCCGTACGCCGGACTTCTGCGTGCGGGTCTCTTTTTTGTTTACAATGACAAATGTGAAAAAAACATGCACAAGAATTTCTCTCAATACGATGAATATAGCAACTTTTTTTGTGCAAAGCGCCGAAAATAAAAACAAAAGTAGAAAAGCACCGTTACTGCTTGCGGAAATCGGAAGAGCGTGTTAAAATTTAAAATATATCAGTAAGAATGCGTTTGGCATCATTTTCGGAGCGCTGATACACTGCAATGAGGAAAGGAGGTGATCGGCATGAAGACTGCGTATGAATCACCCTGTGTGGAGATCCTGCTTTACAGCGTGGGCGACTTTCTGGCACAATCGGGCAATGACTTTACCGAAAAGGACATCTTTGATGATCCTTATGGAGACAGCTTCTGATGTGCCCCCTGCGTTCGCATGTCGGAATACATGATGAGTCAACTTAAAATATGGAAAGGAAATAAACTGAATTTATGAAGACCGTAACGAAATTGCTGTGTCTGGTGCTGACCCTGGCGACCGTGGTCACCGGCGTTCTGGTTTTCGCAGGAGCGGAGAACGAAGCGACCAGGACATGGGCTCAGGACTTTGAAAAGATGACCGTCGGCACAGCGACCAAGGACACCCTGACTGCCGGTGGGCTCAATGTTGCCAGTGCCAGCGAGAAAGATGGTGTCGCATATGAAATCGTTGCCGACAGCGGCAATCAGTATCTGAAGTATACGCAGGGTACGGAGGATCCGTATTTTGCCCCTACCGCGCTTTCCGATTACAAGACGGCGAGTGGGAATCAGTTTTCGTACTCCATTGCCCTGGCGAAGGATGCGTCTTTTGATGTGGTGCCTGCTTACAATTTCCGTATCCGGACCCATGGCACCAAGGATGACAACAATGCCAGCCGGCAAGATACTACATTGTTTTCTTTGACTTCATCCGGAGAGATCAAGTTCAATTCTTCCACCGGTATTTTCCTGCAGGAAAACACCTTTACGACGGTGAGTATTGCCATTGATTTCGGAGACAACTCGCGGTATGCCACGGTAACCGGATTTGTTGAAGGAGTACCGATCCAGACCTGGCAGCTGGATGTGCAGAGAACGAATGCGTATAATAAAAACAACGCGCTGGATACCTGGAGCGCCATGCGCGCCAACGCGTACACCTGCGCTTTGAACACCTGGATTTCCGCACCTGCGACAGGCAAGACGGCGGGCATGCTGATTGACGATATGGAAACATACACCGGTCTGCTTACCCAGCACGGCGATATCTGCAACCTGTATCTGGGCGGCGGGACGCTGAACCAGCCCTTCACCGGATATTACCAGTATGATAAACTTACTGCACTGCCCAATGATCTGACCCGCTCGGACGGTGCCGTTTTCGAGGGATGGTATGCGGAACCCGATTTCTCGGGTACTCCCGTGGTCGGAATTTATCCGCAGACACGGGGCGAGTTGACCTATTATGCCAAGTGGAGCGGCGGTAATGGCGGCGCCATTGTGACCGATCTCGCCGGTGGCACGCTGGAAGAGGCTCTGCCCCAGTACTTTACGCACGGGGAAGCGCAGACTCTTGAGCTGCCCACACCCACCCGGTCGGGCTATCTGTTCGCCGGCTGGTATGACAACAAGGATTATGAAGGAGATCCGCTGGATCAGTTGGTGATTGCCGAGGACCGCGTTGCAGATGTCTATCTGTTTGCGAAATGGCACAAGGTCAATACAGACCGTGATTTTGACAACGAAACGGCAAATCCGGATACCGCGGTCACATCCACTTCCGGCCTGGGGCTCGCGTCTCAGTCGTTCGGTAAATTCTATTTTGTGGAGAATCCTTCCGATCCGGACGATGTGGTACTGCTGGCAGTCCATGACGGCACCAGCACTTCCAACGGCTTCCGGGTCAATATCAGCACGAACAAGTCGCTGGTCAATGACGATTACTACACCTTCTCCTTTGCATTCGCACAGGTGACAGGACAGACCATTGCCAATGTGGAGATGAATTTCACAGGCGTGGGATATCCTGTTCCGGTCAAGATTTCGGGAGGAGTGCTGACCGGCAACAGTGCGACCGCGAGCCCTGTGTTCACGCATGTGACCATGGTCTGCCACCGCCCGACCGGAGCCTATACGCTCTATGTGAACGGTGTGGAAGCATACAAAGGGGAGAATAACGAGCTGTCGGTGCTGGATCAGATCCAGATCCGTATCTTTGCCAACGGCGGAAAAGCGTGCGCTGTATATCTGGATGATCTCTGGTTGGCGGAAGGCATTCATATGCCCGAGTTCGGTTTCGTGAATGCACAGACCTCTTCTTCCGCCGCGCAGATTCCTGCGGGAACCAAGTGGTACGGGGAGTTGGGCAGCACTTTTGTTCTTCCTGAAATCTCGCTGGCAGATACTGACTTTATGGGCTGGTACAGCAATCCGGAATGCACCGGAGAGGCGCTGACGCAGGTAACGCTGACCGATCCTGTAACGACCGTATACGCCAAGTGGGACAAGGTGCTCATCCGGTACGAGCTGGGCGGCTTCGGTTCCCTGCCGGAGGACGGCTACGACACATCGCTCAGCGACGGCGCGACCTCGATCACACTGCCCGATGTGGCGGATACCGGCAAGCGCGTCTTCCTCGGCTGGTGCACCGACGCCTCCTGCGCGGGAACGGTATATAACGGCACCTACACCGACGAGGGCGGCATCTCCGGCAACCTGACCTTCTATGCAAAGTGGTCCACCCGTTATGAGGCTGATATGAGCCAGACCAAGCCGTTCCCGGATGACTGGCAGGATTATGAAAGCACGAAGGATGGCAGCGATCCTAAGGTAGGCGTGCACTTTACGGTTGAAAACGGTTATATCCTGATCAACAAGGAAAAAGTGGACGGCATGCGCGACGGACAGATGTCTGTGTTTGGTCTCTCGGCACAAAGTGCTGGGAACCCGGGTATCATCACCATTGAGCTGGCGCTGAGCGCTGTCGCAGGTCAGCCGGTGGTGGGAATGGATCTGCATACCCGTTATGAGGATACAACCGTCTTCAGCGTACAGAACGGTACGGGCAAACTGCTTGTCGGTGGCGTTGAGGTCGGCGTGCTGGGCGAGGAAGAAGTCCTGGTGACCCTGGTGCTGGATCTTGAGAACAGCAAGATGGACGCTTATCTTGACGGTGTGCAGTATCTTGACGGATATACCTATGCCAACAAATCTACGGTGTCCGGCTTTAACCGTGTCCGTCTGTACTTCCAGTCGGGCTTCTCCGGACAACTGAAGATTCACAAATTCGCATTCTCGGAAGGCGAGGAGTTTACCTACACTGAGCCTGCCGGTGAGGCAATGGCACAGGTGACGCTGATTGACGGCGGAAAGACTACCGTGACCTGGGAGTCTGCCGGCGCCTATACCCTGCCTGCCGGCATGTGGCTTGACGGAGAGGGCAACCTGGTGGAAGGCGAAGTGGCGGTAAGCGGTATTTCGGAATTCTACAAGGTGGATGTGGACCTGCTGGCAGGCGCATCGGTACGACTGAACGACCCTGCAGGACTGCGGTTTGAGAGCACGATCAGCAAGGCGGTGTACGAAGCGCTGATTGACGCGGGCTATACGGTGACCTTCGGCACCTACATTTTCCCGGCAGATGAATACAAGGACGGCGTGATGCCCGCAGATGCGGTGCGCAGCGTCTTCACGGATGTGGCGCAGCTGAGCGAAGCAAACGGCGTGTACACCTACTACACCTCGCTGGTGAATCTGCTGGATCAGAACTATGCGCGCGCCTTCGGAGCGATCTCGTACCTGACCGTGTCGCGCGGAGAGGAAGAGCCGTATACTTTCAAGACCGACTATACCCCTGAAGACA
>CASFDI010000051.1 GCA_949293405.1 uncultured bacterium | reverse complement strand
AATCCACTGCGTCCACTTGTAATAGTTCTCATCGGTCGTGTCAATCACACGGTCCCAGTCAAACGAAAATCCGACACGCTTGAGCTGCGAGGAAAACCTTTTTATGTTCCGGTCGGTAACCTGTCTTGGATGAATGCCTGTTTTGATGGCATAATTCTCAGTAGGCAGACCGTATGCGTCAAATCCGATGGGAAACAGAACATTGTAGCCCTGCATACGCCGTTTACGGGAAACCACTTCCAGTCCCGAATAGGCCTTGATGTGTCCCACATGCATACCGGCACCGCTGGGATACGGAAACTCCACCAGCGCGTAGAATTTCGGTTTTTCGGATCGGTCGGATGCATGGAAAGCGCCTTCGCGTTCCCAGCGCTCCTGCCATTTTTTCTCAATGGTAACGAAATCGTGTTTCATGGTTCTGTCCTTTATGTTGAATATAGAGTTCGATTAGTTTTCCTGTCCTGATGCGAGCGCTGCCTCTTCCTGCTCCAGCAACGGCGCAATGTCGACCAGCGTTTCCTGACGGCGCAGTCGCTCCAGATTATAATAAGAACGGGACGCTTCATCAAAGAGATGCACAATGACACATCCCAGATCCACCAGAATCCAGGCGCCTCCGTCACGGCCTTCCACATGAGACGCACAGATGCCCTGCTCGTTCAGATCAGCGCACAGATCGTCCGCAAGGGACTTCAGGTGGGTGGACGAGCGCCCGGTTGCAATCACTTCATAATCGGTGATCACCGTATCATCCTTGACATGAAACAGGCGCAGATGATGTGCTTTTTTACGGTACAGAATGCGAACCGTTTGCTGAGCCAGGGACAACGGGTCTTGTATCGGCTGATGTTCTTTCATACTACCTCCAAAAAGAATTACGGAATACGGATGTCAGACAATTCATCATCCGTATAGATCCGGTACTCAAATTTTTCCGCTTCATAGATTGCCCGGAACTCGCTTCCGAACGGCGGGCACAGTTTTCGCCCGGGATCAAAGGATCCTGCCCCGAAATAATCACTCAGAACTTCCTGTGCTGCTGCCCGATTGGCGACATAATACCACGGGCCGTCCGGCTTCTGGATGGCAGCGCCGGGAAGATTCATGTAGTAAATCTGACTGTCAGCAAAATGCATCATGAAGTTCCAGGCGCATCCGACCGCCTCGGGCAGAGTAATATCGGTGATCATGCCGGCATGCATTTCGGTATACAGCACACGGAGAAACCCGATTGAAAAGCCTTCTCCCACCCGATGCAGCAGTGCGGAAATAAACAATTTCTGTGCGTCAATGCGTCCGAGATCACCCGAAGCATACTGACTCCGCTGGCGAACCAGCTGCAGAGCGGCAGCGCCGTCCAGCAGAACCGTCTCCCCGGGTTCGCCCGTGATTCCGTCCAGAACCACCCCGTCGGGGATATGCAGGGAAATTCCACCCAAAGCGTCAATCAGACGCACAAAGGAGTCGGTGGAAACCGCCACAAAGCGGTCAATATGAACTCCCAGCTGATCTGAGAGTGTATCACGCAGCGTTTCCATTGCATCGCGTTCCCCACTGCCGGCAAGTGCATGCGGATAGATCTGATTGATCTTGTTCTGTGCCGTACCGGCATCGGTATAGGTATCGCGCGGAATCTGCAGCACCGATACCATGCCGGACGCCGGACTGTAGCGTACCAACGCCATCACATCGGTATTGGCATTTGCATCATCGAATCCCACCACCAGGAAGGTTTCGACGCGCGAGACCGCGGCGGCACCCGTCAGCAACAGAAGCATCAGAAAAATCAGCGGAATACAAAGCAGGCGTTTGATCATGGTTCAGGTTCCTCCGGAAGAGAATAACAGCCTCCACACCTTTCGCAAAGCAACAGGTACGGCGCGGTATCGTTATTCATTTTTTCCGGGGAATCCGCGTCCTATCAACGGGAAATCATGGGGTACCACCGATTGCCGCAAGCAATGCATTGCGCGCCCGCACCGAAATACAGGCAATATACTTGCCTTTTGCGATCAGGTTGCAGATGGATTCATTCATAATGGCAAGCACCTCGCGGTCCAGATAAGCGGGCCGGTCTTCAGGCTTTTGCGGCAGGTTTCTATAAAAGCGCTTGCGCGCCCGGACGCAGGGGGTAAAATCGCGTCCCGGTTCAATATAATCCGCCACAAACAGCAACTTATCATACAGATTCATCTCAACATCTCCTGCTGTATGCTTACACACGGCAGACAGCAGCAACGGATGTGACAGTTCCGGAAACTGTTCGGGAACCAGCAGAGAGGCAGTCAGACCGTGATACAGTGCCGGCGCGGCTTTCAGATCGGGATCACACGGAATACCATGTTCGGCAAGGAAAGATTCCTGTTGAGCAGTGGTCCACTCTTTGGTCAGGTCGTGCAGCAACCCCGCCGCATAAAGCAGTCGCGGATAAGCACCGAACAACTCACCCAGATGCTCCGCCTCCTCAGCCACCCCCATCGTATGCCGGTAACGGTAATCGCTGAGCGTGCCCCTGAGACGGGCGATGACACGCTGCAAAATCTCTTCCGGTATTTCCGGTGCAGGGCTGATCATTTCCGATACAGGTTCCATGATGCAATATACCTTTCTACCGCCGGGTCAAGCAGGCCGGCGGTGGATTCTCCGCAGTTCAGCCGTTCGCGCAATTCAGAGGATGACACGACAATCACCGGCCCCTCAATCGGGTGCACGACCGCTCCGTACTGTTCGGTGTAAAAGCGGCACTTGCCGGCAATCTCCTCTGTGATCTGAGGATCCTCTTCCCGTCTGTGGTACCAGATTTCCGCCAGTTCAAAGATGCGTTCCGGACAGCGCCAGCTGCAAAGTGTAAGCAACATGTCGGTCCCGCAGAACAGACACAGTTTCCGGTCGGGCGCAGTCAGCGTCTCAAGTGTACGGTATGTGTAACTGGTTCCGCCCAACCTGCGTTCCAGATCCGACACGGTCACCTCCGGCAGGCAGGAAAAAGCGAGCCGGCACATGGCGGCGCGATGCTCAAACGACACGCCGTCTCCCACTTTATGCGGCGGGACAAACGCGGGCATCACAAGCAACCGATCCAGGTGTGCCTGAGCTGCAAAAGCGGCTGCCGAAGCAACATGACCGGCATGCGGCGGCGAAAAGGTGCCGCCGAAAATACCGAGGCGCTCACTCATCGAGGAAAATCCTCTTGCGGGTGTCCGATTCGCGGTACAGCAGAAAGGTTCCCCCCACCACCGACACCACATCGGCTCCCGTTTCCGCAGCAACGCGGTCCGCCGCTTCGCGTGCGGTGTAGCCGCTGTTTTCCAGGACGCGGATTTTGATCAGTTCACGCGCCTGCAGCGCGTTCCCGATCTGAAAACAGAATTCTTCCGAAATCCCGCCCTTCCCGATCTGGAAAATGGCCGGGTCATCGTGCCCCATGGCACGCAGTCTGGCGCGTTGTTTACCTGTCAGCATGATCTTCCCCTTGTATCTTGCGGAATGTCTGTACGAACAATTTCACGGCGCGTTGCCGATGTGATACGCTGTTCTTCTCCTCGGGCGTCAGCGAAGCATAGGTTTTGCCATGGTCGTCCGAAAGGAACAGCGGATCATAACCGAATCCGCCGGTTCCTTCCTCGTGAAACAGCACGCGCCCCCGCGCCTCTCCCCGAACGGTAAAATTGCGTCCGTCCGGCCACACACAGGCAATGGCGCATACAAAACCCGCGGTTCGCTTCTCTTCCGGGATTCGGATCATATTCTGAAGCAGAAGCCGGTTGTTGGCGGCATCGTCCCCATGCACGCCTGCATAGCGTGCAGAATGCACCCCGGGTGCACCTCCCAGCGCGTCCACTTCCAATCCGGAATCATCCGCTATACTGACATAGCCATGCGCGGCGCCGTAGCGCGCCTTGATAAGAGCATTCTCTTCAAAAGTCTCTCCGTTTTCGTCCACTTCCCCGTCCAGTCCGACATCGTTTAGGGACAGCAGGCGGATATCCGTCATCCCCTCAGCGGCAAGCAACGCACTGAACTCGGCTGCCTTATGCCGGTTTCCGGTTACCAAAAGCAAATCCATCATGACTCCTCAAACAACGCGCGGGCAAACGCATCCCGGTCAAAAGGCCGCATGTCTTCAATTCCTTCCCCGACGCCTACGAATTTCACGGGAATGTTCAGTTCCTTTTTCACGGAGAGGATGATCCCTCCCTTTGCCGTTCCGTCGAGTTTTGTAAGGATCAGACCGGTGATCGCAGCCGCCTCTTTGAACTCTTTCGCCTGAATAACAGCGTTCTGCCCGGTAGTGGCATCCAGCACCAGCAGATTTTCCCGGTCCGCATCGGGCAACTCGCGCGCAATCACACGGTTGATTTTTGCCAGTTCGTCCATCAGGTTTTTCTTGTTATGCAGTCTGCCCGCCGTGTCCACAATCAGGACATCTGCCCGCTTACTTTTCGCAGACTGAATGGCGTCATATACCACTGCACCGGGATCTGCGCCCTGTCCCTGCCGCACCAGCTCCACGCCCGCCCGCTCACACCAGATGGCGAGCTGATCCGCCGCGGCCGCACGGAAGGTATCCGCCGCGGCGACAATCACTTTTTTCTTCTGCTGATGGTGCAGTTCTGCTGCAATTTTCCCTATGGATGTAGTCTTTCCGACTCCGTTTACACCGATGACCAGAATCACCGACGGCGTGGTTGTGAGATGCAAAGGTTCCGGTTCTCCGATCAGATCCCGCAGTTTTCCGAACAGCAACTCCTTGACCTGTGAAGGATCGGAAATACGCTGATCGCGCACTTCCTCACGCAATTCCTCCAGCAGCTCTTCGGTCGTGCCCACCCCGACATCCGCAGATATCAGCAGTTCCTCCAATTCTTCAAACAGATCTTCGTCCACTTTTACGAAATGTTTGAACAGGTCATCAATTTTGGAAACAATGGCGCTTTTCGTTTTGAAAAGGCCGGCTTTCAGTTTTTCAAAGAACCCCATCGAACAACTCCTTCTTCTTGCTCTCAATCTCATTGACATCCAGAGGAATCACCCTGGAAATACCGCGCTCCGGCATGGTGATACCATAGAGTCGGTCGGCAATTTCCATGGTTCCGCGGCGGTGCGTGATCAGCACGAACTGGGTATCGGAGCAGAACTTCTTGATATATTCACCCAGGCGGTAGACATTGACTTCATCCAGCGCCGCCTCGATTTCATCCAGAATACAGAACGGCGTCGGATTGACCTTCAGGATGGAGAAAAAGAGCGCAATCGCCACAAAAGACTGCTCACCGCCCGAAAGGAGCGACAGGCTCTTGATGATCTTGCCGGGAGGCGCCGCCTTGATTTCAATACCGGAGGTCAGGACACTGTCCGGCTCGGTCAGTGACAACTCGGCGCTTCCTCCTCCGAACAGCTCCCGGAATACCGTGCCGAAATTCTCATTGATTTTCTGGAATGCACTGAGGAAGGTGGTCTGCATCTCCTCTTCCAGTTTTGCAATAATATTCTGCAGTTCATCGTAAGACTTGACCAGATCATTGTGCTGGGTCTGCATGGCTTCGTACTTTGCATTGACTTCCTGGAATTCCTCGATGGCGTTCACATTGACATTTCCGATTCCTTTCAGGCGGGCCTTGAGGGTGGTGAACTGCGCCGCCACCTCTCCGCGGTTCTCCGCGGTGACAGGCGGATAGTTCAGAGCCACTGCATCCTCATATGTAATCTGATATTCGTCCCACAGACGCGAGCCCAGCGTATCGCGTGTTTCTTTCAATGAATTGAGACGGTTTTCATTGGTGACATTCAGACGGTAAGCGGTCTCCTTGTCGTTGGTTTTCACCCGGATACTGCCGCGCACTTCGGCGAGCAGTTTGTCATGCTCCATATTGTCGCTCTCGACATCACTGCGGTTCTCACGCAGACCGGCCAACTCCTTCTCAATCTGCGCGTAGCGTTCCCCATCCTCTTTGAGACGGCTTTCGGTTTCATTGCGCTTCTCGCGGTATTCCGCAATCAGGCGGTTCTGCTCGTCCCGTTCGGCGGCAAGTTCGGTACGCCGTCTGGCGATGCTTTCTTCCTGATGATGGGTGGATTCGATATCCTTATTGGTTTCGGAAATCGCAATAAACGCATTGTTCGCTTCCTCAGCGAGGGCGGCCCGGCGGTCATCTTCCCGGTTGCGCTCCACCGCGAGGTCGGCGCGTTTTTTCTTCATCTGTTCCAACTTGCTGCTGAATTCTTCCAGCAAACGGGAGGATTCCTCCAGCTCTTCGGCACTCCGCGAACTGTTGCGTTCAAAGTCGGTCAGATCCTGCCGCAGACGCGTCAGGAGATTCTCATTTGCGTCGAGATCTGCATTGGCCTTATCCAACGCCGCAAACTGCGACCGGGACATGGTGTGCAGGAGTTCAATGTTCTGCTGATAATCACGCATCTTCTGCTTCTGGGAAGCAAGGTCTGATTCCA
>CASFDI010000050.1 GCA_949293405.1 uncultured bacterium | reverse complement strand
AACAGGGGAACAAAAACGCTGCATCGTGCGGCGAAAAAAATCCCGGTCACATACCGGACCGGGAAGTGGAGCAGATGACGGGAATCGAACCCGCGTGGTCAGCTTGGGAAGCTGAAGTTCTACCATTGAACTACATCTGCGGCTCAACGGAATCTATTATACACGGTTCTTGGCGTTTTGTCAAGGGCGGATGCATTTTCTTTTTCAAAATTTTGTCTGACGGAGGTGCCCTTTGAAAAAAATAAGCCTGTCCTGCCTGTTCCGCCATGCCTCTTTTCTGAAAACAATCCGCATCCGGAAGCTGTTGATGCTTATTGTGGCGGGCATTATCAACGCGGTCGGCGTGACCCTGCTTCTGGCTCCTGCCGGGATTTATGATAGCGGTTTTTCAGGTACTGCAATGCTGCTCTGGGAGCTGACGCCTGAATATCTGCTGTTTTCCTACTTCCTGCTTGCGCTGAACCTGCCGTTCTTCATTTTCGGACTGAAGAAGCAGGGGTCGTTGTTTACATTTTACTCGCTGTTTGCGGTCGGAGTGTATTCGCTGTCTTCTTTCATTCTGATCAAATATTTCGGCGGAGGCGGAGATGTTTCTCCGATCGTCGGGACCGATCTGTTGCTGTGCGCTTTGTTCGGCGGACTGATCTCGGGTGTGGGGAGCGGTCTGACCATCCGGACCGGCGGCGCTTTGGACGGTGTGGAAATCATGGCGGTGATTTTCGCAAGGAAGATCGGTATTACGGTCGGGACATTCATCATGTGCTATAACGCCGTGCTGTACATTGTTGTGGGCATTGTGACCGGCAGTTTCGTTCTGCCGCTGTATTCGGTTCTGGCCTATATGGTGGGAATCAAGGCGGTTGACTTTATTGTGGAAGGTTTCGACCGGGCGAAAGCCGCAACGATCATCACGCGCGAGCCCGATGCGGTGGCGCGCGCCCTGTCACTCACCTTCGGGTCAGGTGTGACCCTGCTCGACGGACGCGGGTATTACTCTGCAGAGGCAAAATCGGTTATTTACTTTGTGGTGAACCGTTTCCAGATCGGACTGATGAAGAGTGTCGTGCTTTCCTGTGATCCCGGGGCGTTCATTTCGGTGACCGATGTGGCGGAACTGCTGGGCGGCAGCAGCGGAAAATCTCCCCTTCATCTTTTCAGGCGGCGCAGCAACATCGCGGAAAAGGCGCAACAACCGGATCCTCAGCCTGCCGTAGAGGCTGAAGAAGATGCAGTCACTGCAGAAGAGGTATAAAGGTAAGTATTGAAACCGTACGGGACAACCGTCTCGCACAGGCCGGGGTGCCCGGACTGATCGTCCGTCTGGCGGTTCCTTCCATATATTGCGCAGATCATCAATCTGCTCTATAACATAGTCGACCGGATCTATATCGGCCGGATCGAAGGGATCGGCGATCTTGCTTTGACCGGGGTAGGGGTGACCTTCCCGGTCATCGTGCTGATTACCGCTTTTTCGCAGTTTGTCGGAGCAGGCGGCGCGCCTCTGGCGGCCATCGAGATGGGGCGGGGCAACGACCGCCGTGCCTCTAAAATGATGGGCAACGGATGTCTGCTGCTGTGCGTCATGTCGGTGGTTCTGACGGTGTTCTTCCTGTTCACCTCAGAGCCTATCCTGATGCTGTTCGGTGCAAGTGAGCAGACCATCGGATATGCAATGGAGTACCTGGGGATCTATCTCTGGGGCACGCTGTTCGTTGAGTTGACACAGGGACTGAACCCGTTTATTTACTGCCAGGGAAAAGTGCGTACCGCAATGGCGTCGGTTCTGATCGGCGCGGTGCTGAACATTGCGCTGGATCCGGTTTTTATTTTTGTATTGGATATGGGCGTCCGGGGTGCTGCCATTGCGACCGTGATCTCCCAGGCTGCGAGTGCCATATGGGTGGTGGGCTTCCTCGCCAGTCGCCGCAGCCGGTTGCGGCTGACCTTGCCCTCCATGCGTCCCGACGGGCGCATTCTCCGTGCGATGGCGATGCTGGGGGTATCGCCGTTTATCATGCGCTTTACAGAATGCATGATCCAGGTGGTGTTCAACACAGGTCTTCAGAACTACGGCGGCGATCTTCATGTGGGAGCCATGACCATTCTGCAGAGTCTGATGCAGATCAACACAACGGTAATCAACGGCTTTACCCAGGGGATGCAGCCTGTGATCAGTTATAATTTCGGGGCTGGGAATCTGTCCAGGGTGCGGCAGGCGTGCCGGTTCGGAATTGTGACCTGCTTTTTCCTGAGTCTTCTGATGAGTCTGTCCATGATGCTGTTCCCTTCGTTTTATGTGGGTTTGTTCACCGACCAGCCAGACCTGATTGCCGCTGCAGCCGCTGCTGCGCCGGTTTTTATGGCCGGTATGACTGTTTTCGGTATTCAGATGGGGTGCCAGAATGCATTTCTCGGTCTGTCGCGCGCGGGTGTGTCGCTCTTTCTTGCATGTCTGCGGAAGGTGATCCTGCTGATTTCGCTGGCGCTGTTGCTGCCGCTGCGGTTCGGGGTATGGGGCATTTATACCGCGGAACCGATTGCCGATGTGCTTTCGGCACTGACTGCGGGGGTACTGTTCTTCCGTCTGTACAAGACTGCCCTTGGCGATAAAGAAAAAACGATCTGACTTCAAATACCTCCGGCAGGACTTGACCGCCGGAGGTATTTGTGTTATAATGCGGGTGATCAAAAGAAACGGGAGGCTGTTATGAAGCTGTGCATTTCAACACTCGGCTGCCCGGGGCTGACCCTGCGGGAGGCGGCGGAATATTTTGCGTCCATCGGGATCTGTGCGCTGGAGCTGCGCGGAACGAAAAATCCTTCATCGGGTACTGATGTGACAGACGGTGGGGAAATGGAATGTCTCGCTCCGGAACACGCCGGGCAGACCCGGGAGATGCTTTCCTCTCTGGGAATCCGGCCGGTGGTTTTCGGCAGTTCCCACACCCTGCATATCCCGGACCCTGACGGGAATCGTCTGGCAGCATTCCGTCGGGAGGCGGAACGCGCCGCTGCCGTCGGATTCCGCTATATCCGGGTGTTCGGCAATGAAATGCCGGATGATGCCACACAGGACGAATACGCCGCACGCATTACGGAAAACGGCGCGCGCGCAGCGGATGTCGCTGCCGCCTGCGGCATCACCATGCTGCTGGAAACGCACGGCACAGTCAATACTACCGAAAAAGTGGCGCGGATTCTGGAGCGCCTCGGCGGACATCCCGGCTTCGGAATTCTCTGGGATGTGGTTCATACCGACCGCATTTACGGGGATGATGTCGATGATTTTTACCGCGTGGTGCGCCCTTATGTCCGGCACATCCATCTCAAGGATCAGCACCGCGCGGACAACGCCCTTTGCCTGATGGGACAGGGGGACATTCCGTTGCCGCGCCTGTGTCGCCGCCTGCTTGCTGACGGTTATGACGGGTACTTTTCTCTGGAATGGGAAAAGAAATGGCATCCCGAACTGCCTGACTATACGGTTGCTTTCCCGGAATATGTTGCCTATATGAAGCAGTATGTGGGCGAGGCGTCCAAATGAATATTGCCGTACTTGACGCCGCTACCCTGGGAGAGGATCTGGATCTGTCCGCTCTGAAGGAGTTCGGCAGAGTTTCAGTCTATCCCATGACCGCACCCGATCAGGTGGCGGACCGCATTGCGGATGCCGACATTATCCTGATCAACAAGATCGTCATCCGGGCGCAGACTCTGGAGCATGCGGCCCGGCTGCGCATGATTGCAATTGCCGCGACTGGCTTTGACAATGTGGATCTGGAGGCCTGCCGCAGCCGTGGCATTGCGGTTACCAATGTGGTGGGATATTCCACGCACAGCGTGGCGCAGCTGACGGTCGCCACGGTGCTGTCGCTTGCATGCCATCTGCGGACTTATCATGCTTTTGTCGCATCGGGGGAGTATACAGCATCGGGTATACACAACCGTCTCTCGCCGGTCTATCACGAACTGTACGGCAGAACCTGGGGCGTGCTGGGGTACGGTCATATCGGGCAGCAGGTGGCGCGTGTGGCCGAAGCGTTGGGATGCCGCATTCTGGCGTGTAAGCGGACTCCTGTGGAAGGAGTTGCGTGTGTGGATCTCGATACGCTGTGCGCGGAGAGCGATATTCTTTCGGTTCATACGCCTCTGACTGACGATACAAGGCACATGATCGGTGCGCGGGAAATCGGACTGATGCGCCCGCATATCATTCTGTACAACGGTGCCCGGGGAGCGGTTGTGGATGAGAAGGCAGTGGCAGATGCGGTCCGGTCGGAACGGATCTTCGCTTTCGGAACCGATGTCTACAGCCGCGAGCCGCTTGCACAGGAAAATCCGATCTGGGAAATCAAAGATCATCCGCGCGTTTTGCTGACGCCGCATATGGCCTGGGGCGCCTATGAGGCACGCTGCAGATGCCTGCAGGAGATGATCCTGAATATTCGTGCATTTCTGAAAGGAGAGCGGCGTTGCCGCGTAGAATCATGACGGAAGAACTTCGTAAAAAAATGCTGGAATTCCCGAAGGGACAGCTGGATACGGTACTGGATACCGATGCATTCAACGAGATTGATGACCAGTTTGCAATCAGTTACATGCTGCTCAACCCCGAACGGTTCCGGATGCTTGCCTTGACCGCTGCCCCCTTTTTCAATGAGAACTCCGTATCTCCTGAAGACGGTATGGAACGCAGTTATGACGAAATCCGCAAAATTGTGGAACTGGCCGGCTTCGGGGAGGAAATCGGGTCCAATATTTACCGCGGTTCGCGTACATATCTGAAGGACGAGAAGACCCCTGTGGAAAGCGAAGCGGCAAACCGGATCGCCGCTCTGGCGCGTGCCCATGAGAGCGACCGGCCGCTGTATGTTTTCGCCATCGGCGCCATCACCAATGTGGCCTCGGCGTTGCTGCTCGATCCTTCCATTGCCGACCGCATGGTTGTAGTCTGGCTGGGCGGACACGCCTATGACTGGCCCAATACGAAGGAATTCAACATGGTACAGGACATTGCAGCGGCGCGTGTGGTATTCAACAGCGGTGTGCCGCTCTGGCAGATCCCCTGCATGGATGTTGCCGAAATGTGCCGGACTACGGCGCCTGAGTTGCGCTACTGGCTGGAAGGGCAGGGGCCGCTGTGTGATTATCTGGTACAGAACACGATTGAAGGTGCCGAACGCTATGCGGCACATGACAGCGCCTGGAGCCGGGTAATCTGGGATGTCACTGCTCCTGCCGTTCTGCTTTCCGAATCGTTCCGCACGGTGCGTGCTGTGCCCGCACCGCTGCCCGAATACGACGGAACTTATTCGTTCCCCGCGGGCAGACATACGATCATGTGCGTGACGCATCTCAACCGCGACGCGATCTTCACCGATCTGTTCCGCAAACTCCGGGGCGGAAAATAAGGAGCGTCGGTTCATTCGGTCGGTATACCGGCCCCGCATTTTATCCGATAACAGAGAGGGCGGTCCGGGCAAATGACCGGGCCGTCCTGTGTTCTGGGAATTCTGTTCCGCCAAAACAGGAGATATCCTGACCGCTTTCTATCCCGCTGCGGATTCAGGCGCCGGGCCGCATGGGGCGGTTCTGTCCTGCCCCTTGGGAGTTTTCTGCCTCTTCGGATCCCTGCCGCCTTACGGCCGGGTAGGGCAGCCCGGAGGTACAGGGACGGGTTCCGCTGTGCGTCTTATGCAAAAACCGCCTGCAGCATCAAATGCTGCAGGCGGTTTTCATAAACGCTTCCGTGGAAGCGCTTGCTGTGCACTCAGTTGGCGACATAGGGAAGCAGCGCCATCTGACGGGCACGCTTGATAGCAGTGGTCAGCTCGCGCTGATGCTTCGCGCAGGTGCCGGAGACACGACGCGGCAGGATCTTGGCGCGCTCGGAAATATACTTTCTCAGGCGGGGCACATCCTTGTAATCAATGACGCTGGTCTTATCGGCGCAGAAGGCACATACCTTTTTCTTCCGGCGATTGGGGCGGAAGCCGCGCTGGGTATCGTTTCTGTCCATAGATTCAAATCCAACCTTTCCGGCTCGATTCAGTATACCGGTTTCCGCAGAGCCGTAGGAAGCCGGGACGGATCACCGTCGTCTGTCTGCCTCAGAAGGGCAGATCTTCTCCGCTGGGTACTTCTTCAAAACTGCCGGATGCACCGTCGTTTGAGAAACTGGGTGCGCCGTAGGCGTCCGGGGTGTACTGGGCACCGCCGGCTCCGGGCGTTCCGTCAGATTTGGAATCCACAAAGGTTACTTCATCCACAACCACTTCGGTCGATACACGCTTGGCACCGTTCTGGTCGGTCCAGTTGCGCGTCTGCAGCTGACCGCAGATCAGAATGGGGCGCCCTTTCTTGAAATGGCGGCAGATGAATTCGGCATTCTGTCTCCAGGCTACAATGTTGATGAAATCAACCTGCTGTGTCTGCTCCGATTTGGAGAAGCGGCGGTTGACCGCAATCGAAAAACTGGTGACTGAAATACCGCTCCCGGTCGTCTTGAGTTCCGGATCGGCGGTCAGTCTGCCGACCAGGATCACTTTATTGAAGTTTGCCATATTACCGCCTCCGTCAATGATCTGCCGAACGGAATTACTCTTCCGTCGTGGCTTCGGACTCGGTCGCTGCGGGAGCTGCGGTTTCGGCAGCTGCAGGAACCGGAATCTGTGCGCCTTCGTTTCTCACAGTGGTCATCGAGCGCATAATGCCGTCGGTAATACCGAGCACACGCTGAATCTCTCTGGGGAAAGTCGGCTCGCTCTTGTAAGAAAGCAGTACATAGTATCCCTCGTTGATATAATTGATGGGATAGGCCAGTCTGCGTTTCCCCCACTCGTCAACCTTCAGCTCGGTGGCTTGTTCGGTTGCGAGGGCGATAAACTTGTCCGCAATGGCGCGGATGGCATCTTCTGCCAGCGTCCCATTGATAATGAACAAGGTTTCGTAAGAACACATCTTCTTTTCCATAGTCTGTTACACCTCCTTATGGTCGTTCGGCTACCGTGGGGTAGCAAGGAGCCGGACTGCTTGTAGCTGACAGCCCGCGCTGATACAAAATTATATCATAACTGTAACCGGAAGTCAATACCAAATTCAAAATAATTGCAAATCGGATTCTCCATTGGGATCATCCGATCACTCAAGGTGATCCAGTTTCAGAAATGCCTCTTCCGTTATCGGCAGATTTTTCTGTATCAGACGCCTGTTCTGCCATTCTTTGAGCGGAATGTTGAGGGAAGCATAGACCGGAACCGCCAGAATCATACCGAGGAATCCGAAAAAGACCAGTCCGATGATAATGACCGTAACCGTAATACCGATTTTCGGACGCAGGCTCTTGCGCAGCAGTGCGGGCTCAATCAGGGCGGAAACCACAATCTGCAGACCTGCCATGATCAGGAAGACGATCGGCCAGTACATTCCCCCGTAGGCAACGGCGATCAGCAGAGGCGTTACGACGACCGCAACCAGGGGGCCTAAAATCGGGATAATATTTGCTGCGAAGGCAATGAATGCAACCAGGGATGCGAGCGGAACCCGGAATAGCAGGCAAAGCAGGTATACACAGAGCGCGATTCCGAGCGAGAGTGCAATCCGTGTCGAAAAATATACCACAAACCGGTTGTAAATGCGTGATGCCGTCTGCTGAATACCCGTGCGCCGTCCTTCCGTAAAGAGAGAGGCCATGATTTTCCGGCTGATGGCGAGCAGTTCCGTGCGGAACATCAGAAAATAGGTGCCGAGGACCGCCCCCAGCAAAAAGCCGCTGGTTTCATTGGCAATGTTCCGGGCGATTTCCATGAAAACGGAGGACAGCGAACCGGTTTCGTCCGAGTAAAAATGAGTCTTGATATAATTGTAGGTGGCATCGTATACCGGGAGGGTGATTTCGGAAAGTGCCCCCCCTGCCAGCCGGTCGCGCAGTCCGATCAGCTGCGGGATTACTTCCTCCGAAAAATGCGTGTAGGCGCTTCCCAGTGCAGGTACCAGCGCAAAGATAATCAGGGCCAGAATAATCAGCAGCACCAGGTCGGCAAAGATTACCGAAATGACGGTGGTGAGGAAGGGCCGCGCTTTTTTCTTGTACCGATTGGAACGACGGACCAGATGCTCAAACCACTTCACCAGCGGCAGCATGACCAGACTGAAAAACAGGGAATAGATCAGGCACCGTCCTTTGGAGAGGAACCAGCGGATCGCGGCAAAGACCACATCCAGGTTGGCAAGGAACACTGCATACACAATTCCGAACGCAATAACAGCCAGGGCGTAAATGGCGATGGTGTTGTACCGTTCGTCAGGCTGAAAGCGTTTCATGAGCGTTTCCCTCCTTTCCCGCCGCGGTCGTTGCTCTTTTTACGGTTGTTGCGGAAATGACTGCGGCCTTTTTTCTTGCCGGAAGGAAGGGTCTGCGGTTTCCGGTCATCCGTCAGGGAAACCAGTACGGTCTGGGCCGTACCGGTGGGCATGGAGTCGTCCTCATCATATCCCTCTGCAGCAGGAGCATCATCGGACCGGTCCGGGTCAGCTCCGGTGGAAGCCGGGGGTGCCTCTTCCACTGAGACCGGTGTTGATTTCTCACCGGAAAGCGGCGCTTCTTCTGTTCCGGAAACAGGGGTATCAGGAGGAGCGTCGGGGGCGGAAGATTGGCTGGTGTCCCGCTCATTCTCTTCTTCCGGCAGGGCAAATATGTCGATCTGCCCGGGCATTTCGCTGTCTTGTTCTTCCGGGGAATTTTCGTCTGTCTGATTCTGTTCCGGGCAGGCTTTCTCTTCATCGTCCGCGCCGGCAGACGCCATATCTTCTTCCGTGTCGGCTGTTTCTTTCGTGTCAGCGTTGCTGTCAGCACTTCCGTCCTGATCCGAAGCTTGTCCGTCCGTGCTGTCTTCCGGAGCCTCTTCTTGCCGACGAATACTTTCAAAATCTTCTTCTGCCTGAATATAAGCATCTGAAAATGCTTCATATGGAGAAACCAGTGGGATAGGTGAGGACCCGTGCCGGTATGCGGCCGTTTCGGTAGGCATGTTCTTCTTTTTCAGACGGCGTTCCGTGACATTCTTGATCAGGGTATAGACCACGCTGAAGAGCGGG
Source organism: uncultured bacterium (assembly GCA_949293405.1). Lineage (GTDB taxonomy): Bacteria > Bacillota > Clostridia > Oscillospirales > CAG-272 > UBA1740. Next base: position 84,311 of record CASFDI010000050.1, on the reverse strand, counting down.
ACACCGATCACCATTCCCACGAAGCCGAAGAAACTGCCCATGACGGTGATGGCTACCACCACCCACAGAGAGGAAAGCCCGGTTGCATCGCCCAGAATTTTGGGACTGATGATGTTTCCGTCGATCTGCTGGATGATCAGAATGATCACGCCCAGCCAGAACGCACGCGGCAGACTGTCGGTCAGTCCCAGCATGATACAGGGAATGGCTCCGATGATCGGCCCGAAATAGGGAACCACATTGGTGACGCCCACGATGACACTGAGCAGCGGATAGTAGGGCATGCCGGTGATCCAGAAAACGATGAAGGACAGAATACCGACGATCAGTGAATCAAACAGATTCCCGATGAAGAATTTACCGAATGTATTGTCGGTCAGTCTGGTAACGCTGATGACACCGTTGAAAACACGGCGCGGCAGGATGGCCGCAAGCAGTTTCTTGGTGGCGCCGATCATGCGTTCTTTATGCATGAGGACAAAGAAGGACAGAAACAATCCCACGATCAGGCGGAATGCGGCCAGCACCAGGCTGCCGCCGATGGAGCTGAGAAATTCTATGATCTGTTGGGCGATCTGGCTGACGGTTTCCGAATAACTTTGAGAAGAGTTCCCGAAATATGAGTTGAACCAGTCCAGTCCCGTGATAATCAGATCGCTGAGTTTGGTAATGATGACCTTGTAGTTGGCGGTGATCTGCGGAACAACCATCAGCCCCATGAAGAAGAGGAGCAGCGCCAGGAAAAAATAGGTCAGCAGGAGCGCCAGCAGACGGTGGAGCATGGGCGTCATGGAGGGACGGTTGCGCAGCCGGCCGAGAATGCGGTTTTCGCACAGGCGGAGCAACGGATTGAATATGTAGGCGAAGACCAGTCCGTAGATCAAAGGACGCAGTGCGTTTATAAACCGGGAAATTCCTCTGAAAATTGAAGGCAGATAATACCCGATGAAAATCGCCGTAATAGTCAGCGCCACAACCGCGCACGCATACAGCGCAATTTTGTTGTACTGCTTGTTGCGGTGGAATTTCAGCATAGGACACCTCTTCGTGTTCTGACCGGAACGCTTTGTACCCTGTGCGTCTCCGGAATGCGATATATTCTATTATACCATCTGATCGCAGTGGAAGCAAGGCAAAAAGGAAATTTTGTTTTTATTGAAAAAAGAATTGTTTTTCCCATAAAAATGTTGTATAATAAATCTTAAATTCTGAAAATTGCGAGGCGTTGAGATGAAACCGGGATGGAATGCCGGAACGGACAAGTTCCTTCTGGAAGCACTGACGGAAGATATCGGCACGGGCGATATCACCACTTTATCGGTTATTGATGAAGGGCGGCAGGCGCACGGCCGTTATATTGCAAAAGAAGACGGGATCCTGTGCGGAATGGATATTGTGGAGCGTACCTACCATCTGCTGAATGCCGATGTCGAACTGACCCGGCATGTGGGAGAAGGAGAACCGTTCTGCAAAGGGGATGTACTTGCAGAAGTGCGGGGCAATGCCATTGCGCTGCTTTCCGGCGAGCGGGTAGGCCTTAATCTGCTGCAGCATCTTTCCGGTATCGCCACCCAGACCAGACACGCGGTGGATGCGGTGAAGGGGACCGGCGCGGTGATTGCGGATACGCGTAAGATGACTCCCGGGCTGCGTGTGCTTGAAAAGTATGCAGTACGGGTGGGAGGCGGCTCCAACCATCGCTTCAATCTCGCGGACGGCATCCTGATCAAGGATAATCACATTGTTGCGGCGGGCGGTATTGAGCGCGCCGTGCGTGCCGCCCGTCTTCATGCTCCTCATACGCTGAAGGTAGAAGTGGAAGTGGAGACTGACGAGCAGCTGGAAGAGGCGCTGCGCGCCGGTGCGGACATCATCATGCTGGACAACATGACCAACGAGCAGATGGCAGCGGCGGTGCGGAAGGTCAACGGCCGCGCCGTACTGGAAGCATCCGGGAATATGGGCCAGCGGGACCTGCTTGCCGTAGCGCAGACCGGTGTCAATATTATCAGCATCGGAGCACTGACGCATTCGGTCAAGGCGCTTGACATCAGCCTTAAATTTGCACTTTCCTGACGGCGATGCGTCGGTATGAATCAATCCATTACATATGAAATCAGGAACGGATTATGTTGAGACGATATTTGCGTGCATTTGATACCCGGGATCTGCCGGTCGAAGATGTGGATGTGCTGATTGTGGGCAGCGGAATTGCCGGACTGTACGCCGCACTTCATCTGGACAGTAAGCTGAAGGTGATGCTGATCACCAAAACCGAGATTGAGAAGAGCAATTCCTGGCTTGCCCAGGGAGGCATTGCCGCGGTCATTTCCCCGACAGACAATGTGGAGTCCCATGTTGCGGACACCTTGGAAGCGGGAGCCGGGCTCTGTGATGAGAAAGCGGTGCGCGTTCTGGTCAAGGAAGGCCCTGAGAATATCCGTGAGTTGATCCGGATGGATGTACCCTTTGATACCAATCCTGAGGGAGAACTCCAGATCGGGCGCGAAGGAGGACACTCCTGCAGGCGCATTGTGCACTGCGGCGGGGATGCGACCGGCCGTGAGACCACCAAACGGCTGGGCGAGCTGGCGCTGGCACGCGACAATATCAAGGTCAGTTTCCGTTCGTACCTGATCGATATCCTGACAGAGGACAACTGTGTGGTGGGCGCCCTTATTTTTGACGGACAGTTGCGCGTGATCCGCACCGCGAACATTATCCTTGCAACCGGGGGAATCGGTCATCTGTACCGCTACACCACCAATCCCGTGGGAGCGGTGGGTGACGGTATAGCGGCCGCCAAACGCGCCGGTGCGTCTCTGGAACTGATGGAGATGGTGCAGTTTCACCCGACCACCCTTCTGTCGCCCCGCGACAAGACCCGTCTGTTCCTGATCAGTGAGGCAGTCCGCGGCGAGGGAGCCGTACTGCGCAACCTGGAAGGCGTAGCCTTTATGCAGGGCGTGCACCGCCTGGCAGACCTGGCGCCGCGCGATATTGTGACGCGCGCCATCCTGAAGGAGCTGGAACGCACCGGAGCTCCGTATGCGTTGCTGGATGTTTCGTCCATGACGGATGAGTTTTTCCGTCACCGTTTCCCCACCATTTACGCGCGGTGCAAGGAAGAGGGAATTGACATTCCGAAGCAGCCTATTCCCATTCATCCCGCACAGCACTATTTTATGGGCGGTATCCGTACCGACATCAACGGTATGACCAATGTGGAGGGACTGTACGCGGCGGGCGAATGTGCCTGCACGGGCATTCACGGCGCCAACCGGCTTGCCAGTAACTCCATGCTCGAGTGTCTGGTGTTCGGCCGCCGCGCCGCCATTCATATCAACGAAGCATTGCGTCAGATGCCGGGTGAGTTGAACATTTCAACAGACGATCCGCCTTCGGCGGTCACGATGCCGCGGGCAGAGTGCGCTGTCCGGCACGAGTATCTGCGCAAGGTCATGTCCAAGTATATGGGGGCGATCAAGACCCACAGCGGCATGGAAAAGGCGGATCAGGAAGTGTCCCGGATGATGGATGAGATTTCACGCTGCGCACTGCACTCCCAGGAGGAGTACGAACTTTACAGTATGCTGGAAGTGGCAACCGAAATGATCGCCGCGGCGCGTGCGAGAAAGACCAGCGTAGGCGCGCATTATCTGGCGGACGAGGAGCCTTCGTGACGGTCCGTGAAGACGCCCCCGCTAAAATCAATCTGTTTTTAGATGTGTGCGGCAGGCGGCATGACGGTTACCATACGCTGGTCACCGTCATGCACAGCATTGACCTGTGCGACCGTATTCATCTGTCCTATGATCCCGCTGGGGAAACACAGATCAGTCTGTGCGTGTGCGGGGGAGGAAAAGATATACCGTCAGGGCCGGACAACCTGGTCTGGAAGGCGGCGCAGACCTATCTTGGACAGGCCGGTCTTTCGGGCCGGGTTTCTGTCTTTCTTGAAAAACGGATCCCCTCTGCGGCAGGGCTCGGCGGGGGCAGCAGTGATGCTGCGGCCGTGTTGCGGGCTCTGGACCGTGTCGCTCCGGAACCGCTGGGCAGGGAGAAACTGTGCAGCATCGCCGCACAGCTCGGGGCAGATGTCCCGTTCTGCGTCTCCGGCGGTACGGCGCTGTGTACCGGGACCGGGGAAGTGCTGACTCCATGGAGGGGCGGACCGTTTGCTTTCGTCATTGCTGCGGGCAGTGAGCCGGTCAGCACGCCACAGGCTTACCGGGTGCTGGACCAGCGCTTCGACGGCTTCCGAGAGGGGACCCGGCATGCCTCTGCGCAGGGACTGCAACAGGCAGTCGCTGCCGGGGATGCCGTGCTCCTTGCACCGCATCTGTTCAATCTGTTTGAAGAGGCTGTTTTTCCGCTGGCCCCTTCTGCCTTGGAAAAAAAGCGCAAACTGCTTGAATACGGTGCTTTGGGCGCCTGTATGTCCGGGAGCGGTTCTGCCGTATTCGGCTTGTTCCGCAATTTCGGCGATGCAGTGCATGCTGCGTCAAAAATGGGCGCCGATGCGTATCCGGCTGTTTCTTTCTGAGGGCTGTTCCGGATCGCAGCCTGCTTCTGGCAAAACAGGAATCAACAAAAACAAAACACACGGGAAACACTCTTGCAAATCCCGTATGCCTGTGCTATAATATTTTTATATTTCCATTTCAGAGAAGTGACGCCGGGAGGACGGCGTGCTGGTAAGGAGTCAAGATGAAGTTAACCGGCGCAGAGATCATTGTGGAAACCCTGCTCGAACAGGAGTGCGACACGGTATTCGGTTACCCGGGAGGCCAGGTGCTGAATATTTATGACGCCCTGTATATGGCGAGTGACCGCATTCACCATGTTCTGACCGCACATGAACAGGGAGCCGCACATGCGGCAGACGGATATGCCCGTGCGACCGGCCGTGTCGGCGTTGTGATCGCCACATCCGGCCCCGGCGCAACCAATCTGGTAACCGGGATTGCAACCGCATACCTCGATTCCACTCCCATGGTCGCCATCACGGGAAATGTGCCGTGCGACCTGATCGGACGGGACAGTTTCCAGGAAGTGGACATCATGGGAATCACCATCCCGATCACCAAGCACAATTACTTTGTACGCCGTGTGGAGGATCTGGCAGACACCATCCGGGAGGCTTTCCGGATTGCAAAATCCGGCAGACCGGGACCGGTGTTGATCGATGTGCCGAAAAATGTACAGACCGACACCTGTGAGTATGTGCGTGGAGAACCTGCCCGGCCTTATCCCATGGAAATCGCCCCTGATGCGAAACTGAAGGAAGCGGCTGACCTGCTTGCGGCAGCTGAGCGCCCCTTCATTTACTGCGGCGGCGGTGTTGTTATCGCAGGGGCGGAGCGCGAGATCTGCAGACTTTCCGAGATGCTGGATGCGCCGATCGGGTGCTCCATGATGGGACTTTCCGCGGTGCCTTCCGATTTCCCCCTGATGCTGGGCATGCAGGGGATGCACGGGAATTTTGCCGCATCCCGCTCTATGGCCGACGCAGATGTGATCCTGGCGTGCGGTGCGCGGTTCAGCGACCGTGCGACCGGCAATAAAGGTAAATTCTCAAAGCGTGCGAAAATCATACATATTGATATTGATCCCGCTGAAATTTCCAAAAACATTCCGGTTTCTCTGGGAATCGTCGGGGACATCCGCAATGCGCTGACCCGCCTGATCACGATTACTCCTTCCCGCAAACGGCCTGCATGGATTCAGAAAGTGGAGCAGTACCGTGCGCACGGGAAGGTGGAGGTGGATCCCTCTGTGCTGCGTCCCTACGCCATTATCGACCGTGTGTGCGACAGAGCGTCTGCAGATACCCTGGTGGTGACCGATGTCGGTCAGCATCAGATGTGGACCGCACAGAGATATCGTTTTCACGGCAGCCGCACCTTTATCACCAGTGGCGGCCTGGGGACCATGGGCTTTGGCCTTGGGGCCGCGATCGGTGCCGCCAAGGGGACCGGACGGCGCACCGTGCTCTTCACCGGGGACGGCAGTTTCGGTATGAATCTCAATGAAATGGTGACGGCTGTTTCCCAGCATCTGCCCATTGTGATTCTGATCATGAACAACGGCGTGCTCGGCATGGTCCGGCAGTGGCAGACCCTGTTCTACAATCACCATTATTCCAACACCACGCTCAACCGTCCTACCGATTTCAAAAAACTCGGCGAGGCATTCGGAGCAGTAGCCTTCACGGTCAAGGACATCGGGCAGTTGGACGAAGCGCTCAGCGCCGCATTTTCCAACGACGGCCCCACTCTGATTGACTGCCACATCGACATGGACGAGATGGTGCTGCCCATGATCCCGCCGGGAGGCGCGATCGATCAGCTGATCGTCAAGCGGTCGGATATCAAGGAGGTGTGAGCGATGGAACAGACAAAAGGGCAGTTTGTGATTGCAATCCGGGTGGAAAACCGGTTTGGCGTGCTTTCGCGTGTCGCGGGCATGTTTTCGAGAAGGGGATTCAACATTGATTCGCTGACTGTGAGTGAGACCGAGACAAACGGGGTCTCCCGGATCACCATTTCGATGCAGGGGGATCATTATCAGCGCTGTCAGATCATCAAGCAGCTTTCCAAACTGAGTGAAGTCATGCAGATCAAAGTGATGGAACCCGCCGAATCGGTCATCCGCGAGATGCTGCTGATCAAGGTGAAAAGTACGCCCGAGAGCCGCCGGGATGTGATGGATGCCACCACGGTTTACCGTGCGAGCATCGTCGACTATTCGCCGTCCGCCATGTGCGTTGCGGTGTCGGGCGATCCGGCAAAGCTCAACGCCTTTATTGAACTGATGAAGCCGTACGGCATTCTTGAGATCTGCCGCACCGGTGTTGTGGCGATGGACCGGGATGCGGTGTCCCTGCGTGACACGGACATGCATTATCTCAATGATCTGCAATAAGCAATGAAATTTTCAACATAAAAGGAGAACTCAGTCATGGCAAAAATGTATTATCAGGAAGATTGCGATCTTTCCAAAATCCTCGGTAAAACGGTTGCGATCATCGGCTACGGAAGCCAGGGTCATGCACATGCACAGAACCTGCGCGACAGCGGTGTGAAGGTGATCGTGGGTCTGTACGAGGGCTCCCGCTCCGCGGTCCGCGCAAAGGCAGACGGTTTTGAAGTCTATAACTCCGAGGACGCTGTCAAAAAGGCAGACATCGTGATGATCCTGATCAATGACGAAAAGCAGGCGGCACTGTATCAGAAATCGGTTGCCCCCTATCTGCGCGACGGCATGACGCTGGCGTTCGCTCACGGATTCAACATTCATTTCAAGCAGATCGTGCCCCCCAAGACGGTCAATGTCATCATGGTGGCGCCCAAAGGGCCGGGTCATACGGTCCGCAGCCAGTACACCAAGGGACAGGGCGTGCCTTGCCTGATCGCAGTGGAGCAGGATGCAACCGGAGACGCGAAGGAGATCGCTCTGGCGTACTCTCTGGGTATCGGCGGCGCGCGTGCGGGATGTCTTGACACCACCTTCAAGGAAGAGACCGAGACCGACCTGTTCGGTGAGCAGGCTGTGCTTTGCGGCGGTGTGACCGCGCTGATGAAGGCCGGCTTTGAGACGCTGGTCGAAGCGGGTTACAAACCGGAAAACGCCTACTTCGAGTGCATTCACGAGATGAAACTGATTGTGGACCTGATCTTTGAGAAGGGCTTTGCCGGTATGCGGTACTCCATTTCGGATACCGCGGAATACGGCGACTACACCGTAGGCTCGAGAATCATCACGGATGCGACCAAGCAGGAGATGAAGAAAGTTCTGAAGGAGATCCAGGACGGTACTTTTGCCCGCAACTGGATCCTGGAGAATCAGGCCAACCGTCCGTATTTCAACGCAAAACGCCAGATGGAATCCGAGATTCAGCTGGAAGTGGTCGGTAAGGAACTGCGCTCCAAGATGAACTGGGGCAACACCGAAAATATCATCAAAGAAAAATAAGTATTCCGGCACGCACGGAGGCCGCGGCGGCATCAGCCGCAGGCGGCCTCCGCGTTTTGTATCGGAGAATATGAGGTACAGCATGAAAAGCGATGCAATCAGAACAGGGGCGGAGCGCGCCCCGCAGCGGTCTCTGCTGAAAGCGATGGGACATACCGACGCCGAACTGAAAAAGCCGGTGATCGGCATTGTCAACTCGTTCAGTGAAGTGATTCCGGGCCATGTGCACCTGCAGCAGATCGCACGCGCGGTCAAGGACAGTGTGCTGGCTGCGGGCGGTATGCCTCTGGAATTCAATGTGATCGGTGTCTGTGACGGACTGGCGATGGGGCATGAGGGAATGAAGTACTCTCTGGTGACCCGGGAGCTGATCGCAGACAGCGTGGAGTGTATGGCGCGTGCGCATGCGTTTGATGCGCTGGTGTTCATTCCCAACTGCGACAAGATTGTACCCGGTATGCTGATGGCTGCCGCAAGAGTCAATCTGCCATCGATCTTCGTTTCGGGCGGACCGATGCTGTCGCTGTGCTCGGACGAGGGGCGCGCCATGGACCTCAACAGTGTGTTTGAGGCGGTGGGAGCCTATAAAGCGGGGCAGATCGGGGATGAACGGCTGTCCTATTTCGAGGACAATGCCTGCCCGGGATGCGGTTCCTGTTCGGGTATGTTCACTGCCAATTCGATGAACTGCCTCAGCGAGGTGCTGGGCATGGCACTGGACGGAAACGGAACGATTCCCGCGGTTTATGCACACCGCATCCGTCTGGCTAAGCAGGCGGGAACACAGGTTATGCGACTGCTGGAAGCCAACCTGCGTCCTTCGGATATTCTGACTCCCGATGCGTTCCGCAATGCGCTGACGGTGGATATGGCGCTGGGGTGTTCCACCAATTCAGCCCTGCATCTGGCAGCGATTGCGCATGAGGCAGGTGTGCCGTTCGATCTGCGCATGATCAATGAGGTGAGCGAAGTGACGCCCAACTTGTGCCATCTGGCGCCTGCCGGGCATCATCATATGCAGGACCTGTACGAGGCGGGCGGCGTGTATGCGGTGATGAATGAACTGTCCGCTCTGGGATGCCTGCACACCGAGTGCATGACGGTTACCGGAAAAACAGTGGGCGAAAATATCGCGGGCCGCACGGTGCGCAACCGGGATGTGATCCGTTCGGTGAAGGAGCCTTACTCCAAAACAGGCGGACTGGCGGTGCTGTTCGGCAGCCTGGCGCCCGACGGTGCCATTGTCAAGCGGAGTGCCGTTGCGCCCGAAATGCTCACGCACAAAGGGCCTGCCCGGGTATTCAACAGCGAAGAGGAGGCCATCAAGGTCATTTATGAGGGCGGTATTCATCCCGGCGATGTGGTGGTGATCCGGAACGAAGGACCGGCAGGCGGTCCGGGCATGCGCGAAATGCTCTCTCCCACTTCCGCTATTGCGGGGATGGGGCTGGACAAGGAAGTCGCGCTGATCACCGACGGACGATTCTCCGGGGCGACCCGCGGTGCGGCAATCGGGCATGTCTCGCCCGAAGCGGCCAACGGCGGTCCCATTGCCCTTGTGCGCGAAGGGGATCTGATTGAGATCGATATTCCGCATTACCGCATTGAACTGTGCGTACCCGAAGAGGAACTTCAGCGCCGGGCCGCAGAGCCGCCGCTGCCGCGCCGGAAGGTCACCGGTTATCTTGCGCGTTATGCGAAACTGGTCTCTTCCGCCGACAAGGGAGCCATCATCGAATAAAGCGGCAGGTCAGAAGCGCCTGTAAATCAGCCCGCGCAACGAAAGGGCTCCTCCGTTGCGCGGGCTTTCTGTTTTGTGCGGAAAAAGGCCTCGGCACACAGTCGTAAAAAGCTGTGTGCCGGGGCAATTCTGTTACAGGGATTGCCGGTGGGTACCGGAGTGCCCTCAGTCGAACACGGTCCGCTGTCCTTCCACACCGGTATTGGGGGAGCCGGGATAGCGGATGCCAAGATGCTCGTATGCCAGCCGCGTGGCGCATCTGCCGCGCGGGGTACGGCTCAGAAAACCGATCTGAAGCAGATAGGGTTCGTAGACATCTTCAATAGTGATGGCCTCTTCGCCCGTGGTGGCGGCAATGGTTTCCAGTCCTACAGGGCCGCCGCCGTAGACATCGATGATGGTGCGCAGCATCCGTCTGTCTGTGTTGTCAAGACCCAGCGGGTCGATCTCCAGCATGGACAGTCCCATGCGTGCCACTTCAACATCAATATTGCCGTCTCCCTTGACTACTGCATAATCGCGGATGCGCTTGAGCAGACGATTGGCAATCCGGGGGGTGCCACGGGAACGGGAGGCGATTTCAAGTGCTCCTTCCTCGGTGATGGGGAGCCCCAGAATGGATGCGCTGCGGGTGACGATGGTGGCAAGCTCTTCCTTCGTGTAAAGCTCCAGTTTCATCAGGACCCCGAACCGGTCGCGCAGAGGCGTGGTCAACTGTCCGGCGCGTGTCGTCGCACCGATCAGCGTGAAATGGGGAAGCGGCAGGCGGATACTGCGCGCACTGGGACCTTTCCCGATGATGATGTCCAGGGCATAGTCTTCCATGGCGGGATAGAGAATTTCTTCAATGTTATGTGCCAGACGGTGAATCTCATCGATGAACAGCACATCCCCTTCCGAAAGATTGGTCAGGATGGCGGCAAGATCGCCCTGTTTTTCAATTGCGGGACCGGAGGTGGTGCGGATATTGACTCCCATTTCATTGGCGATGATGTTGGACAGGGTAGTTTTCCCGAGACCGGGAGGTCCGTAAAGCAGGATATGGTCCAGCGCCGCTCCGCGACGCCGTGCCGACTCAATATAGATTTTCAGATTTTCCTTGGTACGGCTCTGACCGATGTATTCATCCAGCACCTTTGGCCGCAGACTGAGTTCCACATCTGCATCCGCAGGGGTATGTTCGCTTGATACAATCCGGTTTTCAAAATCGAATTCGGTTTCCATGACGGCTCCTTAACGGGAAAATTTTTTCAGTGCGGCGGTGATGATTTCTTCTGTCGTAAGATGCGCGGTATCCAGATCTTTCAGCGCTGCCAGAATGTCGCTGCGCTCATATCCCAGTACCGTCAGCGCATCAGTTGCTTCCGAAATCTTGCCGCCTGAACCGGCGCCGGTCTGCCGTGCGGTGCCGGCAGAAGCAGGTGCAGGATGTGTGAAGGCGATGCCCGATACCTTGTCGCGCAGTTCCAGTACAATGCGTGCCGCGGTCTTCGCGCCCACGCCGGACGCCTTGGCCAGCGTGCGCGTATCCTCGCCCGATACCGCCAGGAAAAAGCGGTCCGGGGTCAGCAGGGAAAGGACCGCCATCGCCGCTTTCGGTCCGACGCCCGAAACCCCGATCAGGAGGCGGAACGCGTTCAGCTCCTCCTCGCTGATGAATCCGTACAGCTCGACACCGTCCTCCCGGACCGCCAGATGGGTGTAGAGGCGTACCGTCTTTCCGTCCTGGCCTTCCAGGGCGTCCGAGGTGCACAGACTGACGGTCAGTTTATATCCTACCCCTCCGCAGTCCAGTACTGCCGTGGAGGCTTCCCGATGGGTAAGCGTTCCGTTGATATAATAAAACATGTGTTTCTCCTTGGTTATAGAGATGGTATTTGCGGTTTCTCAGAATGGCAGTCCGTACGGATGCTCTGTACTGTACGGATGAGTCCTGCACCCGGACGGTGTCCGCTGATGCACAATCCGGCCTGCTCTGCGATACAGGATGGGCATTGCCGGGGCCGTGCTGGTTTTCAGAGCGACTTTCTGTGTCTGCGGCGCCACACGGTCACAATAATTGTTGTCCCGGCCAGGAATACGACGCCCGCAAGCGAGATGCCTGCGGCCAGTACATAGCAGTCGGGCATATAGTTCATCTCCACGGTATGCGTGCCGGGCGACACCCGGAAGGACAGCAGTGCATCCACGGTTTCGGTGACTTCCACCTCTGTCCCGTCCACATATACATGCCAGCCGCGGTCAAAGGGGATGGTAGTCAGAACAAGGGGATTCTCCTCGTCGGTGGTCAGCGTGCCCAGGAAATGCGTGTCACTGTGCTCGGTCAGCTGAATGCCGCGGTCGCCCAATTCTCCGAACAGTTCTCCGAAAGCAGCCTGATCGAGATAATAGAAATAGGAAGTATCGCTGTCAGCGGTTTTCGCAATATAGGCGCTGTAGGAGCCCTCTTCCGTCAGGCGGAATTCGATTTCAACCGTCTGGCCGTCCGGAACCACGCCCAGCGGAATATATCCGTATTGGTGATTGACAAACCAGTTGCTCCGGTACTCTCCGTCAATATAAAGTTCACAGGTGCGCTGATAATCAGTCGGGAAAAAGGCGTACAGTTCGTGTTCGCCGTCGCCCGTTGCAGTGTAGATGATCGAAGCTGTTTCGGTCGAGTCGGTAGCGCGGTAAAACATATGCGTGCTGGTGTAGCCTGCCGTTACATTGACCAATTTGCGCGGGCATTCTGCGGCAGGGAGGTTGACCAGCAGGTCCACTCCTTCTTCCGAGCCGGTCATATAGGAGAGCAGGACATCGATCTTGTCAACCGGAGAGAGCAGGTCGTCCCGGTGGGTGCGCCCGTCATCAATCTCATTGTCCTCTTCATCGGTCTCCGGCGCAGCGAAAGAAAGATCCAGGATCAGATCGGACACGGCAAACGCAATCGGCAGGGCATACGGATTGTAATATCCCACTACTTCGCCGTTGTCGTAAACCGTCTGATAGAGATCACTCACCAGATCGTAGCGGGACTCATCCAGAATATAGCGCAGTCCCAGCAGCGAATCCATGACCGGGTTGGAGGTGCAATACTGGCTCCAGTGGGACCGGGCCGACACGCCCATATTGAACAGGAAAGCAATAGTGGAAGCGTTCAGCGTGGAGGTGGAGCCCGAAAGACCGTTGTACTGAAGAGCGTACGGGTCGTTGACGCGCCCGTGGTGCAGGATTTCCATGCGGTAAAAATCGGAATCGGATGCCTTGATCTGTGTAACGGCATCGCGGTAGCGGTTGTTGAACGAATGAAAGGAATTGCGCGAGGAGACCACCACATCCAGATCCAGGCAGAGCAGATTGAAAAAGCCCATCAGTGCGATTTCACAGGCAAGCAGAACCGCGAGGGCCCGTTTGCCGTAAAAAATGCGGTTGGGATGCGGGGAGACCGTATAAGCGAGCAGCGCAATATAGATAAGCAGGAGCAGAACGCTGGGCAAAAGCTGCTGCACCGAGTCAAAGTTGCGCAGATCGAAAAACTGCGCGAAAATCAGCAACAGCACGGTTGCACTGCCGACCATGACGACAGCGCGCGGACGGATATCGCACAGACAGTCAAAGGCTTTTGCCGCCATAACGCAGAGCAGAAAACAGAGCATGAAACTGTAGCGGTAATTGAGCCAGTTGGGCGCCTGAAAACCGTGCCAGATCAGGTCCAGAGTCTTGATGGAAAAACCGAACACCAACACCGCGCACAGGAAAAGCGTGAGAAACCGTTCGCGCGCACTGTAGTGACGCGACGCCAGATAGAAGGGCACCAGCAGGATGGTAAGCACGCCGCAGTATACGATGGGCAGTCCTTCGGGACGCACCGTATCGTAGGAGTTGGCGAAAAACATGGTGCAGAAATCAAGCAGATCGAATTTGGAGATGAACTCATAGGTGGTCTGCGTGAAGGTGGTCTTGCCGAACTGGAGGGCATAATACGCCGGAATGGTGATCACCGCGCTGATCATGATCGCCATTGCGGAGAAGGCGCCGATGGTGACCAGTGTGCGCGGGAAGTGAAAGCGCAGTCCGCGGGGGTTCCGCTCTGTGGGTGTCATAGAGAAATAGCAGACGAAAAAGTAGAGCAGAACGAAGATGCACATCATATAACCGATGTAGAAGTTGGAGAGAATTGCCAGGGAGAGCGAGAGGGTATACAGCAGGAAGCGCCGTCTGACGATCAGCTCACGGATACCCAGGCAGATCAGGGGCAACAGGTACATGTTGTCGATCCACATGGTGTTGTGCTGCATGATCATGCCGTAGCCGCAGATGGCGTAGCACAGCGAAAACAGGACGGTTGTGCGGGGGGAGACCGGCGTGCATTTGCGCAGGAAGATGCCGAAGGTGAGCCCGCAGAGCCCGCATTTGATCACGAACATCAGGTACAGCGCTTCCAGGATATTGGCTTCGGGGAACAGGGCAACCAGATAGGAGAGCGGGCTTGCCAGATAATAGGCATAGATGCCCATAAACTCTCCGCCCATGCTGCGGCTGAAATCGTACAGCAGGGAGCCGTCGCCGTGCACTACCGAGCGCAGCGCTTCAAAAAAATAAACATACTGACCGTTGAGGTCGAGCACCAGAACGGAATTGGAGCCGAACGGATACACGCCGTAGAAGGCATGAATGAGCAGCATCACGACCGCCGGGAGCAGAAAGCACTGCAACAGCGTTGCACGGCGGAACCGCTCGCCAAGGTTGGCTAAGGTCACTCTCAGGGCGGTCATGGAGCAGTCTCCTCTCCCGCCAACACACGGCGGATGGCGCGTTCCAGTCTGACCCGGTCCAGGGTCATGTCACGCCCGCAGCCCAGGCATATCAGCCGCACTTCGCTGCCGGAACGCATCACACGCATGCGTCTTTCGCCGCAGGGATGCGGTTTTTTCAGTTCCAGAATATCTCCCACCTGAAACCGGATAATCATTGGCCTTACCTCCGTTACGGATTGTTTCCCTCGCCCGGGAGGGAAATTTCGACGACGCTTGCATGTTCCTTGCCGTCCTCGCGCAACCGCCGTTCCCAGAAGAATAGCACCGCAGCAAACAGCAGCCCGCTCAGGGAGAACCAGAGTCCGCTCAGGTCTCCCGGCAGTGATACGGTGATCTGTTCGGTTCCGGCGGGAACCGTCAGGGCCACAAGACCGCCTGCCGCTTCGGAACAGGTGATTTCCACACCGTTGGCACGGATCCGGTAACCTGCCTGATAGGGCAGGGAAAGCAGCAGGGCGGTTTCCTGCTCAAGTCCGGTCAGACGGATGTCGAGTGCCCCTGTCGTGAGCGTGCAGGAGGTGACCTGACGGTCCGCACTCTCTTTCGCCTGTGCCAACACGGCAGAATTCTGTCTGAAAATCAGCGTCTCCTCGCTTGCGTTCAGATAGAACATGTCGTCCGAACTGGTGTTCCCGAACAGGATGTCCACCCGGACACGCTGTCCGTTGCGGAAGGAACCGAGGCAGACACAGTCGCTGACCGGGGTCTGCAGGGCAGTCGTGTTGGCGGGGTCGGGCTGGTTGCGGAATATTTCCGAAACCGGAATATTGTCCACAAAAACAACGGCATTTCTCGGGAATGCGGACGACAGAGCAAGGTAATAGTCCTCGGTTTCCGCATCTGCCACAAACTCGACGCGCACCGCTGCTACCGACTGATAGGTGGAGGAAGTGGCGCGGTACAGGTAGTGCCCTTCATATTCCAGCGGTGTCTGACAGTAGTTGCCCACCACCCGGGCGCTCATCGGCGTGTAGGCGTCTTCTCCTGTGAGGGCTCGGTAATAGGCGTTCAGAATCAGCGGCGCCTGCGCCGACTCCACCGAGACGATGTCCTGCTGCAGCACCGTGAGCGCCGGCAGCGCGTACGGATTTTCATATACAGTGTAATACTCGTCTTCATAGACCAGGGTGTATGCGGAGGGCAGCAGCGGTGCTTCCTCTCCTTCTTCCTCATCGGGCGTTTCCAGAATCAGGTATTGCAGGCCGAACAGGGTGTCTGCTCCCAGGAAGGAAGGCGTATAGACGAATGAGCCGTCCCGGACATAGCCGAGACCGCAGGCCGCAAGCAGATCGGCATGCGTGGTTTCTCCCGACAACTCCGGCAGAAGAGCGGATGCTGCCGAGGACGCACCTTCCAGCCGCTCAACCCGGTAGAAGGAACCGTCCTGCGCAAGAAAGCCGACTGTTTTTTCTGTTGTGTCGATGCTGTCCGCATATGCGGAACGCTCCGGCAGACCGCCGTCCTTTTTTACAGCGGAAACCAATCCGGCGGATGACAGGATGCTTTCGGCGAAAATCACGGCCACAAGCAGGACGGCAAGCGCGCCCCTCTGCGGGCGGCAGATCTCGGGTGTGCGGCAGAGTCCGAGCAGAACGCCGGTCAGTGCAACCGCACAGAAGAGGGTAAGCCAGACGGTGGCAGTATCAGAAACCGGAGAGGAGCCCACGGCCCCGGTTTCAAACGGCAGTTTCTGCAATACGATCAGCAGTACAAGCACAAAGCCCAGTGCCGGCACGGGCATACGCTGATCGTCCTGCGTCAGGCGGGGCAGAACATATACCGTGATTGCAGCCAGCAACAATGAGAAAAACGCCGCCTGCGGGTAGGGGAAGATATCCGATACCCGGAAGAAAAGAGAGGCGGCAAAGAGCCCGAGCATAGGCAGAACACCGATTCTGACGCGCAAGGGGATCGCCTTTGCGGCGAAAAAGAGCGGCAGTGTCAGCAGCGGCAGCACACCCACTGCCAGATAGGGGCGGATCTGGGTGTTCAGTCCGTCATAAGTGCCGTCAAACAGTTTGACCAGTATATCCAGCACGGCTGTCTGCTCGGAGACCGAGACGGAAAACCAGTTGCGGAGCGTGTTCCACAGATAAAACAGAGCCGCCATGCCGGTCAGCGCGCCGACCAGAAGGGCAATCAGAAACAGCAGCACCATATAGACGCCGTCATGCGGCCGCCGGAGGAAGCAGAGGGTGAGCAGGGCAACCACCAGAAAGGGCAGGGACAGCAGGGCCATCTGCGGGCAGAGCAGGAACAGGACGCCCAGCGTCAGGGCCAGGGCCGCAGGTTTACGCTGCCCGAGGATTCTGTACACCCCCACTCCCAGCAAGGGAAGCAGAATCCAGGCGTCCGCAAAATCGGGACGGGTCACAAACAGGGTAGGGAAAGCGCCCGTGGCATACAGAAGAGAGGTGGCGGCGCAGATGCGCAGCGGGGCCTCTGGAGAAATCTGCCGGGCAAGAAGGCCGAAGGTGATGCCTGCGGCAGCGGCGCGCAGGGCGGCGACCAGTGTCAGCGCGACCGGGAGCAGGCCATCGGGCGACAGCAGGAGCAGCCAGGTGAAGGGGCTGCGGTATGAACGGAAGAAGAGGGAAATACTGTCCTGCGGAGAAAACGAAGAAAAACCTGCTTCGGAAAGGGGCAGGTGGGTTTTGGTCAGCAGATCAAGATAGGCTTGTCCGGCGTTCCCGAACAGGGGCAACCCGTCGCCGCGCAGGAACAGTCCGGCGAGCACATAGGTGCACACCACTGCCAGAGCGGGCAGCAGTCCGCAGAGGAGCAGGAAGCGGAGCGGAGAGGGGGCATGCGTTGCAGTTCTGATTTTCATACCGGTATCCTTTCCGAATTGGAATAGCGGAACGCAGGGAGACTCATGCGCAGCGGCGCATGTTACCGCGCCTGTGATAAGGAGGTGACCGTGTGCGGAACACCTCTCTCAGCCGGACGGGAGCGGATGCGGCAACCGTGTTGTGCCGCATCCGCCGTCCCTTCTCGCCTCATCCTGTTTTATCCGGATGTTCTTTGGTTATTATACCATAATCCGGAGTGGAAGTAAACCGGAATTTTGGATTTTCCGCTTTTTCGGGGACATTCGCCGTTTTCGGTGCGGAAAGTCTTTACTGTGAAAGAAAAATGTGATATAATAAGATTTGATTATGCGGAAAGGCAGGGCGGGAATGGTTATTCTGGGAATTGACCCCGGGCTCGCGATTGTGGGGTGGGGAGTGCTGGAAAAACGCGGTTCGCAGGTGGTTCCGATTGCCTGCGGGGACCTGCGCACGCCCGCTCATACGCCGGTCGAGACGCGGCTGGAGATCATCTACCGTGATCTGCACCGCATTATTGAGAAATACAGGCCGGAGCACATGGCCATTGAGGAACTGTTTTTCAATACCAATGTGACCACCGGTATTGCAGTGGCAGAGGCGCGGGGTGTGATCCTGCTGTGCGGCAGACAGGCCGGGCTCGAAATTCACGAATACACCCCGATGCAGGTCAAGCAGGCGGTGGTCGGATACGGGAAAGCGGAAAAACGGCAGGTGATCAGCATGGTGACTTCCATTCTGCGCCTGCCCGCACCGCCCAAGCCCGACGATACCGCCGATGCGCTGGCCATCGCGCTCTGTCATGCACAGAGCTCCGGGTCCGCGCTCGCCGCTTATTTCAATCAGTAAACACGATCCGCTGTATCCCTGCGGAGCGGGACGGGAAGGAAACGCATGTATATTGCCGACGGATGGAAAGACTACGAATTGCTGGATGCTTCCGGCGGGGAGAGGCTGGAGCGGTGGGGCAGTTATACCCTGATCCGCCCCGATCCGCAGGTCATCTGGCAGAGTCCCCGTACGCACGCGGGCTGGAAGCATGCCGATGCCAGTTACCGGCGCTCCGGCTCCGGAGGCGGCGCGTGGAGCGAAAACCGGCTGCCCGACCACTGGACCATCGGCTACGGGTCACTGCGCTTCCTGATCCGGCCGATGGGCTTCAAGCATACAGGTGTCTTTCCCGAACAGAGCGCCAACTGGGATTGGTTCTCCGATCTGATCCGGCGTGCCGGCCGTCCGGTGCGGGTGCTCAACCTGTTTGCCTATACCGGTGGCGCAACGGTCGCGGCGGCAGCCGCGGGCGCTTCGGTGTGCCATGTGGATGCCGCGCGCGGCATGGTGGCACAGGCACGCGAAAATGCGCGCCTTTCGGGACTTGCGGATGCGCCGATCCGCTATATTGTGGACGACTGCCGGAAATTTGCCGAGCGTGAGATCCGCCGTGGCAACACCTATGACGGCATCATCCTGGACCCGCCTTCCTACGGACGGGGCCCGACCGGCGAGGTATGGAAAATTGAAGACGCCATCGACCCGCTGATTGCGCTGCTTTCAGATCTGCTGTCCGCACAGCCCCTGTTCTTCCTGCTCAATTCCTATACCGCGGGACTCAGTCCGTCTACCATGGCGTATATGGTGCGCATGCGCATCGGAGCGCGTTTCGGCGGGCGGAGCGAGGCCGGGGAACTGGGCATCCCGGTGACCGCCGGGGGCGGATATCTGCCGGCAGGCAACTGCGTGCGGCATGTCTTTTTGTGAGGTGAACTATGAGCGAACCGTTTATCCGGACCGAAAATCTGCAGTTTTCCTACGAGGATGAGGTCAATCAGACTTCCGTGCCCGCTCTGCGCGGGCTGGATATATCCATCCGGCAGGGCGAATATGTTGCCGTGCTGGGACATAACGGGTCCGGGAAATCCACATTTGCCAAATTGCTCAACCTGATTCTCACTCCGACCGGCGGTGTGCTGCATGTGGCGGGGAAAACCGTCACAGCCGATGCGCTGCTGACCGAGGACGAGATCTTCGATGTGCGCCGCAATGTCGGCATGGTGTTCCAGAACCCGGATAACCAGCTGGTTGCCACACTGGTGGAAGAAGATGTGGCGTTCGGACCTGAAAATCTGGGAATCCCGCGCGAGGAGATCCGCATCCGGGTGGATGAAGCACTGGAAATGGTGGGGATGACCGAGTACGCGCACCATGCGCCGCACAAACTGTCGGGAGGACAGAAACAGCGCGTTGCCATTGCGGGCGTGATTGCCATGATGCCCAAATGCATTATTTTTGATGAGTCCACCGCTATGCTGGATCCGATGGGACGAAAAGAAGTTACCGATACGATGGAGCGGCTCAACCGGACTTTCGGCATTACAGTGCTGCATATCACACATTATATGGATGAGGCGGCACGCGCCGATCGCGTGGTAATCATGAACGACGGGACCATTTTCCATGACGATACGCCCGAAGCGGTATTTTCTCATGTGGAAGAATTGCGCGAGGTGGGGCTGGAAGTGCCGCAGGGAACTGAACTGTTGCACATGCTGGCGCGAGACGGCTTCGCGGTCCGGGAGGACTGTATCACGGTTGAGGCGTGCACGGACGAGTTGTACAGAATCATTACTGAAAATAAAGTGAGGCAGACGCCGACGGATGACCATGACGAAAAACAAGATTGAACTGAAAGATGTCACTTATATCTACGGCACGGGCACGCCGTACCAGCGCACTGCGCTCGACCATGTTTCGGTTGCATTCGAGGAGGGCGTGACCACCGGCCTGATCGGTCATACCGGTTCCGGCAAGTCCACCATGGTGCAACTGTTCAACGGTCTGCTCCGGCCCACAGAGGGACAGGTCCTGCTCGATGGCGCCGATATCTGGGCGCGCCCTAAAGAGATCCGTTCCATCCGTTTCCGGGTCGGACTGGTGATGCAGTATCCCGAATATCAGCTGTTTGACGAAACCGTGCGCTCCGATATCGGATTCGGGCCGCGCAATATGGGACTTTCAGACGGAGAAGTGGCGGATCGGGTGCGGGAAGCGGCACAGTTCGTTTCACTGCCCGAGGAACTGCTGGACAAATCGCCGTTTGACCTGTCGGGCGGGCAGAAGAGGCGCGCCGCAATCGCAGGTGTGCTGGCCATGCGCCCCGAGGTGCTGGTGCTGGATGAACCTGCTGCGGGTCTGGATCCGCGGGGCCGCCGGGAAATTCTGGGCGGGCTGAGCCGTTACCGTTCCGAAAATCATGCGACGGTCATTCTGGTCAGTCACAGCATGGAGGATATGGCGCACTACTGTGACCGGGTAATTGTGATGAATCAGGCACGCGTGTATGCCACAGGGAGCGTTGCGGAAATTTTCTCCCGCGCGCAGGATCTGGCGGATGTCAATCTGGATGTGCCCCAGATTTCCAAAATTGCGCTTGCCCTGCGGCAGCGCGGCATCATGCTGGAGGGTGACCTGTATACGGTCGAGGCCATGTACCATGCGGTTCTGCGCTATCTCGGAAGGGAGGGAAAAGCGTGATTTCCGATATTACGCTGGGGCAGTATTTTGCCGGCAACTCCGTGTTGCACCGACTGGATCCCCGTACCAAAATTATCTCTTCCATCCTGTACATTGTCGCGATCTTCATGGCAAAGAATATTTTCTGCTATGCGTTGATTTTCGCAGGAACCCTGCTTTTGGTGGCACTGAGCGGGATTCCGCTGCGGATGATCCTCAAAGGGCTGAAGCCGATTGTCTTCATATTGATTTTCACGATGATTCTCAATATTTTCTGGACTTCGGGTGACAGCGAACCGCTGGTTTCCTTCTGGCGGATCAAGATTTACTGGGAGGGGATTCTGCGTGCGGTGTTCATGGCGCTGCGGGTGATTTTCCTGATCATTGCAACCAGTGTCTTCCTCACTTACACCACCTCGCCCATCTCGCTGACCGATGCCATCGAATCCCTGCTGGGGCCGCTGAAAAAAATCCGCGTTCCGGTGCATGAGTTCGCCATGATGATGACCATCGCGCTCCGTTTCATTCCCACGCTGGTGGAAGAAACCGAAAAAATCATGAACGCGCAGAAAGCGCGCGGCGCCGACTTTACCTCCGGCTCTCTGATCCGGCGCGCAAAGGCGCTGATCCCCATTCTGATTCCGCTGTTTGTTTCGGCGTTTCAGCGTGCCTTCGATCTGGCGAACGCCATGGAATGCCGCTGTTACCGGGGCGGGAAAGGCCGCACCAAACTGGTGAAACTGCAGTACCGTGTGCGGGATGTGGTTGCCTTTTTGCTGGTGGCGGTTTTTCTGGCGGCGATCATTGCGGGCAACCGGGTACTTGCGGCGCTCGGTATCGGATTCACGGTATGAAGTATCTGCTGACAGTTGCATACCGCGGAGACGGCTTCTGCGGATTTCAGTTTCAGCCGGACAGGCGTACGGTGCAGGGCACGCTGACCCAGGCGTTTTCTTCCTTGTTTGAAGGCCCGGTTGCCGTCACCGGCTGCAGCCGTACCGACAGCGGCGTGCACGCCACGGGCGCGCGCGTCACCGTCCTGCCGGTGCCCGGCGCACCTGCCATTGCGCCTGCGGTACTTCCGCTTGCGGTAGCGCGCTTTCTGCCGGAGGACATTTCCGTACTGGAGGCGCGCCAGGTACCCGACGACTTTCATCCGCGCTATGACGCGACAGGAAAGGAATACCTCTACCGTGTTCTCAATACGCCGGTGCATTCTCCGTTCCTGCGCGGGCTGGTCTGGCATGTGCCGAAACGCATTACCGACGACATGGTGACCCGGATGCAGTCCCAGGCTTGCCAATTTATCGGAACGCATGATTTTACTTCCTTTATGGCGAAGGGTGCACAGACCCGCCGTTATGTGCGTACGGTGCGCTCCTTTACGGTGCAGCGGGTCGGCGATGAAATTCATTTTACGGTTTCTGCCGATGGTTTTCTCTACAATATGGTGCGCATTATGACCGGAACACTGCTGGACCTTGCATACGGACGGCTGGATCGTCCGGTGGGCGAAATTCTGCAGCTGCGGGACCGCACGGCCGCAGGGTGCACGGCGCCCCCCGACGGGCTGTATCTTGCGCGTGTGTTTTACTCCAATGTATGAATTTCTCATTGATAAAATCCGACTCTCCGCCAAGACTAACGCCAGGACGGAGAGGAGGCGGGAGCCGCTCAGTGCGGCTCTTTTTTTACGATGAAAAAGAGAGATGACAGAGAAAGCAGAAAAAGCAGACGGGCTTATCGACTATGCGCGGCAATCCTGGTACTGGCGGCAGTAGCAGCAGCGGCATCGGGCGTGATCTATGCAACTGCGCTTTCCGATGTGGATCCGGAAACCGATCTGCAGCTGCTTGCATCGGTCTCCGCCGGGAAAACCACGCGCCTGTATGCATACCGGGATGGACCGGAAAATCTTTACGGCAGCTCCGTATACGATCAGGAGCTGTACCTTTATGATACCCTCTACGGAAGCGAAAACAGTATCTATGTCAGCGCGCAGGAGCTGCCTTACAATCTGAAAATGGCTTTTGTATGCATTGAGGATAAGCGCTTTTACCGGCATGACGGAATCGACTGGTACCGCACGCTGGGGGCAGGCGTCAATCATGTGTTGCATTTCCGGTCGGCATTCGGCGGTTCGACTATTACTCAACAGTTGGTGAAGAATGTATCCGGTGAAAATCAGACCACCGTGCGGCGGAAAATACGGGAAATGGTCCGCGCCACCCAACTGGAGCGCCGCCTTTCCAAAGATGAAATTCTTGCCGGGTACCTCAATGTGATCCCGCTGGGAAACAATTGCTTCGGCGTGGGTGCTGCGGCATCATACTATTTTGACAAGACGGTGGAGCAACTGACGCTTGTCGAATGTGCCGCTCTTGCCGCGGCAACCAATGCGCCCTACCGATACGATCCGGTACGCTTTCCCGAGGCGAACGCACAGCGCAGAAGACTGGTACTCAGCGCCATGCAGCAGGCCGGGGTGATCGGAGAGGAGGAAGCCGGACGGGCGATGGAGGAGGAACTGACCCTGCATCTGAAACCCACCCGGAACGGAGAATACACCCACAACTGGTATGTGGAGAGCGCTGCCGCGGATGTGATCCGCGATCTTTCCGAAAAATTGCAGATTTCACGCAGGGCGGCTTCTGCCATGGTTTACGGCGGCGGATTGCAGATCACGCTGGCAGTACATCCGGCGCTTCAGGCAGGACTTGAGGAGATTCTCGAGCAGGTCCCGACCGACGAGGGGCGCCACTATGCCGCGCTTTTACTCTCGCCGTCAAGCGGCAATCTGCTGGCTGTGGCAGGGGACGGCGGCCCCAAAACGGCAAATCGTCTGCTCAACTATGCGACCGAGGTCCGGCGTCCGCCCGGCTCCACCCTGAAACCGCTTGCCCTGTATGCGCCCGCTCTGGAATCACGCATGATCAACTGGGGGACACAGTTCTGGGATGTGCCCATGCTGCGCGAGGACGGAAGCATTTTTCCGCACAACTCTCCCGACCGGTTTGCCGGGCGCATTTCGGCATACGAAGCGCTTGCAAATTCAAAAAACACGGTTGCGGTGCAGTTGTATGAGCGTCTGGGGAAAGAATGGATTTTCCGACATCTGTCAGAAAAACTGGAGTTTTCCTCTCTGGTGCGCAATGGCGCCACGGGTAGCCGCGCCGTGAGTGATCTTGCCGCATCGCCCTTGGCACTCGGGCAGCTGACCTACGGTGTCACGCTGGAAGAGCTGGCACGGGCCTATGCGGCTTTCCCGACCGGGGGAGAGATGCCGCAGGTACGCTCCTATCTGCAAGTATGCGACCGCGAGGGCAATCCGATTCTTGAAAATACCGCCGTTTACAAAAAAATATGGAGTCCGCAGACTGCATCCATTATGACACAGATGCTGACCGGCGTTACCTCCGAGGGGACCGCGCGTCATCTGACGGTGGCGCAGGATCTGGATACGGCAGGCAAGACGGGTACCACCAGCGGGGATGCCGACCGTTATTTTGTAGGATTCACACCGTATCTGTTGAGTGCGGTCCGGATCACGGATATGAAAGGGGTCTACGGTACGGTGAACGCGATTTCGCTTTCGGACCGGATCCTCCGGACGGCACATGCTCCGGTTCTTGATAATCCCTCCGTGCCGGTACGCTCCTTCATACAGGCGCCCGGAACCATCCTTTTGCCGTACTGTGCGGATTCGGGCGGTATTCCGGACCGCGCCTGCGCAGAAGATGCACGCGGCAGCCGGATCCGGCTCGGATTTTTCACACCTGACAACGCGCCGCGCCACATTTGCTCCGATCACGGCTACTATGTTTTCGATGCGGAAAACTCCTGTTGGGTCCCTGATCCCACGGCCGGCTTTTTCCCGGGGTGCCGTGTGTTTCTGAAAAAACACGCTCTGACACTGCCTGACGGAACCGTTCTTTCGGAAGACCCGTATGTCTGTCCGGAGCCGCAGGAACCGTCCCCGGGAGATGAAGAGGAACAGGAGGAAGCGTACGGTCTGCCTTGAATATAAACGTCGTCCCCGCAGGGCGTTATCGGTGCCTTGCGGGGACGGATGCTGCATACCCGGGTACTTCCTCCGGAAACGGCGGATGCTCTTCTGTGTGGTTGTGTTGCAATTCTCTCGGTTCTGTGGTACAATAGGAGTACTTGCCGAAAGGAGTACGGTCATGCGAGAAGTGCTTTTGTATTATCTGATTTATCTGGCAGGGGTGAGTGTGATCTGCATGGTCCTCTATGGCAGCGACAAGCGCCGTGCGGTTCGCGGCAGACGACGCATCCGGGAGCGCACGCTTCTGCTGACCGGTTTTCTGGGCGGTGCGGCGGGTGCTCTCATCGCCATGCAGCTGTTCCGGCATAAAACGCGTCATGCCTCCTTCTGGGCAGTCAACCTGTTTTCTGTCGCGCTTCATGTGCTAATCGGCTTGTGGCTCGGTGGTGTGATCGGGTAAGTCAGAAGGCTGTGATGCGGATACGGCCACACCGCAGACGATCAGAACACTTCCGGCAACCTGCCGCAGGGTGACAGGCTCTCCCAGAAACAGAAAGGAGACTGCCAGCGTGACAAACGGCACGGCATACAGATAGTTGTTGGAACGCACGACTCCCAGCAATTCCTGGGCGGTATTCCACAGCAGAAATCCGATGCCGCTTCCCGCAATGCCGAGGAAAAGCAGATAGTACAGGTTTCCGCTTTGGAAAATTGCAGATATCGGGAAGGGCCGGTTTCGGATCAGCAACAGCGGCAGAATGCTGAGAATGCCGTAAAAGAGCAATTTGCGTGTCAGGAGAACGGGCGGATAACGCTCCAGCAAGGGCGCCTGCATAAAAGCAAATCCCGCCCAACACAGCGATGCAAGCAGAGCAAACAGGCTGCCGTACCAGTGCGCCCCGGCCGGTATCTGCTGCGAGACAGTGAGGATCACGCCGGTCATCGCAAGCGCAAAGCCGGTGAAGATGCCGCGCAGGGTCTGTTTCTCTCTCCGGCGGGCATATTCCAGCAGTGCCACGAAAACCGGAGAAGTGGACACCAGGATGCTGACAGTTGACGCCGATGTGCCCGCAAGCGCAAGATTCTCTGACCAGAAGTAGAGCGTGCAACCCAGCACACCGCTGAGCGCGATGCGGATTTCATCCCGAGCCGGCATGCGCCGTCTGTGAGGAAACAAAATCCATATGAACAAATAGGCAATTATAAAGCGAAGCAGAACGACCTCAAGCTCGGAAAAAGAAGCAAGCAGTTTTGCCGTCGCTATAAAAGCAGATCCCCAGACAGTGACTGCCAGAGCGGCAGACAGATGTCCGCGGAGATTTTTCCTGAATGATTTTTCCATGAAATGCCCCCTGAAGGTTACACGGGGCAGAAAGGCGGCGGCATGAAAAAAAGCGAACACACTCGCTCCGGCAAAGAGCAGGTCCGGTGGGAGGGATACGACTGTACCCTTTGCCGCTCTGACCGCAGAACGCTCTCGCTCGCGTTTTCGCCCGAGGGAGAAATCCTGATCCGGATGCCGCAGCACATGCCTGCCGCACAGGCGCACGCATTCTTTACCGCGCATCTCGGGTGGATCGATGTGCATCAGAGACGCATCCGGGAAAGAAACTCTTTTCTCGGGCAGGAAAGCGAAGCCGCGCTGATTGCCCGTGCAAAGGAAATTCTGCCCGGGCGGGTACAGCATTATGCGCGGCAGATGGGACTTGCACCGGCGGGAATCCGCATTACGCGCGCGCGTCGGCGCTATGGCAGCTGCTCGGCAGCCGGACGCATCTGCTTCTCCTGCTACCTGATGCGATACCCGGAGCGGGCGGTGGATTATGTGGTGGTACACGAACTGGCGCATCTGGTGCATCTGAACCACAGCGCTGCCTTTTATGCACTGGTGGGACAAATTCTGCCTGATTATAAAGAGCGTATTAAACTGTTGAATCACTATACGGATGGATTTGAGGAGTAAAGATGCGATGCTGATTTCCGCTTTGGATCCACATTTCGGATCGGATTTCCCGCCTGCGGTGCCGCTGGGCGACACAGATTTCCGGGAGGCATCATTTACCGCCGGGGCGACGGATACCGGCTTCCGTCGTGCCTGCTTCACCCGGTGCCTTTTTACAGGCGTGCGGATGACCGGTTGTGATTTTTCCGGCTGTGAGTTCCGCTCGGTCCGGTTTGTCAACTGCGATTTTTCAGGCAGCAGGTTTGCTTCTGCTTTTTTTGACGGCTGTGTGATGACAGGGGTCAAAATGCTGGGATGCGACTGCACCGACAGCGTGATCAGGTCCTGCCTGTGGGAATCGTGCAATTTTTCCTTTACCAATTTTGACCACGCGCAGCTGCGCGCACTCACCAGCCGGGAGTGCAACTTCGACGATGCTTCGCTCAGTGCCTGCACACAGAAGGACTGGAGACCTGAGGGGTGCCGCATGCGGCGGGTATCTTTTTTCCAGACCCGTCTTTCGGGTGTGGATCTGTCGGACTGTGAACTGGAGGCGCTGACCCTCTCGGACACGATGTCCGAATTGCGCGGGGTCACGATGGCACCCGGCCAATGTGTGCTGCTGGCGCGGCGGCTGGGGATCAGGCTGGTGTGAGACAACACCCGGCAGCCGGAATCCCTGCCGTTGATTCTATGCTGACAGCATTGTCTTTGCTTATACAGTCCGCCTGCGGATGTCCGGCATCCGGGGCGGGCTTATTGCTCCAGACGGTTGACGCGGGGCAGGGAAAGGCTGGGCGGTGTGGGTCTCTGTATCTGGCTGCCGGTTGGTTATACCGCCGTGCCGGGCAGAGGCAGGGGCACACCGTCCAGTGCCGCTTCGGTCAGCCGGTCGTCCGTATAAACCAGTTTCAAGGAGAAGAACGGTCTCTTCTTTTCCAGTAGGTCGAGAAAGATGCGGTCTCCTTCCCACAGGGTAAGGTTGTTCACCGCCCCCTTCGGAACCCACTCAAGTGTTCCTTCCGCACAGTCATGCACAACTCCGGTGCAGCCTTCGGCCGTGAACAGATGCATCTGTTCGTAATATTCACCCGCCAGGAAGGTGACGATTCCACGGTAGGAAAGAATGCCGGGCACCAGTCCGGTTTCCTCATACATTTCGCGCCGCACACAGTCATAAGGACTCTCCCCGTATTCGAATTTTCCTCCGATGCCGATCCATTTATCGTGATTGACATCGTTTTCTTTTTTGGTCCGGTGCAGCATCAGATAGGCACCGTTTTCTTCTATATAACAAAGCGTGGTGTTGATCATTTGTGCGCTCCTTTCCGGGTTGGTATCATTATAACATATTTTTTTCGGTTTTACAAAAAAAGTACTTGACAAAATTAATTAACTGTTTTATAATCAACATGTTAATAATTAACAGGTTTACAATTGGAGGTGAATATGAATAAAGCAGAGCGGGCAGAAGCAATGCGCCAATGTGTGCATCTGTTTATCGGGACCAATCGCCTGCACCGCAGTGCAGTGGACCGCATGGCGACGAAGCTCAAGATTCACAGAGGCCAGCATATGGTGCTGATGTTCCTTGAGAAATGTGACCGACCGGTTTCACAGAAGGAAATTGCCGATGCCTTTGAGATCAGTACGGCCGCGGTGGCGGTTTCTGTCAAACGGCTGGAGGGAGAAGGGTACATTACGCGCACCACTTCCGAGAGCGACCAGAGGTGCAACGATCTGCTGATTACCCAGAAGGGGATTGAAGCCGTGCGGTTCAGTCAGCACTTTTTCGCAACCCTGGAGGCTGAGATGCTTGCTGATCTGGATGACGATCAACTGATTCAACTGACAACTTTTCTCAAGAAAATGCAGAACCGGCTGCGTATGTATGATGAAAACGGCGCACCGGCAGAAAACCCTACAGAGGAGTAACCTTTATGAAGAGATGGCTCAAATATGTAAAACCGTACACCCCGTTCTTTATTCTGGGGCCGCTTTGTATGATCGTGGAAGTGATCGGAGAGGTGTTGCTGCCCCGACTGATGGGCATGGTGGTGACCAACGCCGCCAGCCACACTCCCTGGTACAGCGGCGGTGTTGCGGGGCTGATGATCCTGACCGCTTTGCTGATGATGGCGGGCGGCATGGGCGGCGCCTATTTCGGTGCGAAGGCTTCGGTGTATTTTGCATCTGATCTGCGCATGGATATCTACAGAGCGGTGCAGAAATTCTCCTTTTCCAATATCGATCACTTTTCGACCGGATCTCTGGTGACCCGTCTGACCAACGATGTCAACCAGATCCAGAACTTTATCAATGTGCTTCTGCGCATGTGTCTGCGTGCGCCCGGTATGCTGATCGGCGGTCTGATCATGGCAATTCTGATCAATCCGGGACTGTCGGTGGTATTTGCGGTTGCACTGCCGCTGACCCTGATCGTCATCGTGGCCATCGTGCGCATCGGATTTCCGCGGTTCAGCAGGATGCAGACCAGAGTGGACGCACTCAACTCTAACATTCAGGAAAACATCACCAATGTACGTGTGGTCAAGTCGTTTGTCCGGGAGGATTATGAAACCGAGAAATTCCAGGGCTCCAACCGCAACCTGAAAAAAGCGGGCATCGATGCCATGAAGGTGATGGTCTTCATGCAGCCTCTGATGACGCTGTTTATGAATCTGACCATCGTTGCGGTGATCTGGTTCGGCAGTAAGCGCGTTCTGAATGCGGGTATGGAGGTAGGTGAACTTTCCTCTTTTGTTACCTATGTGTCCCAGATCCTGATGTCGCTGGTGATGCTGACCATGATGCTCATCATGTCCTCCCGTGCGCTGGCTTCCGGTCGGCGTATCAGCGAAGTACTGGATGAGAAGAGCGACCTTGACGACAAGAATGCCGCATATCCCGATATGCTGATTCAAGAGGGAAAAGTGGAATTCCGCAATGTTTCCTTCCGCTATTATAAAGACAGCGAGGAAGAAGTGCTCCGGGATATCAATCTGACCATTGAGCCGGGCAGCACGGTGGGCATCATCGGTTCCACCGGCTGCGGCAAGAGTACGCTGGTCTCCATGATCCCGCGTCTTTACGATGTGGATGAAGGGGAAGTCCTGATCGACGGTATCAATGTGCGCGACTATTCGCTGTATAATCTGCGCGAAGGGGTCGGTATGGTGCTTCAGAAGAATGTGCTGTTCTCGGGTACGATCGAGGATAACCTGCGCTGGGGTGACAGCGAGGCGTCCGACGAGGAAGTCCGGCTCGCCGCCGAACACGCACAGGCTGACAAATTTGTCAGCAGCTTCCCGGCAGGTTACAAGACCGAACTAGGGCAGGGCGGCACCAATGTTTCGGGCGGTCAGAAGCAGCGGTTGTGTATCGCAAGAACACTGCTGAAGAAGCCGAAAATCATCATCCTGGACGACTCGACCAGTGCGGTGGACACCGCGACAGAAGCGCAGATCCGCCGTACATTCCGCGAAGATCTGGCCGGTTCCACCAAAATCATCATTGCCCAGCGTATCGGCTCGGTCAAGGAGGCGGATATGATTGTGGTGATGAACGAGGGACAGATCACCGGCGTGGGGACACACGAACAGTTGCTGGAGACGAACGAAGAATATAAGGAGATCTATTATTCTCAGATGGACCGCAACGATGAGAAAGGAGGCGACCGGTAATGGCACGCAGTCTGGAAGAGTTGAAAAAGCAGTATAACGGAACCGCATCCACCACGGGCGGCAGGATGATGGGCCCCGGCCCGGGCGGCCCCCGCGGCAGACAGCATGGGCAGAAAGGAAGGCCCAAAAGCGTACGCCGTACGGTCGCGCGCCTGTTCCATTATGTCGGTGCCTATAAGTTGCATCTGCTGATCGTATTGGTGTGCATGGTGTTCAGCACCCTTTCGACACTGGCCGGCTCCTATATGCTCATGCCGATTATCAACCGGATCGCCGATGTACCGACCGATGAGGAGGACGGCGTGTTCGCGGTTCTGGCCGATCAGATTATCCAGCATTACCATGATGCGGTAGAACCGGTGGTGAAAAACTGGTTTGCCTCTGAGGTCGCGGCAGATGTGCTGATTTATGTGTTTGCGGCGCTGTGCATTCTGCTGGTGATTTATATGGTGGGCGTTGTGGCAACTTATCTGCAGAGCCGGCTGATGATTGCGGTTTCCCAGGGCGTAGTGGAGCGTATCCGCAATGATCTGTTCGTGAAACTGCAGAAACTGCCGGTACGCTACTACGATACGCACAGCACCGGTGAAGTGATGAGCCGCTTCACCAACGATGTGGATAACATCTCCCTGATGCTGGATAACTCATTGGTGTCGGTGATCTCGGGCGTGGTGACCCTGGTCGGAACCTTCATATTCATGGTGACCACCAACTGGATCCTGACGCTGGTAACCATAGCGTTTATTCCGGTGTTTATCTTCGGCGGCGGCGCCATTGCAAAGCGCAGCAGCAAGTACTACATCGGTCAGCAGGTCTCCCTTGGCGCGGTCAACGGTTATATCGAGGAAACCGTGTCCGGGCAGAAGGTTATCAAGGTGTTCAATCACGAGCAGGACTGCATTGAGGAGTTCGAAAAGCTCAACGGCGATCTGCGTGAAAACCAGGTGCGGGCACAGTTCTTCGGCGGCATCATGGGACCGATCATGGGCAACGCCGGAAAAGTGTGTTACGCTGTAACGGTGGGGGTGGGCGGCATTCTGATGAGTGTCTCCGGGTTCACGCCGGGCGGTCTGACCATCTTCGCCGGATATTCCAATCAGTTTTCGTTCCCGATTCTGAATATTTCCCAGCAGATGTCCACGGTGTTTTCGGCGCTGGCCGGTGCGGAGCGGGTGTTCAATGTCATGGATGAGAGCCCTGAGACCCCCGATGCCAAAGATGCAAAAGAAATGGAACACATTCAGGGCAATGTGGTGCTGGATCATGTGACCTTCGGTTATATTCCCGAAAAAACCGTTCTGCGCGACATTTCGCTGTATGCAAAACCGGGACAGAAGATTGCCTTTGTCGGTTCGACCGGCGCCGGGAAGACCACTATTACCAACCTGCTGAACCGGTTCTATGATATTGAGAAAGGAACAATCACTATTGACGGTGTGGATATCCGCGAGTACCGGCGCGATGAACTGCGGCGCAATATTGCGATGGTGCTGCAGGATACCCACCTGTTCACCGGTACGGTGATGGATAACATCCGATACGGCCGGTTGGACGCTACGGACGATGAGGTCATCGCAGCCGCCAAGACCGCGAGTGCGCATTCCTTCATCATGCGGCTTTCCAACGGTTATCAGACCATGCTGGAAGGCGATGGTGCGAACCTGTCCCAAGGCCAGCGGCAGCTGCTCAATATCGCGCGTGCCGCCCTTTCAAAGGCCCCCATTCTGGTGCTGGACGAGGCGACCAGCTCGGTCGATACCCGTACCGAGCGACACATTGAGCACGGTATGGACCGTCTGATGCAGAACCGTACAACCTTCGTCATTGCGCACCGGCTGTCCACGGTCCGCAACGCAAATGCCATCATGGTGCTGGAGCAAGGCCAGATCATTGAGCGCGGTACTCATGAGGAGTTGCTGGCACTGAAGGGCAGATATTACGAACTCTACACCGGAAAGAAGGAGCTGGACTGACGGCGGTCCCGCTTCCCGTTGCAAGAAGGGCGGCAGGGCCTCTGACGAGGTTCTGCCGCTCTCTGCCCGACAGCCTGCGGAAGAGTCTTTCAACCGGGAAACCGATCGGAAACACCCGGTCCGCACGCCCGGCCGGCAGGGAAGCCCCGGAGGTGCCGGCACCGCTGCCGACTGTGCGTTGTTAACGCAGACCGAGAGAGGCAGACCGGAAAATCTGAATTCATAAAAAACGGAGGCAATCAACCGATGAAATGTCCATTCTGCAATGTGGAAATGATCCATGGGTATCTGAATTGCGGTTTGACTTTATGGAGCACCAGAAAGCACCGGATCAGCCTCTTGCCCGATAAGCGGGAGCAGTTTGCGCTCCGGCTCGGAAAGCCGCTGCTTTCGCCGCATCATGTGGTGAGCGACTGCTGTCCGTCCTGTAAACGCATTCTTATTGACAGTTCGGATTACGAAAATAATCTGGACTGAAACATTTGCTTTCCCGTGTAGCATGGAAAACGACGCCCGCCGCCTCATTGAGGCGGCGGGCGTCGTTTTATTCCGGTTGTAAAGATCAGATGGATCCGACGATATAGGGAGCCATCTCGGCGCGCTCCTGAGCCAGACGCTCTTCCTCTTCCTTGCGCTGTGCATCGCGCTCGGCACGCTCTGCAGCTCTCTGCGCATCGCGCTCTGCACGCTGTGCTTCCTCCAGCAGGGCACGGATGGAAAGGGCAAGTTTGCGACCTTCGGTGTCGATCTCGGTGATCTTCACCTGGACTTCCTGGCCCATGGAAACGGCATCCTCGGGTTTCGCAATCTTCTCAAGGGACATTCTCGAGATGTGAATCAGACCGTCAACTCCCGGAGCCACTTCAGCAAACGCGCCGAACGGCATGATGCTGACAATCTTACCGGTGACTACATCACCGACTTTGTGCTCCTTGGCAAATTTTGCAAAGTCGTCCATCTCCTCAGTCTTGTAACCCAGGGAAATGCGTTTCTTCTCGGGATCCAGTTCCTTGATATAGACATCCACTTCCTGGCCGACAGATACCACCTGAGAAGGATGCTTGATGCGCTTCCAGGACAGTTCCGAGTTGTGGATCATGCCGTCAACGCCGCCAAGGTCGACAAATGCACCGTATGAGGTCAGGTTCTTGACCTTGCCGGTAAACTTCATGCCCACTTCCAGTTTCTCCCACAGGGCTGCTTCCGCTGCCTTGCGCTCTTCGTTCTTGACCACGCGGATGGATGCCAGTGCGCGCTTGCGGTCGGCGTCAAGCTCGATCAGACGGACGCGCTGCGTGGTGCCCACCAGTGCGCTGAGATCGCCGTCCTTCGGCACGCCGCTCTGCGATGCAGGAATAAAGACGCGGTTGCCGCCGATGGAGCAGACCAAGCCGCCCTTGACCGCTGCTTTGATCTGGGTTTCCACTACTTCGCCGCTCTGGTACAGCGCTTCCAGCGCCGCCCAGGACTGCTCTGCATCCACGCGCTTCTTCGACAGGGTAATTACGCCCTCGCCGTCGTTGACGCGGATGACAAATGCTTTTACTTCGTCCCCGACCTTGAACATATCGGAGAGTTTCGCGTTGGGATCGTCGGTGAGGTTTTCCGTTGCGATAAAGCCGGACTGCTTCACACCCAGATCAAGGTAAATCCCTGTGTCTGTAACGCCGCTGACAACGCCCGTGACGGTTTCTCCTGTATGTAATGTTTTCAAGGACTCTTCGAGCATTTCCTCGAAATTTTCGACCTGCTGTGTGTTGCTCATTGTTTCGTAAACCTCCATAATAACCCCGCCCGGCGTCGAAGCTCCCGCGGTGATTGATAGCCGATTGTATCCGGAAAAGGAAAGTCCCGCAAGATCCCGCGCCGATTCGATCAGATGCGTATGCGGGCAGAATCGGGAACAGAGCTGGTACAGTTTCTGTGTGTTGGAACTGTCCCGGCTTCCGATCACCAGCATGCAGTCGGATTGTTGCGCCATGCGGACCGCTTCGGTCTGCCTTTTTTCCGTAACACTACATATTGTATCAAAAAAAATTGCGTTTGTATATAGTTTTTTGATAATTTCTTCTGTTTTTTTAAATTCAAACAGATTCTGGGTGGTCTGAGAGGCCACAATCAGCCGCTTTTTGTCGAAAACACCCTCCTGATGCCAGCGCAGGACCTGTTCCGCCGTCTGGAAAATACGGGTCTCGCAGGCGGAATAGCTGACAATTCCGGCGACCTCGGGGTGCTCCGGGTTGCCCAGCAGAAGCAACAGATCGCCGGGGCGTGTGTTAGCAGAGACAATTTCGTGAATGCTTTTGACTTTGGGGCAGGTCATGTCCACTACAAAGAATGCGGGGTGTGCAGCGCACAGCTGCCGGAGCAGCTCCGAGTCCTGTTTCGGGATGCCGTGCGCGCGCACGATCAGCACCGTCTCGCCAAGCCGGTCGCTCTCGGACGCAATCCGTTGCGCATCCTCAATTCCGATTGCCCGCACACCCTGTCCTTCCAGGGAGAGATTATAAAGCCTGTTGTGTATCAGATGTCCCAGGGTATACAGAATGGGACGCGGCCGGCGGGACAGATACTGCTCCACACAGTCGGTGGCACGGCGCACGCCGAAGCAGAAGCCGGCGTTCTGTGCAATTTCAATCTGCATGACCGGTACCGTCCGTGGGGGCAGATGCGGTTGCGTCCGCGGTCGGGGTGAAGCCGCCCAGAGCGCAGAGAGCGCTGAAGACTGCCTGTGTTGCGGCCGTATAAGCCGCGGTGTTGTGTTCGGTCAGGCCGAGGTCCCGGCAGCTGATCGGCTGCCCGACCAGTACATGAACCCGCCGCAGGAAGCGATAGCGGTTGTTTTTCACCTTGATGCACACCGGCAGCATGGGAGCATCGGCATGCGTGGCGATCAGTCCCGCACCGTATTTCACAGGCGTATCTGCCGGATTTTTTCCTTTATAACGGTGCCCTTGCGGGAAGACGGCAACCAGATTGCCCCCTTTGACAAGTGCAATGGAGCGTCTCACGGCACCTACATCGCGGCCCCCGCGATCGAGAGGTACCACACCGCATGCACGCAGCAGAGAACCGAGCAACGGCACGGCGAAGAGTTCCCGCTTTGCCAGAAAACGCAACTGACGGGGAAAAACCGATGCGACGGCGAGAATATCGAATGCTGAAATGTGATTGGAGCAGACCACCATGCCCCCCTCTGCGGGAATATGTTCCAGCCCTTCTGCACGGACGCGCAAAAGAAAACGGAACAGACCGGCAAAGCAGCGGTGCAGGCGCATGTAGAAACTGCGCTTTGTTTTTTTGCTTTTTTTGTTCGCGGGAAGCAGGGGGCGCACCAATGCGGTCACCTTTTCCACTGTCTGCTCAAAAGTCAGATCCGAGGAGTCCAGCATCACGGCGTCGGGCGCGGGGCGCAGCGGCGCTTGTGTGCGGGTGGAGTCCTGCAGATCGCGTTGTTCGGTTTCGCGCAGAACCGTTTCGTAATCCGCTTCGATACCGCGCTCACGCAACTCGAGACACCGCCGCTGCGCGCGTGCAGCGGCAGATGCAGTCAGGAAAATCTTGAGTTCCGCATCGGGGAAAATCACTGTTCCGATGTCCCGGCCATCCATTATGACCGGATAATGCCTGGCAGTATCGCGCTGCAGATCCAGAAGAAAGGCGCGGACTGCCGCATGCGCGGACACATCCGAAGCATACAGGGAGATCTCCGGGGTGCGGATCTGGTCGGTGATCCGCTCTTCTCCGAGATAGATCTGCTGGGCGCCGTCTTCGTAGGTCAGCCGCAGCATGAGCCGGGGCAGAAGCGCCGCCACCGCATCCGCGTTTTTCGGATCGGTCCCGGTTCGCTGCGCAAACAGGCCGACCGTACGATACAGGGCACCCGTATCCACATAGAGCAGGCCGCACGCACGGGCGACTGCCCGTGCCACGCTGCTTTTGCCCGCTCCGCCGGGGCCGTCAATTGCAATTCTGAGCATGGTTGTTCACCTTTCGTCAGTAATGGGCAGGGTTGCTGCCTTGCTGCCGGCAAGAAAACCGGTGGAAAATGCAATCTGAAGATTGAAGCCGCCCGTGTAGGCGTCCACATCGATCATCTCTCCGGCAAAGAAAAGTCCGGCACACAGGCGGGACATCATGGTCTTCGGGTCAATTTCGCTGACCGGAATGCCGCCCGAGGTGACGATCGCCTCCTCGATCGGCCGGGTGCCCGACAGCGGCACGGGAAATGCTTTGAGCAGTTCCAGCAGGGTGCGCCGCTCCTCGCGCGTGACCGAGTGTACTTTTTTGTGCATCGGGAGCGCCGCCTTGTGCAGAAACGGTTCAATCAGGGCGGCGGGCAGAAGGCCTGACAGGACATTGCCGAGGTCGCGGTTGCTGTATTTTGCAAAGTCGTTCAGCAGGCGACGGTCCAGCACCTCTTCGGTCAGCGCAGGTTTGAGATCGATCAGGGCGGTCAGCTGCCGGAAAGACACGCCGTGCAGATGAGCCGAGGCACTCAGGATCATCGGCCCAGACAGGCCGAAATGCGTGAACAGCATCTCCCCGAAATCCCGGTACAGTACCGCCCCCTGTTCATTCTGCACGGTGAGGGCGACATTCTTCAGCGCCAGCCCCTGCGCCGCGCGGCAGACCGGATCCTCCGAGGTGAGCGGCACAAGGGAAGGCAGAAGCGGGGTAACGGTGTGCCCGGTTGATTCTGCCAGTTTAAATCCGCTGCCGTCCGAACCGGTAAGCGGGTAGGAGACCCCGCCGGTGGCCAGGATCACCCGTTCGCAAACATACGGCACCCCGCCCGCTTCAAGGCCGGTGATCCGACCGTTCCGGCAGGAGAGAGAAGTGACTTTTGCCCGGATGCGTTGCACACCGGTCAGGGCGCGCTGCAGGGCGTCCCGGATGTCCGCACTGCGGTCCGATTGCGGGAAAACGCGGCGGCCGCGTTCGGTCTTGAGCGGTACGCCGCGTTCGGTGAAAAAGCGCATGGTATCCGCTGTATCAAACGCATGGAATGCGCTGTAGAGGAACCGCGGATTCTTTGTGATATTTTCAATCAGCTGCGCGACGGTGCTGTCGCTGGTGACATTGCACCGCCCTTTGCCGGTGATCAGCAGTTTTTTGCCCAGACGGTCGTTCTGCTCAAACAGGGTAACAGAGGCCCCTGCGTCATGTGCCGCGTATGCCGCCATCATGCCGGCCGGACCGCCGCCTACCACCGCAACGCGCACACGGTCACCGTTTTTCATAGACCTGATACTCGTCCCAGATATGTTCGAGCTGTTCGAAGCGCTCTTTCACCTCATCCTTGCGGTTCTGGGTGACCGCTACCAGAATGGCATTGATAATCGAGAGCGGGGCCACCAGAGAATCCACAAAAGACGCCATATCGCTCTGGGCGGTCAGAAGGCAGTTTGCACTTTCGGCCAGGGGGGAAAGCGTGCTGTCGGTCAGTCCGATGACGGTCGCCCCTTTGGAACGGGCATAGCGCACCGCGGTGACAATCTTGGTGGAATAACGGGGAAAACTCACCGCAAACAGCACATCGCCCGGCCCGATGTTGAACAGTTGTTCAAACACTTCGCTGGTGCTGGTAGGCTGAACCAGCTTCAGATTGTCGAAAATCAGATTCAGGTTGAAATAGAAGAAGGACGCCAGGGAAGCGGAGGAGCGCACGCCCAGAACATAGATCTGACGCGCTTTCAGAATCGCGTCCACCGAGTCGGCAAAGTCGGTTCTGGATACATTGTCGATGGTGTATTTGATCTTATCCATGTCGGCTGTCATGACCTTGGTGAGCAGATCGCCGTCTCCGATGCGCTGATCGGTGATTTCAATGCGCTGGTTGGGGGTCAGCTTGGTGCGCATCAGTTCCTGTACGGCGTGCTGGAATTCGGGATATCCGCTGAAGCCCAGTTCATTGGCGAAACGGACCACCGTGGACTCGGAAACGCCGGCCGCGGCGCCCAGTCGCGAGGCAGTCATGTAGGCGGCGGTTCCGTAATCGCCGAGAATGGCATTCGCAATGCGTTTCTGTCCTTTCGAAAAAGTGGGCATCAGTTGGCGGATGCGTTCGGAAAGATCAATCATGAGTGCTCACACCGCACTTTTTCAGTGCAAACTCCGTTCTGCGCAGCGTTTCGTCCTTGCCGATGGCTGCCATAATTTCGGTAGCGCCGCCCGGGGTCACCGCCATGCCGGATACCGCAATACGCAGGCACCAGAGCACTGCGCCCGACTTGATTTGCAGGGTGCCGGCAAGGGAAGACAATGCCTCAAACAGCGCGTCGTTGGTAAAATCGTTCTGCTTTTCCAGCAGCGGATAAGCCGCTTCCAGTACAACTCTGGCGGTGGAGAGGTCCACCTTGTTTTTCTTGTTGAGGAACAGTTCCGCGTCATAATCGGGAAGCGCAAGGAACAGTCCGATCTTTTCCCGTACCTGTGCAAGCGTGCCTACACGGGGCTGCAGCAGGGCAAGTACCGCATCGAGATCCAGCCCGGCGGGGATCTCAAGGTCGGCAAGGTAAGGCTGTACTGCCTCCCGGAACGCGGCAGGCGTCATCCGGCGGATATATTCTCCGTTGAACCAGAGCAGTTTATCATAGTCGAAGACGGCAGGCGACTTGCTGATGCCGTCCAGGGAGAACACTTCGCACAGTTCTGCAAGCGTGAAGAATTCGCGTTCGCTTTCCTTGGGGCACCAGCCCAGAAGTGCAATATAATTGAGGATAGCCTCGGGCAGATAGCCGGCATGCATCAGATCGGCGAAAGAGACCGCACCGTGTCTTTTGGACAGTTTGGAAATGGTTCCGTCCTCCCCGCGGCCCATCATCAGCGGCAGGTGCACATAGACCGGACGCTCCCAGCCGAACGCATCGTAGAGCAGCGCATATTTCGGCGTGGAGGTCAGATACTCGCTGCCGCGCACCACATGGGTGACCCCCATCAGATAGTCGTCCACGACATGGGCGAAATTGTAGGTGGGGTAGCCGTCTGCCTTGATCAGGATCTGATCCTGCAGTTCTTTGTTTTCGGTGGAGATCTCGCCGAAGACCGCGTCCGTATAGGTGGTGGTGCCGGTCAGCGGCATCTTCTGGCGGATGACATAGGGAGTACCGGCATCCAGCTGTTGCCTGATCTGCTCGGGCGTGAGGGAGCGGCAATGACGGTCGTAGCCGCCGGTTGCATCGCTCTCGTGCAACGCGTCCAGCCGCTCTTTTGAGCAGAAGCAGTAGTACGCATGTCCCTCGTCCACCAGTTTCTGAGCGTACTTGTGGTAGATCGGCAACCGTTCGCTCTGGATGTAGGGACCGTGCGGTCCGCCCACCCCGGGGCCCTCGTCATAGTTCAGCCCGGTGATCCGCAGGGTGTCCAGAATCACATCGGTGGCCGCATCTACCAGACGCTCGCGGTCGGTGTCTTCAATGCGGAGGATAAAAGTTCCGCCGTTGCTTTTTGCAATCAGGTATGCATACAGGGCCGTGCGCAGATTTCCGATGTGCATGTAGCCGGTCGGACTGGGTGCAAAACGGGTGGTGACAGGATGTTTCATGCAGATATCCTTTCAGAAGAGGGCGTCCCCTTCAGCAGTTTTCTTCGTTCGTATCATTATAGCACAACCCGGCGTGTTCGTCAATTGTTAAAAAATATTTCTTTACTTTCCGGGGCGAGAGGTGGTATAATAACGGTAAGTATGAACCAGCGGGGAAGTCTCAATGTTCAAAAGTGTATTTACAAAATATGTGACCGCCTTTGCCCTGATTATCGGAATCAGTTTTGTGATGCTGACCTCCATTATCTCTTCCAAAGTGCGGGATTACGCTGCGGATTCCAAGCGTGACGATCTGCGCTGGTTTGCGCAGACAGTGCACGATGTGGTGTCGTACGGTTTTCACGAGAGTGACGAAGAGCAGCTGATTGCCTACCTCAACGATAACCGCGTTGCCCTGACCGGCATTCTGGATTCGGTCACCCGGCGCGAAGCGGGCGTGATGCTGATGGTGACCGACACGGCCGGGAATGTGATCCTCTCCGACAGTGAATTCGCCACTTCCGGCATCAGCGTGCTTCCCGACAGCATCATCGGCGCCATCGTTTCCTCATCCTCCTATGAAGGAATCGACAATCTGGACGGCGCACTGAAGACGCCCTGTATTCTGTACGGCGTCTGTCTGACCGACCAGGCGCAGCATCCCATCGGTGCGGTGGTGATCCTGTCTACCTATGCCAGTGAGAATGAGCTGATCAGCACCATGAACACCACGGTTGTGATGGCAAGCCTGTGGCTGATGCTTGCCGCTTTGATTGCTGTTTATTTTATCAGTGACCGGATGATCGGACCGCTGCGCAGCATGATTACAGCGTCCAAGCAGTTCGCAAAAGGGAAGTTCGATACCCGCATTGAGGTGAGCGGCCAGGATGAGATCGCAGAACTGGCGGCCGCATTCAACCAGATGGCGGAATCGCTCGATCATATCGAGAAAATGCGCAACTCCTTCCTGGCGAGCGTGTCGCACGATCTGCGTACCCCGATGACCACCATCGCGGGCTTCATCGACGGCATCAACAGCGGCGCGATCCCGCCCGATAAACACGAGTATTATCTGGGAATCATTTCCTCCGAGGTGCACCGGCTGTCGCGCCTGGTTTCGCAACTGCTGGACATTTCCAGGCTGGAGTCGGGCGACCGCAAACTGGTTCTGAAGAGCTTTGACATCTGCGAAATGGCGCGTCTGATCCTGATTTCCTTCGAACAGAAGATTGATGCAAAGCATCTGGATGTGGATTTCCTGGCGGATGATGACCGGATGATGGTGACCGCGGACCAGGATGCCATTCACCAGATTCTCTACAACATCTGCGACAACGCCATCAAATTCTCCTATGAAGGCGGAAAACTCAATGTCGCCATCTCACGCCATGGCCGGAACAAAACAGAGGTCAGCGTTTACAATGAGGGCGTGGGCATTCCCGCAGAAGACATCCCGTTTATCTTCGAGCGGTTTTATAAAGGTGACAAAAGCCGGGGCCTTGATAAAACCGGCGTGGGACTCGGCCTTTATATTGCGAAGACCATCATCGACGCGCATGGGGAAGAAATCCATGTGGACAGCGAAGAGGGGAAATTCTGTCGCTTCCGTTTCACGCTTTCGTCCAGTGAGACGGTCGGTAAGGATCCGGCAGAGCGGTGAATCTGAATGTCGGAATCGGAATTATCCTACAATTAAAACATGGCAGGACGGAAGATTTGCTTCCGTCCTGCCATGTTTGTTGTGACCGGCTTCGGGCGTGTTGCTTTCAGGAGTGCGGTTTGGCCGTTCCGTCAGAGGGAGCGGGTGAGACCGGTACGGGCACGCCGCCCGGGATAGCCAGCTCGTCCGGATTGTGCGTTGCCAGAACGACCGCCCGCACGCGTGCTTCCTCACCGATCAGACGGCATACAGCGGCGCGCAGCGGGGCGTCCAGCTCTTTTGTCGGCTCATCCAGCAGCAGAAGCGGCGCCTGGTTGAGAAAGGCGCGTGCCAGAGAGACGCGCTGCTGCATGCCGCCGGAAAGCTGATGCGGAAATTTTCCGAGGTCCTCTTCCGAAAAGCCCAGCTGCCCGAGCATGGCGGCGGCTCTGCTGCGGCATGCCCGCGTGTTGCCGCGGAGTACCAGTGCGGCGTTTGCCAGTGCGGTCAGCGTAGGGAAAAGCCGGTATTCCTGAAAATGCATGGAGACCGACCGCTTACCGGGAAAAGTCACGGTGCCGCTGTCGGGACGGCACAGACCCGCCAAAAGACGCAGCAGGGTGGTTTTCCCGCTGCCGCTCTGCCCGGTGAGCAGGTACAGGCCCGGAATGGCGAATCGGTATGAAAACCGGTCAAGGACCGTCTGATCTCCGAAAGATACACAGACCCGGTCAAGCAGAATCTCGGGCATGCTTCCTCCTTCCGCGCATCAGCAGCACCGCACCGCGCACTGCCGCCTCTGCGGCAATGGAAAGTACAATTACAGTGAGGGTCCAGGCGAAGAGCCGCTCCGTTTCAAAATACGCTTTTGCAAAGTAGATTTCCCGGCCCACGGAATTTTTTGTCTGGGCGAGAATTTCGGCTGCCACTCCCGCCTTGAAAGCCAGGCCTACCGAGGTGACCGCCGCTGCCGACAGGTAGGGGGCCAGGGAGGGAAGCCAGAACGCGGTCAGGCGACGCCGGAGCGGCAGGCGATGCACCCGGCAGACTTCGGCCAGCGCCGGATCAAACTGCCGGATGCCGGTGTCGGTATTCTTGACGGTGATAGGGAGAACCATGATGAAAGCCGTAAAAAACGGCAGGGTGGAACTCCCGGTGAATACCCACACCACCAGTACAAAGGAAGCGACCGGTGTACTTTTGAGAGCGGTCATAAGCGGAGCAAAAATCTGGGCAGAAAAGGGAACGAGCGCGGTAATAATACCCAGAGCAATACCTACCGCAAGGCCTGCGGCATATCCCTGTGCGATGCGCACAAGGGTTGAGCCCACCGCACTCCAGAAGGAGGACTCGGTCAGCAGCTGCAGCATTTCACCCGCGACCGCGAGCGGTGTGGGCAGCACGAAGGAGAGATCGGCCCGCACCGCGGCGATCTGCCAGATCAGCAGCCAGAAGATCAGCCCGCATACCGCGGCAGCAGTCTTTTTAATTCCCGCCGGCGCCATAGTAGAATGCGTCAGACGGAAGAGCGCCCCCGATGACCTGGGGATTCTGTTCGCACAGCGCGGAGTAGAAGGCTTCCAGCGCGGTCTTCATGTCGTCCCCGGAAAGAAACGCAATGGCACTTCCCGGCAGTGCTTTGATTGCCATCGGTGCTTTCGGGATGATGCCGGCGTCCACGATCATCTGGGCAGCACTCTGCAGGTTGTCGGGATCGGCAATGTAGGAGATGGAAGCACTGTATTCGGAGAGGAAGAGTTCAATGGCATCCTGATGCGCCTGTGCAAACGCAGTGGTGGTCATTACGCACCCCATGGCGATACTGGTATCGGCAGGTGCGACCGCCGCCCAGGCGTCGTTCAGGTCCAGGCAGACCCGGTAGTCCGCGCCCTCTTCGGTCAGCAGCAACTGGGACACCTTCGGTTCGGGCAGCATCACCACATCGAAGGTCTCGTTGTCCGAGGTCTTTCCCATACGC
This sequence comes from uncultured bacterium, assembly GCA_949293405.1. Classification (GTDB taxonomy): domain Bacteria; phylum Bacillota; class Clostridia; order Oscillospirales; family CAG-272; genus UBA1740. Next base: position 40,710 of record CASFDI010000050.1, on the reverse strand, counting down.
GCCCATCCGACCAGTGTGTCATGATCGGGAGCGGTGAGAATGGTGACATCGCTTTCCGGGTCCAGACCGTTTTCGGTCAGCAGATAGCGGAAAATCAGATCGGTCGTGGAACCGGGAGCGCTGATGGCTACCGTCTTTCCGCGCAGGTCGGCAATGGAACTGACCGTTTCCCCCTTTTCCATCAGGTACAGCGTGCCCAGGGTGTTCACTGCCAGAATCTGCACATCCTGTTTGGCGTTGTAGCGCGTGGCGGCCGTGTTGGTGGGCGTCGCCACAATGTCAAGCTCGCCCGCGATGAAGTCGTTGAGTGCGTTCTGCGGCGCATCGTAAAGGGTGAACTGATAGGACCCTTCTGCCGTCCCGGCATTGCTGTCCGCCCACAGCTTCGCCATGCCCATGCCGGTAGGACCGGAGAGAACGCCGATGCGGATGGTGGTCTGTTCTTCCTCCGGCACCTGGGGGGCAGTGCCGGTACCGGTGTCATTGTCGGTATTGCCGCAGGCGGCAAGCATGCCGGTGAGGCAGGCGAGAAGCAAAAAGAGTGCAATGAGTTTTTTCATGATTAAACCAACCTTTCCAGATATGTTTTGTTTTGAATGTGAACCAGGTCTTTTTCGCGTGTGATGGCGCCTGCCTGTTCCAGGCGGCTGAGGATCCGGTACAGGGAAGCGCGGCCGATATCAAGCGATGCAGCCAATGCCTTCATATTCAGCGTGCCTGTGCTGACCGTGTCCCCTTCCGAAAGACGAAGCAGGCACAGCGCCACCTTGCCTTCCGCGTCCCGTCCGCTGCAGGCGTCCAGTTTCCGGTTGAGAAAACGGATCTTGCAGGACAGATACGAAATATAAGCCAGCGCTGCCGGTACATTGCTTCGGAGATAAGCGCGCAGCCCCGCCTCCGGAATACACAGCAGCACGCTCTGCCGTGTCGCCTTCACCGTAGTGGGGAATGGCTCACCGCTCTCGCAGAACAGTTGCGCCGCTCCGAATACATCGCCCGGCCCCAGACGGTTGAGCGGCATGGTGCGGTGCGCGGTGCAACGGCTGACTGAAACCGCTCCTTCCAGAATGCAGAACAGTGCGGGCGCATCCCCGCGCGGCAGGATCACCTCGCCCGCCCGGCAGCGCAGCAGGACAGCCTCCGCCGTTTTCAGCGCATCGGGCAGTTGCGGCGGGGGAATGTTTTCAAACAGGAACAGCGTTCCGATCTGCTTATAAAATGCTTCCATGATACTCCTTTCTGTCTCATATGAGACATATTATAGCGGAATGTGAAAAAAATGTCAAGAGAAATCTGCTTTTTTGTATTAAAAAAGTTCGGCCCCGACACGCAGGGGAAAAAGCAGGGAAAAAAACTGAAAATATATCGAAAAAACATTTGAAATCAAACGCCCGATATGATATAATGTTGATATACATAAATTTTGTATGTATGGTTGAGGGCAGAGAAACAGTTTTGCCCAAAAATCCGAAGAAATACGGGCACAGCCCTGGAGATATCACACATGTTCATTCCGAATTGCCTGACGCGCGCCGGGGCGGGAACCGTCCGCTCCTTCTTTGACTATGCCGGTTACCGGCTGACACATCTGTCTTTTGCGGATGTGCTGGATATCCTGTTACTTTCGCTTCTGCTCTTCCTGGTGGTTGCGTTTCTGCTGCGCCGCCGCGCGCTGCCGGTTGTGTGCGGGCTTCTTGTCTGCGGATGCGTCTGGCTGGCGGCACGGGTGCTCGGTCTGTATGCGCTCGGGACGGTGCTCGGATGGTTTTTCGGCGTGGGCTTTGTGGGAGTCTTTGTGGTGTTTCAGACCGAGATACGGGAAGCGCTGGCCGATATCGGCGGGTATTTTTACAGCAATCTGCGCGGTATCACCAAAGACAAACAGAGCAGAACCGAACAGCAGGACGAAGTGCTCGACGCGGTGTGTCAGGCGGTATCCGATCTGTCGCGTAGCAAGACCGGGGCCCTGATCGTGTTCGAGCGGAATGTCCCGCTGGCCGATGTCATGCGCACCGGTGTGGAACTGGACGCTGTTGTGACGCCCTATCTGCTGCGCAATATCTTTTTTAACAAGGCGCCTCTGCATGACGGTGCAGTGGTGATTCGCAACCGCCGGGTTGCTGTGGCAGGATGTCTGTTGCCCTTGTCGCGTAACGGCAACATCGATCCGGATCTCGGGACCCGACACCGGTCGGCAATCGGAATGAGCGAAAGCAGCGATGCGTTGGTGGTGGTGGTTTCTGAGGAGACCGGAATCATCTCGGTTGCTTTCAAGTCGGGCATTACCCGTGATTATTCGTATCAGTCTCTGCGCGCTCTGCTGTATAAAGTCCTGCTGCACCAGAGCGGAGAAACGGATGTGCCGCAGCAGGGAGAGGAGGCCTGAGCCATGACAGGGAAAACAAGTAAAAGAAGAGCCCTTCTGCGGGCGATCCTGCTGTATGCGGCCTGCCTGCTCGCCGCCGTTGCGGTCTTCCTGACCGTGTCCTACCGTATGGCGCTTTCTTCCGATGACACGGATCACACGGATACAGCGGAGCAGACCGATGTGCTCTCCTGCCGTATCTGTATCGGGTGAGCCGATGCCCGGCACCTATGTGCTGAGCGGCATCAGCCTGCCGCTCGACAGTACCGAAGAGGACGCTTTTGCATATGCCCGGCGCCGGTTGCGCGCAGCCGCCCTGCTGCCGGATGACGCGGTTTTTGCGCTTCACCGCCGTTCGGTGGATGCACGCAAACGTTCCGATATCCGCCTGGTATATGCGGTCGCGGTCACCGGGTCCTTTGCGCCCGATGCTGCCGCGCATACGGATCTTCTGACTCCGCTGCGTTCGGAGAGGCCGGTTCCGGTATTCGGGACTGCACCTCTTTCCGCCCCGCCGGTTGTGGTGGGAGCGGGGCCGTGCGGCCTGTTTGCCGCACTGATACTTGCCGAGAACGGCTATGCGCCGGTCCTGCTGGAGCGCGGCGGCACGGTCAGGGAACGGGTGCAGGCCTTTGACAGACTGCGCCGGGAACGCATTCTTGACCCCGAGACCAACATTCAGTTCGGCGCCGGCGGCGCCGGCACTTTTTCTGACGGGAAACTGGTCACCAGAATTCACGATCCGGTATGCGGATATGTTCTGGAACAGTTTGCGGCCTGCGGCGCACCTGCCGATATTCTCACCAGACAGAAGCCGCACATCGGCACCGATCTTCTGCGCACGGTGGTGACGGCGCTACAGGCGCGCATTGAGGCGTGCGGCGGCAGGGTGTTCCATCACACCAGAATGGACCGGATCCTGCACAGGGACGGCCGTGTCCATGCCGTGCTGACCCCTGACGGACCGATTGACGCGGGTGCCCTGATTCTCGCGGTAGGACACAGCGCGCGGGATACTTACGGCATGCTGATGGATCTGGATATTGCTCTTGAAGCGAAACCTTTTTCAGTAGGGGTACGGATCGAGCATCTGCAGAGCGATATCGACCGGGCGCTGTTCGGCTCCTTCGCCGGGCATCCGGCGCTCGGGCACGGGGAGTACAATCTGTCATACAACACCAAAGAGCGGGGCGTTTATTCGTTCTGCATGTGTCCCGGAGGCACCGTGATTGCGGCTGCCAGCGAGGAAGGCGGCGTGGTGGTAAACGGAATGAGCAGCCATGCCCGCGACGGCAGAAACGCAAACTGCGCTCTTGCCGTTTCGGTATTCCGGGAAGATTACGGTGCGACGCCCGCGCGGGCGATCGCCTTTCAGCGCGGCATCGAGCAGGCTGCTTTTGCGGCGGGCGGGGGTGCTTACAGCGCGCCCATCTGTCTTGTCGGAGATTTCCTGTCCGGCACGTGCGGCACCCAGCCGCGCGGGATTTTGCCCTCTTTTTTTGTTGGGGAGGGCGTGCGGCTCTGTTCGCCGGACGCCTATCTGCCCCCATTTGTCACGCAGGCCCTGCGCGGCGGCATTGCCGCTTTTGAAGGCAGGATTGAGGGCTTTTCGGTTTCCGATGCGGTTCTGACCGGAGCGGAAACCAGAACATCCGCGCCCATCCGTATTCTGCGCGGGGAGGACCGGTGCGCCATCGGATTTTCCAATCTGTACCCTGCGGGAGAGGGCGCCGGTTATGCAGGGGGCATCACCAGCGCGGCGGTGGACGGGATCCGCACGGCACTGGCTCTGATGGCTGCCTATGCGCCGCCCGGATGAAATGCCGGGCTTCCATTTGTTAATAATACAGAAAGAGGGCGGTCCGCCGCCTGAAACGGTTTCAGATATACATGATTTCACCGATTGAAAACAAAAAGGAGAAGAAGTGGATTCTCAGGGAGAATCTGGCACAACGAATACCCGAAGAGACGGTGCAGATGGCGCGGGACCTTGCGGTTTCGCCCATTGTGGCACAGTTGCTGATCAACCGCGGATACACCGACGCCGCAAGTGCACGCTCGTTTCTGCATATGGAGAGCGAGATGCTGTGCGATCCTTTTCTGCTGCGCGATATCGAGCCTGCAATCGCACGCATCCGCCGTGCACTTGAGTGCGGGGAACGGATTACGGTATACGGCGATTATGATGTGGACGGGGTGACATCAGTCTGTACGCTGTACCTGTTTCTGCGCCGTTATTCGGAACATATCAGTTACTATATTCCCAATCGCGCCAACGAGGGTTACGGCGTTTCAAAGAGCGCCATTGAGAAGCTGGCGGGGGAAGGAACCGCTCTGATCATCACGGTTGATACGGGCATCACCGCCAATGAAGAGGTGCTGTATGCCGCCTCTCTTGGGGTGGATGTGGTGGTGACCGATCACCATGAGTGCCGTTCGGAATTGCCCGAAGCGGTTGCGGTCATCAATCCGCACCGTCCCGACTGTCCCTATCCATTCAAGGAGCTGGCGGGTGTCGGCGTGGTATTCAAACTGATCTGCGCATTGCAGGAGCGGCTTACCGGGCAGTCCAGGCTGGATGCGGTGGGCGATGTGTGCCGGCATTACGCCGACCTTGTCGCTATCGGTACCATTGCGGATGTCATGCCCATCCGGGACGAAAATAAACTGATCGTCTCGTACGGTCTGCATCTGATTGAACATACCGCGCGTCCCGGGCTTGTTGCCCTGATGGAAGCAGCGGCAAACCGCACCGGAAGCGCTCCTACTGTCAGAAAGCGCAAAACCCGGAAGATCACATCCGGTTACATCGGCTACACGCTTGCCCCGCGTATCAATGCGGCCGGACGGATCCGCAGCGCCACTGAGGCGGTGGAACTGTTCCTTGCGGAAGACCCCGATGAGGCAAAGCGGCTGGCGGAGGATCTGTGCGAGGCCAACCGGGAGCGCCAGACCGAGGAAAACCGCATCATGGAGGAGGCGTTTGAAAAGATCTACGCCGAACACGATTTTGAGCATGATCCGGTGATTGTGCTGGATTCGGACGGCTGGCATCACGGAATCATCGGGATTGTGGCGTCCAGGATCACCGAGAAATTCGGGTTGCCTTCCATTCTGGTATCCTTTGAAGGGTGCGGGTTGGTATACGGATCGGACGATGTGGGGAAAGGCTCCGGACGCAGCATCAAGGGACTCAATCTGGTGGATGCGCTGGTGCACTGCAGCGACTGCCTGGTGAAATTCGGCGGCCATGAACTGGCAGCGGGACTCAGCGTCACGCGCGCCAATCTGCCGCTGTTCCGTGCCCGCATCAATGAATATGCCCGTTCGGTGCTGAGCGAGGAAGCCATGACGCCCACCCTTGAGGGCGACTGTATCCTGAAATTTTCCGACATTACTCTGTCGCTTGCGCAGGAGCTTCAACTGCTCGAGCCCTACGGGGTGGGCAATCCTGTTCCGGTGTTTGCTCTTTTCGGGGTCGAGATTCTGGAGAGCGCGGCGGTGAGCGGCGGTCGGCATACCCGCTTTACTCTGGGAACCGGCGACGGCCATGTGCTGCAGGCCATGTGCTTCGGCTCGGGGATGGAGGAGCTTTCACTGTTTGCGGGTGATCTGGCGGATCTCATGTTCACCGTGGACATCAATGAGTGGAACGGGCGGAAGTCTGTTCAGCTGATCATCAAGGATATCCGCCGTTCCGAAGAGGACGACAGACGCCGGGCACAGCTTGCCGACCGCTTTGAAACCATCCGCGCGGGCGGATCGTTCTCGCCTGAGGAGCATGTGCTGCCGTGCCGTGCCGATTTTGCCGCCACCTATACGGTGATCCGGCGGCTGGCGCGGATGGGAATCGACAGTTTCTCGCATCGGGTGCTTCTGACCAAGATCCATACCGAATACGGCGGAGATGTCAATTCCATCAAACTCAGGTTTATTATTCTGATATTCAAGGAGCTGAACCTGCTGACCATTCAGGAGCAGGGGGACCGCTATACCGTCCGGCTGCACAATGCCACGACGAAAACAGATCTGGAAAAATCCACCCTGCTGCGTCGTCTGCGCGGTCAGGAACGGCATAACGGTCAGGAATCGTATCATGTATGAGGAAATCAGCCGTCTCATCGGCATGCTCGAGGGGACGGGTAAAAAATATGACATCGAAAAAATCAAGAGGGCCTTTCTCTATGCGGACGAGGCGCATGCGGGGCAGTTCCGGCTGAGCGGGGAACCCTACATTTTCCATCCCATCGCGGTGGCGGAGATCGTGGCCGAAATGGAGCTGGACACCGATTCGGTGTGTGCGGCACTGCTGCATGACACGGTGGAGGACTGTCCGGACAAGACCAGTCTGAAAGCCATCTCCGACGCTTTCGGAGAGGATGTGGCGCTGCTGGTGGACGGGCTGACCAAGATTGTGTCTGTTCAGGTGGAGGACAAGGAAGAGGCCCATATCGAGAACATCCGGAAAATGCTGCTTGCCATGACCAAGGATATCCGGGTGATTTTCATCAAGCTGTGCGACCGGGTGCATAATATGCGCACCCTCTCGGTCAAGCGTGAGGAGCGTCAGAGGGATATTGCGCTGGAGACCATGTATGTGTATGCTCCGCTGGCGCATCGGCTGGGCATGCAGCGCATCAAGCAGGAACTGGAAAATCTGTCCCTGCTGTATCTGGATCCCATCGGTTATCAGGAGGTATCCAACTCGGTCCAGCAGAAATACGGAGAGAGCCGGGACCTGATTGAGAACGCAAAAACCGAGATCGCCGAACGGCTGACCGAAAACAACATTCACTTCACCATGGAAGGGCGGGTCAAGTCGATCTACAGCCTGTACCGGAAGATGTACAATCAGAACAAGAGTTTTGATGAAATCTACGATTTTTACGCACTGCGCATCATTGTGGATACAGAGCTTGCGTGCTACACGGTGCTGGGGTTGGTGCACGAGATGTTCAATTCGGTGCCGGGAAGATTCAAGGACTATATTTCCACCCCCAAACCCAATATGTACCGTTCTCTGCACACCACGGTGATCGGCAGGCACGGATTGCCGTTTGAGGTGCAGATCCGTACCTATGAGATGCATCAGACTGCGGAATTCGGTATTGCAGCGCATTGGAAATACAAATCGGGTGAAAAATCAAAAGAGGAGATCGACGAGAAGCTGCGCTGGATCTCCAAACTTCTGGAAGCGGACGACAACACCAAGGATCCGGACGAGTTCATGCGGTCCTTCAAGACCGATATTTTCCATGACGAGACCTTTGTGTTTACCCCCAAGGGGGATGTGATCTCGCTGCCGCAGGGCGCAACGGTGATCGACTTCGCCTATGCGATTCACAGCGCGGTCGGCAACAAGATGGTGGGGGCAAAGATCAACGGCATGATTGTGCCGATCGACCGGGTTCCTCAGAACGGGGAAATCGTGGAGATCCTCACATCCAATACCTCCAAGGGCCCCAGCCGTGACTGGCTGAAGATCGTCAAGACCGGCGAAGCCCGCAATAAGATCCGTCAGTTTTTCAAGAAGGAACAACGCACCGAAAACATTCAGGTGGGCAAACAGGAGATTGACCGGGAGCTGCGGCGCTTCGGCCGGCCGTACACCGAGGCGCAGCGCAACGAAGTGGTGGAGAATGTGGCGCACCGGGTGGGCATCCAGAGCGGCGACGATCTGTACAATACTATCGGATTCGGCGGACTGTCGATTCCGCGGCTGACCGCCCGGCTGAAGGAAGAGTTTGAGAAACTGGTGCCCGCAGCGGAAGAGCCGCAGGCGCCCTCCAGTGTGGAAGACGCCTTCCGCCTGGTGGAAAAACCCAAAAACCTGCGCCGCGGGTCGGGAATCGTGGTGGACGGAGAAAGCGGCTGCGAGGTCAAGTTTGCCAAATGCTGCAATCCGCTTCCCGGCGACACGGTGATCGGATTCATTACCAAGGGATTCGGTATTTCCATTCACAAGGCTGACTGCCCGAATGTCCGGCTGAACCGTGAGCGCGAGGAGTACCGGGACCGTTGGGTAGAGGCGCACTGGGAGGGCGACGCCGCATCGGAAAACAACCGCAACCTGTATGAAGCCAATCTCAAGGTATTCGTGCTGGATGACATCGGCGTTCTGGCCGAAGTATCGGCCGCCCTGGCCGATATGAAGGTGTCGATCATGCGGATCTCGTCCCATCAGATCGGGGACAACGGACACGCGGTGATCAACCTGGCGATCGGATGCCGCAATGTAGAACATTTCAATTCCATTGTGTCCCGGCTCAGATCCATTCCGGCGGTAGAGTCGGTAGACCGGGGATTCGGAGGATGATATGATTGCAGTGATACAACGGGTCCTTTCCGCCGCGGTCCGGGTCGGGGATGCGTGCGTGGGGAAATGTGAGGACGGACTGCTGATCCTTTTGGGAGTAGCACAGACCGATACGGAACAGGACGCCTCGCTGCTGGCTGCAAAAATTGCAAAACTGCGTATTTTTCCGGACGGGCAGGACAAAATGAACCGGTCGGTCCTGGATGCGGGCGGCGGTGCTTTGGTCGTATCCAATTTCACTCTGCTCGCCAATTACAAAAGCGGCAACCGACCGGATTACCTGAACGCCGCCCGGCCCGGGCGGGCGCAGGAGTTGTACCGGTATTTTGTACAGCGGATGCAGGAGTCGGGTGTGCCGGTATCCTGCGGGGAATTCGGCGCTCATATGCAGATTGATCTGTGCGCCGACGGACCGGTGACCATTGTGCTGGATTCCGCCCTGCTGAAAAAACAAAAAGCAACTGCCGCAGAGGGAGCCCCGACATGAAGCTGACAGTATACGGAGACATCAACCCCTATTACGCACAGACGCTCTGCATGGTCTTTTTCCCCGGGGCGAAGTTTTCCCGCAGCGAAAAACCCGATGGCCGTGAAGCGGTGATCTCCATGACGGTGTATGCCGACCGGATCACTTCCTTTACCCGTATGACCGACGGTGCGCGCAGTGCATGCGGCTCGGAGGACTATGTGTTTGCGCCTGGCGAGGTCTGCACCCCGCGCGCAAAGAAGCTCTCGGTGGGCCGCGCGGTGTTTGCCGCCGGGAAAGCTCTGTTCGGCTATATTCCGCCCTGGGGCATTCTGACCGGTGTGCGCCCTGCCAAGATCGCGGCGGAATACCTCAACAAGGGCAACGGGATCCTCAGAACACGCAGAATTCTGTGCGACGAATACTTTCTCAACCCGCAGAAGGCAGCCCTGGCGACCGGGGTGGCCAACACCGAGATGCGCCTGGTGAAAAAAATGCAGCGCGATGACCTGTGCAGTATTTACATCTCGATTCCGTTCTGTCCCTCGCGCTGTGCCTATTGCTCGTTTGTTTCCTATACCTCGGCCTCTCTGCTGTCGCTGATTGACCGGTATCTGGAAAAACTGTATGAGGATATTGACAGCATGTTTGAGACGGTGCGCCTGCTGGGTAAACGGGTCGCGTCCGTATACATCGGAGGCGGTACGCCCACGGTGCTTGACCCGCATCAGCTGGAGACACTGCTTTCGCGTATCCGCCGGCATACCGGCCCTGACGAATGGCTGGAATGCACGCTGGAGGCCGGCAGGCCCGATACCATCACAGCGGAAAAACTGGCTGTTGCACGCGACTGTGGGGTGGACCGTATCAGTGTCAATCCGCAGACCCTGTCTGACGACATTCTGCGTGCCATCGGACGCCGGCATACCGTGCAGGATTTCTTCCGCGCGTATGAGATCGCGCAGAAAAGCGGCATTCCGCATATCAATGTGGACCTGATTGCAGGCCTGCCCGGAGATAATTTCAGGATTTTCTCACAAACAGTGGACAAAATTCTGGAGTTGTCACCTTCCAATATCACGGTGCATACCTTCTGTGTGAAGAAGTCTTCCGATCTGCTGCGCACAAACAGCAACATCTACTCTCTTCCGGGCGGCGACGCGGCAAAATGTGTCACCTACGCCCAGCTCAAGACCAAGTTTGCCGGATATCGCCCCTATTACATGTACCGGCAGAAAAACACGGTCGGGAATCTGGAAAATGTCGGATATTCGAAAGAGGGAGCGGAAGGGTTATACAACATCTTCATGATGGAGGAGTTGCACAGTATTTTCGCCATCGGGGCGGGGGCGGTTACGAAACTGGTGCCGTACCGTCAGCCCGGTGAGGCGTGCGACCGCATTGTACGCATTTTCACACCCAAATATCCTTACGAGTATTTGCGGGATGCCGATCTCATCCGGAATGGGGATCCGTCAGTCGGTAAACTCTCCATCCGGGATAAGATCCTGCAGTACTTTCAGGACCTGAGATCATTCTGAAGACAGGAAAACGCCGCAACCGCGGCAGGGCCGGAGTGAAGGAACACAGTTATAAAGGAGGGAGATCCATGCGCCTGAAGTCCTACTACAAGGGCGAGTCGGATAAGCGGCACTATATCGCCATCTGTGAAGCGGCCTACCGCAGACAGGTGACCGATGTAGTGCAGAAGCTGCTGCAGCAGCGGCAGCCGCGTATCCTTACGCTGTGCGGGCCGTCCTGCTCGGGGAAAACAACCACGGCAACCAAACTGACCGAACAGCTGACCTCTCTCGGCCATCCGGTGCACACGGTTTCCATCGATGACTATTATCTCGACCGGGAGGTGCTGCTGGCACGCGCCACGTCCCGAGGAGGAAAAACCGATTTTGAAAGCGCGGAAGCCATTGACCTGAAACTGCTTGAGCAGACTTTTGCCGCCATCCGGTCCGGCGGCGCGGTGACGGTGCCGCGCTTTGATTTCCGTTCGGGAAAGCGGTGCGGCTTTCGCACCTTTGATCCCGGGGATGCGGATATTTTCCTTTTTGAAGGGATTCAGGCGTTTTATCCCGAGGTGACTGCGTTGTTCGGAGATGTGCCGCACTGCTCGGTCTACATTTCGGTGGGGGACCGGCTGGAGTATGAGCACCGGACCATTCCGGGAGACGAGATCCGACTCTACCGGCGCATTGTGCGCGATTACAATTTCCGCAGCGCGACGCCTGTCTTTACTCTTGACCTATGGGAAAGCGTGCGCGAAAACGAAATCAAACGCATTCTGCCTTATTCTAAATACGCTGATTTTTCGATCAGTTCCTTAATGGGATACGAAATCAGCATGCTTAAACCCTTTCTGTTCTCGCTCCTGGCGGACATTCCGGACTCGTCTGTTCATTACCGGTTTGCACGCCGGGTTCTGGAGCGATACGCCTATCTGCCCACCATCGGAAAGCACTATCTGCCAAAAGATTCCCTCTATGTGGAATTCCTCGGGTAACGCATATCCGTTTCCCCGCAGCATATACTTGTTATATCTGTAAAGGAAACGGAGGTGTGCCTATGCGGAACCGGGATCATGGTGCAAAAGCCCGGCACGGCGTATTCGGAGGGGTCCTGCTGCTGACCGCAGCCGGCATCCTGGTGAAGGTGCTTGGCGTCATCTACAAGATCCCGCTCTCCCATATCCTCACCGATGAGGGAATGGGGTACTTCAACAGCGCCTATACGGTGTATGCCTGGCTTTTCGTTCTTTCGACCGCAGGCTTGCCCACCGCCATTTCCATTCTGGTATCGGAACAGATCAGCCGCGGGCAACTCCGGGCCGTAAAACGGCTCGTGTCGGTTTCTGCCCGCATTTTTTTGCTTGTTGGGTTGATCAGTACCGGGCTGTTGCTTTGCTTTGCCGGCCCGGTTTCCGCTCTGATCGGAAATGCGGACAGCCGGTTCGCCATGATCGCAGTGGCGCCCACGCTCGCCTTTACTGCGCTGACCGGCGTTTTGCGCGGATACTGGCAGGGCCAGGGAAACATGATGCCCACCGCGCTCTCCCAGATAGCGGAAGCGGGCATCCGGCTTGCGTGCGGGATCCTGTTTGCCCAGATGGCGCTGTCGCGTGGCCTCGGACTGCCTATGGCGGCCGCCGCCTCCATTCTGGGCGTGAGTCTGGGGAGCGCGGTGTCGCTGCTCCTGCTTCTGCCGTACCGCTCGTCACTGCCCGCCCCGGATGCGTCTGACAGCGGACCGGCTCCCGGCCTCTTCCGTCGGGTGCTTGCAATTGCTATTCCGGTTTCGCTCGCCGCGTCGGTCATGAACCTGATGGGGATTCTCGATCTGTTCCTGATGATCCGGCGGCTTTCCGGCAGCGGTATGACGGTGGCGCAGGCGACTGCCGCTTACGGCAATTACTCCACGCTGGTGCTCCCGCTCTTCCACCTGCCGTCCGTTCTGGTCTATCCCATCGTCACATCGGCGACGCCGGCCCTGAGCGCTGCACGCGCGCGACGCGACAGGAGAGCGGCTGCTGCAGTTTCCGATTCGGTGCTGCGCTTCGGGACGGTGATTACCGCTCCGATTGCCGCAGGGTTCTTCTGCTTTGCTTTTCCTTTGCTTGCACTTCTTTATCCCCGCAGCAGTGCTCTTGCAGGTGCCCCTATGCTGGCGGTGATTGCTCCGGCGGTCGTGCTGTCCGGATTGCTGACGGTCAGCAGCGGGCTGCTGCAGGTGTACGGGAAAGCAAACCTGACACTCTGGTCCATGCTTGCCGCCGTGTCGGTCAAAGGCGTGCTGGCTTTCATCGGACTTGCAAACCCGGCGCTCGGAGCGCTTGCGGCTCCGCTGTCCACGGTGGCAGGGTACGGGATGGCGGTGCTGATCAACTTTGCTCTGCTGATCCGCTATACGGCCTTTGTTCCGCGTATTGCCGCGACGGTGCTGGCTCCGCTAGCCGCAGGAGTGGGCGCGGTGGGAATCGGGCGGTTGCTGTATATTCCGCTGCAGGGACTGACCGGTGATCCGGCTGCGGTATTGCTCTGTGTTGCGTTTTCCGGGATGCTGTATCTTCTGATCATTCTCAAAACCGGGATTCTCAACCGGCAGGACTTGCTTTCGGTTCCGTTCGGTGCACGCCTGCTTCCGCTTCTGATAAAATTCCGCCTGATCCGTTCTTCCCGCTGAACCGCCTCACTATGCCGGCAGGAGCCGGACGCAGCTGCTTTGTGCAGAAGAATTGCGGAAAGGGGATCCGTGTGCATGCGGATCCGGATGATCCGGCGAATCCGGTAAAGACCACCTCTGAGAGGAGAGAAGAAATGACACAGGATGAAAAACTGCCCGCCGGCGACATGCAGGGGCTGCTCGGACTGGTCCGCCGCCTGCGTGCGCCGCAGGGGTGTCCGTGGGACCGTGCCCAGACCCATGCCAGCCTGCGCAAGCATCTGATTGAGGAAACCTACGAGGTGGTGGAGGCGATCGACACCGCCGATGACACCCTGCTGTGCGAGGAACTGGGAGATCTGCTCTTCCAGATTGCATTTCATGCCGTGCTGGCGGAAGAACGCGGCGCGTTTTCTTTTTCGCAGGTGACAGAGGGAATCGTGGAAAAGATGATCCGCAGGCATCCGCATGTATTCGGAGACTCGGATTGCCGGACCGAAGAGCAGGTCAGCGCACAGTGGGAGAAGATCAAAAGTGCTGAAAAGGCGCACGGAACGCTGGGGGACAAGCTGAACGCGGTTCCGCGTGTGCTGCCCGCCCTGATGCGCGGGCAGAAAATCGCCGCAAAGTCGGGACAGGCCCTCGTGCCCTCGCCCGGAGCGTTGCAGTCTCTGGCACAAGCGCTGTCGGCCGCCCCGGTGCCGGAGCGGCCGCAGGCTCTGGGGCAACTGCTGAGTGCCCTGTGCCGGTATGCTGAGGCGTGCGGGCTGGATGCCGAAGCGATTCTGCACGCTGAAAACGAGCGCCTGGTCCGGTGTGCCCTGGAGCAGGAAGATGCCGGACCGGAAAAGGCATGAAAACGCCTTCTGCGACATAAAATTGCAGAAAACTCTTGCATTCTCGGGGGAATAATGCTATAATGCCTACATACCAAAACCCAGAAAAGGAAGGTAATAGGGAAAATGACCAAAAACGAATTGATTGATGTTGTGGCAAAAGAAGCAGCTCTTTCCAAGAAGCAGGCTGATGCCGCCGTATCTGCGGCGCTGGATGCTGTGGCAGACGCGCTTGCGAACGACGATAAGGTTGCTTTGTTCGGGTTCGGCAGTTTTGAAGTGAAAACCAGAGGCGAGCGCGAAGGGCGCAACCCGGCAACCGGCGAGAAAATCACCATTGCCGCCAGCAAGTCGATTGCGTTTACGGCTGCGAAAGCCCTCAAGGACAAGGTCAACGGCTGATTCCCATGCGCCTTGACAAATATCTGAAGGTTTCCCGGATCATCAAGCGGCGCACGGTAGCCAATGAGGCCTGCGATGCCGCCCATGTGACGGTAAACGGGCGTGCCGCGAAGGCTTCCTATGATGTGAAGGAAGGGGATATCATCGAGATCACCTTCGGTGCGCGTACGCTGAAAGTGCGTGTTACCGGGATCCGGGATACGACCAGGAAAGCAGAAGCCGCCGAACTGTACGAAGTACTTTCGGAGTGAGGCATATTCCGTACACCCCCCGCATAGTTTGTAATAAAACGGTGCGGGGGGTGTTTTCTTATGGATACCGCGAAGATTTCGGAAACCGCAGCAAGCCATCAGGTGCGGATTGAAGGCAGGGAAAAGGTGTATATGACCGGGGTACGCAAAGTGCTGCACTTTGATGACGGGGAGGTCACGGCAGAGACCGATTGCGGGCGTGCGACAGTGGAAGGGCGCGGACTGCAGCTGCTCAAACTGGATCCGTCCAGCACGGAAATCGTGGTTGTCGGGACCGTGACCGGCGTGTACTATGCCGGGAAAGAAGCAGCTGAGAAGAAAGGCCTGCGGGGCCTGTTCGGATGAACGACTTTGCGCTTTCGGAGAGTTTTTCGGTTTTCCTGTCGTTCCTGTTCTGCGGATCGCTCTGCGGCGCGGTTCATCAGATCCTGAAGGCGTTGCTGTACCGGGAAGCGGGCAGACTGGGATACCGGTTTCTGCACGCCCTTTCCGGTGCGGTCAGTCTGTTCTGCGGGCTGTCCGGTGTGTTGCTGTTCGGTGTGCTGAGTGTGCATTATTTCAGCGGTACAGTCCGGCTGTATGCAGCGGTCGCGTTTTTCGGCGTCTGGCTTCTGCTGTGTCTGGCCGGACGGCGGCCCGCGGCGGCACTGACCGCTCTGCGGGACCGGATTCTGCATGTGGTCTTTCTGCTGTGCGCCCTTCTGCTGCGTCCCGTGCTGCTGGTGCTGCGGTTTGTCCTGCTTCCGGTCCGGTTTTTCCTCTTGCAATTGCGGCGGCTCTGTGTTATGATATATATTGTGAAATATAACAGGAAAGCACGCCGGAGCAGACTGGGGCCGCATACCGGCGCGTATGTATGAGGTAAGGGAAAACATGGCGCAGCCGAGACAGATATCCGCTTCGGAGATTGCCGATGCGGTCGCTCAACTATTTCTGAAAGCCAATCATGAGTTGCCCGACGACATGGTGGACGCGATCGGGCAGGCATGCCGCAGGGAAGGGAACGCTCTTGCAAGACAGGTACTGGAGCGTCTGGAAGACAATCTGCACGCAGCGCGCGATATGCAGATTCCGATCTGTCAGGATACCGGTATGGCGGTGGTGTTCGCCGATGTGGGGAATCTGGTCTGTGTGTGCGACGGTACACTGGAAGAAGCCATCAATGCGGGTGTTGCACGCGCTTACCGCGACGGCGCGCTCCGCTGTTCGGTGGTGCGCGATCCGCTGTACGGCAGGGTCAACACGGGGGACAACACGCCTGCCGTGATTCATATTTCCACTCATGCCGGAGACGATCTGCGCCTGATTGCAGCACCCAAGGGATTCGGCAGCGAAAACATGAGTGCTTTGCAGATGATGACTCCTGCCGCAACGGAGGAGGATGTGGCGGATTTTGTGACTGAGCAGGTGCGTCGCGCGGGCTCCAATCCCTGTCCGCCTATCGTGGTAGGGGTGGGCATCGGGGGCAATTTCGAATCGGTCGCCCTGCTTGCGAAACGCGCGCTGCTGCGTCCGGTCGGCTCTGCCAATCCGGATGCCGCTTACGCTGCTCTCGAAGGCCGGCTGCTCCAGCGGATCAACCGGCTCGGAATCGGCCCTCAGGGGTTCGGCGGCGATACCACGGCTTTCGCGGTACATATCGAGCAGGCTCCTACCCATATTGCCGGTCTGCCGGTCGCGGTCAATATCAGCTGCCATGTGACGCGCCATGCACAGGCGGTTTTGTAAAAAAGCAGGGCCTTGCCCTGCTTTTTCCTTAAATGCCGGTTATTTATTAGATAAATTTGTTATTTACAGGTCAAAATAATTGACAATTTTGTTGAAGTATGATATAATAAGCAAAACATGATGAGGCGTTGCAAGAACGATTTTGCCTCATAATCCGATCTGCCGCAGCATATACTGTATGAGAAGTTGATTTGCATCAGGAGGTTTCATGGAACAGAAAAAACAGGAACTGGGCGAATACCTTTTTCATCAGGGGACCAATTATACTGCATATGCTTACATGGGCTGCCACCGTGCGGCGGACGGGACGGGAAAGGTCGCATATACCTTCCGCACCTGGGCGCCCAATGCCGCATCGGTGCATGTTGTAGGGGATTTTTCCGACTGGAAGCTGGGCATTCCGATGCGCCGGATTTCCGAAGGGGGCATCTGGGAGCTGGTGTATGTGAGCGATGAGCCTCTGGAGGGAAAACGGTACAAATACCGCGTCGAATCGCGCGCCGGTGTACATCTGAAGGGCGATCCTTATGCCTTTTATTCCATGGGGCGGGATGACGGTGCCACCGTGATTGTATCCGATGTTCCGTATAAGTGGCAGGACGGCCCCTGGCTTGATCACAGACGCGATACGGTATGCAGCCGTGACGGCCGGTATCTTTCCGCACCTGTCAACATCTATGAGGTACATCTGGGCTCGTTCATGCGCGATGAGAACGGTGATTACCTCAATTACCGGACCCTCGGGGACAAGCTCGCCGCTTATACCAAGCGGATGGGGTATACCCATGTGGAGCTTCTGCCGGTGACCGAGTATCCGTACGACGGCTCGTGGGGATATCAGGTGTGCGGATTTTTCGCCCCCACCTCACGCTTCGGAGAACCTGATGACTTCCGGTATTTCGTGGATGTGCTGCACCGCGCGGGAGTAGGCGTTCTGCTGGACTGGGTGCCCGCGCATTTTCCCAAGGACGAATGGGGCCTTTACGAGTTTGACGGCGGCCCGCTGTACGAATATCAGGGGTACGACCGGATGGAGTCCCGCTCCTGGGGAACCCGCTTCTTTGATCTCGGACGCCAGGAGATCCAGAGTTTTCTGGTTTCCTCTGCGCTGTACTGGCTGCGGGAGTTTCATATCGACGGCCTGCGTGTGGATGCGGTCGCATCCATGCTGTACCTGGACTATGACCGGATGCCGGGCGAATGGTTCCCGAATGTATACGGCGGCAATCACAATCTCGAAGCCATTGCTTTTCTGCAGAAACTCAACAGCGCGGTTTTCGGCGAGTTCCCGGATGTGCTGATGATCGCCGAGGAGTCCACTGCTTTCGCCGGGGTGACGCATCCCGTGTCTGAAGGCGGGCTGGGCTTCAATCTGAAATGGAACATGGGCTGGGCCAACGATTTCTATGAGTATCTGTCCCTGAATCCGGTATACCGGAAGTATCACCACAGTGCGCTGAACTTTCCGCTGATGTATGCGTTCGGTGAAAACTATGTGCTTCCCATTTCTCATGACGAGGTGGTGCACGGCAAGAAATCCTTCATCGACAAAATGCACGGCTCCTATGGAGAAAAATTCGCTCAGGTGCGCGCAGCCCTGATGCTTCAGATGACCTATCCAGGCAAGAAAATGCTGTTCATGGGCACCGAATTCGGTCAGTTCCGCGAATGGGATTATGCTTCTTCGCTGGAGTGGTTCATGCTGAATTATCCCGCGCATGCGGCGCTCTCCCAGTATGTCGCGGCGCTCAACGATTTTTATCTGCGCACGCCTGCTCTGTGGGAGCAGGATTTTGTACCCGACGGCTTTCGCTGGATTCTGCCGGACGATGCCGATCAGAATCTGGTGGCTTACACACGGGTCGCCGCGGACGGAGCCTCTGTGCATGTCTGCATCACCTTTTCGGGAGTGGAGCAGACGGTGGCGCTTCCTGCCGAAAAAGGGGATGTCTATGAAATCGTGTTTGAAACCGACGGAGACGGATCCCCCCGCGAGCCGCTGCGTGCCGCAGAACAGCCGGACGGCAGTTATGCCGTTTCGTTTACGATGCATCCGCTCAGCGGCGTGATGTTCCGTCCCTGCAAGCGGACATCTGCGCGCCGCCGGACGCGTAAAGCCTGACTGATGACCAACTTCAATAAACATTTTTATTACATGGAGGACGCTCATGTATTGCAAGAAAGAATGCATTGCCATGTTGCTGGCAGGCGGGCAGGGCAGCCGTCTGTACGAACTGACGCAGCAGACCGCAAAGCCGGCGGTCAGTTTCGGCGGGAAATACCGGATTATCGATTTCCCGCTTTCCAACTGCATCAATTCGGGAATTGATACAGTCGGAGTGCTGACGCAGTACCAGCCGCTGGCACTGAACGAATATATCGGAAACGGCGCGCCGTGGGATCTGGACCGTACCCGCGGCGGTCTGAGTGTGCTGCCACCGTATCAGGGCAGCAAAGGGTCGGACTGGTACAAGGGAACTGCCAATGCCATTTACCAGAATATTCAGTTTATCCGCAAATATGATCCCGATTATGTCCTGATCCTGTCCGGTGACCATATTTACCGGATGGATTACGCTGCCATGCTCGCCGCGCACAAAGCGAACAAGGCGGTATGCACGGTTGCCACCATTGAGGTGCCGATGGAGGAGGCTTCCCGTTTCGGCATCTGCAACACCAATCCGGACGGCCGTATTTACGAGTTTGAGGAAAAACCCAAAAAGCCCAAGAACAATCAGGCGTCCATGGGCATTTACATATTCAATACCCAGACGCTGATTCAGTATCTGACCGATGACGAGAACACCCCGGGCTCGTCCAACGACTTCGGCAAGAATATCATTCCCAATCTTCTGAACAACAAGGAGCGGCTGTTTGCGTTTACCTTCTCGGGATACTGGAAGGATGTGGGAACCATCAGCAGCCTGTGGGAAGCCAACATGGACCTGATCGGTGAGCGGCCGCTGCTGGACCTGTCCAAGACCGACTTCAAGATTTTCTCGCGCAACGAGGCGCGTCCGCCCCAGTTCATCGGACAGAGCGCGACCGTTCAGAACAGTATGATTTCCGAAGGATGCGTTATCAACGGATGCGTCAGGAATTCCATCCTTTCGGGCGGCGTGGTGATTGAAGAGGGCGCCGTGGTGGAGAATTCTGTGATTATGGATGATGTCACGGTACATGCCGGCGCGACAGTTTTCTATTCGATTGTTGACAGTGATTCGGAGATCTGCGACGGTGCCGTGGTGGGCGACAGACAGGGTGACAAGGATCACATCCGCGTGATTGCAAAAGGAACGGTGATCGCCGCAGAAGAGAAAGGAGATCGGACATGAGCACGGCAGGAATCATTTTTTCCAATCTGAATGAGGACAATTTTTCCAGTCTCACGGAAGACCGCACGGTTGCAGCCATTCCGTTCGGATGCAGATACCGTCTGATCGACTTTGCCCTCTCCAATATGGTCAACTCGAACATCACCAATATCAGCGTCATCGCAAACTCCAAATACCGTTCACTGGTGGAGCATCTGGGCGCGGGTAAGGACTGGGATATGGCGCGGCGTTCCGGGGGAATCAAATTTATCTCTCCGTATTTCTTTGCCCACAGTTCGGAGTATTACTCCCACCGTCTGGAAGCGCTGCGGAGTATGACCTCGTACATCCGGCAGATGAAGGAGGATACGCTGGTTCTGTCCGACTGTGACATCATCTGCAATATCGATCTCAACGCAGTGATTTCCATGCATCATGCCAATGGGGCGGATCTGACCATGGTGACCACCCCCTGCAAGCCTGATTTTTCATCGAAAGTCAGTCAGATGATGGTCAAGACCAACGGGGACGGCAAGGTGCAGCGCATCGCACGCAGCCGGACCTTCATGCAGTCCAATCAGGAGCTGTTTATCAACATTTTCGTGTTCCGCACTGCTTTTCTGGCCCAGCTTCTGGATGAGGCGATCGCATACAATTTTCAGAGTCTGACCAATGACCTGATCATGCGCAGTCCGGAAAGCCAGAACTTTTATACATACTGCTACACCGGATATGTGGCTCCTGTTTCGGATTTTCAGGATTATTACCGGGCCAGCATGGAGCTTCTCTCCAACGAAAATGCGAGAATGCAGCTGTTCGGCAAACGCGACCGTCCGCTGTTCACCAAAGTGCACAACTCTCCTCCCACTCTGTACAGGGAAGGCGCGTCGGTCAGCGGCAGCATGATTGCGGACGGGTGCGTCATTGAAGGTACGGTGGAGAATTCCATTCTTTTCCGCGGTGTCCGTGTGGGACGGGGCTCCGTGGTGCGCAATTCGGTGCTGTTCGGCGGTTGTTATGTGGGCAACAATTCTCTGGTCAACTGTGTCGTTGCAGACAAACAGGTGCTGATTTCGGACAACTGCCAGCTCAGCGGACACAATACACTGCCGTTTTACATTGAAAAGAATGTGAAAGTTTAACTTTCGGAAAGGGGTCTGTTATGAAACTGTTGTATGTAACCAGCGAAGCGGCTCCGTATGCTGCCAGCGGCGGTCTCGGCGATGTTATGGGCGCTCTTCCGCAGGCTGTCAAACAGTTGCACCCCCATGACAGCGTTGCTGTCATTCTGCCGCTTTACAAACAAAAGATGGCGGATAAATACCGGCAGGTGCTGAAAAAAGAATGCGAATTCTGGTTTGCCTACAGCTGGCGGCATGCTTACTGCGGCATCTACTCCCTCAACGACCGGGGTGTGACCTATTATTTCGTGGATAACGAGCAGTATTTCGACCGGCCGCAGCTTTACGGGCAGTTTGATGACGGCGAGCGTATTGCTTATTTCTGCCGCGCCGTGATTGAGTTTCTGCTGCGCAGTGAAGAGGTACCGGATCTTCTGCATGCCAACGACTGGCAGAGCGCGCTGACCGTGGTCTACCTGCGGACGCGTTTCGCGCATGACGCGCGGCTGTCGGGTATCAGAACGCTGTATACGATTCATAATATAGAATATCAGGGAAAATACAGCTGCGACCAGCTGATGGATCTGTTTGATCTGGATTACCGGTATCTGTCGATCCTGGAATACGACGGCTGTATCAATCTGATGAAGGGCGCGATTGTCTGCGCCGACCGCGTCAACACGGTCAGTCCCAATTATGCATCCGAACTGCGGGAAGAATTTTTCTCCTTCGGACTGCACCACATCATCCGGATGTATGACTACAAGATTTCCGGTATCATCAACGGCATTGACACGGCGTATTTTTCACCCGGAGAGGGCGGGGAAATCGCCTTCCCGTACACCGCCGCCAACCGCGCGGAAGGAAAGGCGAAAAACAAACTTGCCCTTCAGCAGATGCTGGGGTTGCCCGTGGACGAACAGATTCCGTTGATCGTCATGATCACCCGGCTGACACACGGAAAAGGTGTGGATCTGGTGCTGCATGTGCTGGATGAGCTGCTGGATGAGGAAATACAGTTCGTTCTGCTCGGCACCGGGGAAGCTCATTATGAGGAAGCGTTCCGGTCAATTGCCGGCCGGCATGCCGACCGTGCGCGTGCCGAGATCCGCTTTGACCGCGTACTGTCAAAGCAGATGTACGCCGCGGCCGACCTGTTTCTGATGCCCTCGAAGAGCGAGCCCTGCGGACTGGCTCAGATGATCGCGTGCGCCTACGGCACCCTGCCGGTGGTGCGCGGTGTAGGCGGTCTGTTTGACAGCATTGTGCCGTATCCGGCAGATGGTGCCAACGGCTTCATGTTCTATCAGTTCAACGCGCACGAGATGCTGTTCACCATTAAGGACGCGCTGCGGCTGATGCACCTTGAACCCGACACCTGGCACCGGCTGACCGGTCAGGCCATGGCGACAGACTTTACATGGAAGAGTTCTGCCCAGAAATATATTGATCTTTATACACAAATTATCCATTAAACAATCAGGACGGAAAATATGAGTAAACAGAAGAACCCCACTACCAATACCCCCGGCGCGACAGCCGGCATGCAGGTGTCCGCGTATACGGCAGATGAGTTGCTGGCGCTTATCCGCGCCAAACTGCTCTCCCGCGGTATTTCGGATCTGCATGCCGCAACCTCAGAACAGATTTACCACGCTACTGTATATGTGATGAAGGATATGCTGGCGGCACACCGTGCATCCTTCAAGAAGCGGATCAAAGCCGCCAACGGAAAGAAAGTCTGCTATCTCTGCATGGAGTTTCTGATCGGACGCTCTTTCCGCAGTCATGCCATCAATCTGGGCATCTATGACGCCCTGCAGGAAGTCTACCGTTCCATCGGGACCGATTTCGATTCCATCTACGCGTGCGAGGCGGATCCGGGACTCGGAAACGGTGGCCTCGGACGGCTTGCTGCCTGCTTTATGGATTCGCTGACTGCGCTGGACTATTCCGCAGTGGGGTATTCTCTCTGTTACGAAAATGGCCTGTTCCGTCAGCGCCTGGTGGACGGCGAGCAGGTAGAGCTGCCCGATGTCTGGATTCCGGACGGAGGATCCTGGCTGATCCCCAGACCCGACAAGGCGGTGACGGTACGCTTCGGCGGTCAGATCCACGAACACTGGGAGAACGGGGAATTGCGCATTGAGCATACCGAATATGACGAGGTGCGTGCGCTTCCGTACGATCTGATGATTCCCGGTACAACCACCGATGCGGTGAACAATCTGCGCCTGTGGAAAGCCAAGGATGCCCGCAACGCCATTATGGGCTATTCCAATCAGGGCACTTATCTCAAGGCGCTGGAGGAGTCCTCCAACGCAGAGGAAATCACCCGTCAGCTCTATCCGCCTGACAATCACGAAGAGGGGAAACTGCTTCGTCTGACGCAGCAGTATTTTCTGGTGTCGGCTTCTCTGCAGAATATCATCAGCGATTATTTTGCTCAGAACGGATCGCTTGCCGGATTTGAAAACAAGATTGCCATCCATATCAACGATACGCATCCCGCCATGTGCATCCCGGAGCTGATGCGGATCCTGATGGATGTATATTCCTACTCCTGGGACGATGCCTGGAGGGTGGTGACGCAGTGCGTCACCTATACCAATCACACCGTTCTGCCCGAGGCGCTCGAATGCTGGCGCATTGACCTGTTCCGGATGAAACTGCCGCGGATTTTCGCCATTGTCAGTGAGATCAACCGACGTTTCTGTGCGGATCTGTGGGACCTGTACCCGGGCGACTGGGACCGTATTTCCAGAATGGCGGTCATTGCTTACGGCCAGGTGCGCATGGCCAATCTGTCGGTGGTCGGGTCGCACACGGTCAACGGCGTTTCCAAACTGCACAGCGAAATTCTCAAAAAGACGGTGTTCCATGATTTCTATAAAATGACGCCATGGAAATTCACCAATGTAACCAACGGCGTGGTGCACCGTCGCTGGCTGTATGCCTCCAATCCCGCACTGGCGGGTCTGCTCAGCGACTGCATCGGCGACGACTACCGGAACAATCCCGAGAAGCTTGCGGACTTTGAACGGTATGCGGATGACAAGAATGTCCTCGCACAGGTGCAGGCGGTCAAAGATGCCAACAAGAAGCGTTTTGCCGCTTATGCGAAGGAGCGCACCGGGCGTATTCTGGATCCCGATTCTGTTTTCGATGTGCAGATCAAGCGGATGCATGAATACAAGCGTCAGTTGCTGAATGCGCTCAAGATCATCAGTCTGTATAACCAGATCTGCGAGAATCCGAATGCGGATATTCCACCCCAGACCTTTATTTTCGGTGCGAAGGCGGCTCCGGGGTATCAGATGGCGAAAAAACTGATCCGTCTGATCTATTTTCTGGGCGTGGAGCTGGAGCGCAATCCGCTTACCCGCGACCGGCTGAAAGTGATCTTCATGGAAGATTACAATGTCAGTATGGCGGAAGTGCTGATTCCTGCGGCCGATCTTTCCGAACAGATTTCCCTGGCGGGGAAAGAGGCGAGCGGAACCGGCAATATGAAACTGATGATGAACGGCGCTCTGACCATCGGCACACTCGACGGCGCCAATGTGGAGATCCTCGAGGCTGTGGGAGATCCCAACATCTATATTTTCGGTCTGAATACGGACGAGGTGGATGAGTTGTGGCGGCGCGGTTATCATGCGCGTGATTTCTATAATTCTTCCGAACAGTTGCGCGGGGTTGTGGACCGGCTGATGCATCCGCTGGGCGGGGTGGATTTCTCGCATATTGCCGACTACCTGATCGGGGGCGGCTACGGTGTGGCAGATCCCTATATGTGCCTGGCAGACTTCAGTTCGTATGAAGCCACCTATCAGCGTGCCATCGCGGATTATGCCGACCGCACTGCCTGGGCGCGCAGGTCGCTGATCAATACGGCGCGGTCCGGCGTGTTTGCTTCCGATGTCAGCATCCGCAACTACGCTCAGAACATCTGGCATATGGAGCCTGTGGGGAAGAAATGAGTACCGGCGTTTTCAATCAGGAAGAATACACCTTCCGATACGGGGACGGCAGGACCGATTCACGGTCCTGCCGTGCTTTCGGGTCGGGCTGTACGCTCACTTTCACCTTGTGTCTGCCGCGCCGGGAAGGGGCGACGGAGGTCTTTGTCGAGCTGTATGACGCGCACCGCAATACAACCGACCGTATCCCCATGCAGTGGCGGCATACAGCGGGCGGCGCGGATTTCTATACGGCAGAACTGCACACCGCGGATTGCGGGTGCGGTCTGTATTACGCCCGGCCGGTACTGGAGGAGGGAGGACGGTTGCGCTACGGCTCGGTGTCACGGGAGTCCGTCCGGTTCTCGGATGATGTGTCAGGGGATGCGCTGCAGCTGACCCTCACCGACTTTTCCTATCCGGCGCCCGACTGGCTCTGTGGCGGGGTGATCTATCAGATCTTCGTGGACCGCTTTTTCCGCGGCGCCGAAACGCCCCTCAGTCCGGGCGCGGTGATCAATCCGGACTGGGAAGAAGGAATCCCGCAGTATCCCGCCTATCCGGGAGCGCCTCTGGAAAACAATATGTTCTTCGGGGGCAATCTGGACGGTATTATCCGTAAACTGGACTATATCGCTTCTCTCGGTACAACCTGCCTGTATTTATCTCCGATTTTCAAAGCGAAATCCAATCACAAATACGACACCGGCGACTATATGCAGATCGATCCGATGTTCGGCACCGAGGCCGATCTCAGGCGCCTGATCCGCGAGGCATCCGCGCTTGGGATGCGCGTGATCCTGGACGGGGTATTCAATCATACCGGAGACGACAGTCTGTATTTCAACCGATACGGGACTTATCCCGGGACGGGCGCTTATCAGTCGCAGGAGTCTCCGTATTACGAATGGTACACTTTTCAGCAATTTCCGGATCGCTATACCTGCTGGTGGAACATTCCGATTCTGCCGCGCATCTCGCCCGATGTGCCTTCCTGTCGGGAGTTTTTCACCGGGCCCGGGGGCGTGATCGCACACTATGCGGATATGGGGATCGGCGGGTTGCGGCTGGATGTGGCGGACGAACTTTCAGATGATTTCATCTCGGCAATCAAAGCGCGTCTGAATGAGCGTGTGCCGGACGCGGTTCTGTACGGCGAGGTGTGGGAGGACGCATCCAATAAGATTGCTTACGGAGTGCGCAAGCGGTATTTCCTCGGCAGAGAACTGGACGGGGTGATGAATTATCCGCTGCGTACCGGGCTGATCTCCTATTTCCGGGACGGGGACTGCCGGCCTCTTATGCAGTATTTTACCGACATCATGCCCAACACGCCGCCCCGCATTCTCAACGCCCAGATGAATCTTCTGGGGACCCATGACACGGTGCGCATTCTGACCGCCCTGGGCGGGCGGAATGCCGACGGCATGACCAACGATCAGCTGGCGGTTCTGCGGATGAGTGAGGACGAGCGGAAAGAGGCAAAGAAGCGGCTTGCGGCCGCCTATCTGGTGCTGGCCACTCTGCCGGGGATTCCTTCCATCTTCTACGGCGATGAAGCCGGACTGGAAGGCTATTCCGATCCGTTCAATCGCAGGCCGATGCCCTGGCACGCCTTGCAGGAAGACCTGCTATGCTGGTACAGGCAGGTGGGAGAGGTGAGGCGGCGTTTCCCGGTTTACCGGGAAGGGGCGTTCCGGTTGCTGCGCCTTGACCGGGAGGGGCTGCTGTTTATACGCGAAGAAGAAGGATGTGCGCTTCTTACTGCCGTCAACCGGGGCAGCCGCTCACTGAGCTGCTCTGTACCTGCCGCATCGGAATGCGTTCTTGGCGGCGGTGTTCTGCATGCATCCCGTCTGGTGCTCGCGCCCGGCGAAGCGGGGGTCTGGCGCCTGAATCGGAAAGAAATAAAAGACACAGAGGAATCAAACCATGCAACATGACAATATTATCCTGATCGGCATGCCGGGGTGCGGGAAAAGCACCATCGGCGTTGTACTTGCAAAAGCAATCGGATATCATTTCACCGACACCGACCTTCTGATCCAGAGCACATACGGATGTAAACTGCAGGAGCTGATCGACCGGGAAGGAGCCGCGTCTTTCCTGCGGAAAGAGGAAGAGACGGTGCTTGCCTTCCGGCCGGAACACACGGTTGTGGCGACCGGAGGCAGTGTCGTATATTCGGAAGCGGCGATGCGGCATCTTGCCGATCGGGGAACGGTGGTATATCTGCGGCGTTCGCTGGATGGAATCCTGTCCCATCTGGGTGACTGGAGCCGACGCGGCATCGCCCTGCCGGCTGGTATGGGAATCGACGGTCTGTATGCGGAGCGCACACCGCTCTATGAACGGTATGCCCAGGTGACGGTCGACTGTGAGGGAAAGGAAATTTCCGGGATCGTCCGGGAGATTGAGGCGGCGCTGGGACTCTGACCGGGATTGCGACCGGTTCTGTGCAGTAGGTCGTGTGTGCGGTCGGGGTGCGGTGCACCCCTGCCGGGCGCCCGTCTGAGGAGCATTCCGGACGGCACGGAAACGGTGCCGGACTGCCCGGGACCGGATAAAAAGAAGGCAGGCAGCCTGACGGATCCGTCAGGCTGCCTGCCTGTTTGTCAGCAGATACAGGGATATCAGCCGGCTTTATTCGCCGCATAGGCTTCAAAACGCCTCTTGAGTATCCGTACCCCGTAGAAATAGATGGGAATCAGGAATACATCCGCCATGATCCAGGCAAGCGGACCGGCATAGCAGGCGGCGACATATCCGAAGAGCGGAACAAACTGAACCCCGATGATGCCGCGTGCCACCATTTCAAACAACCCGGCAAAGGTGGCGGGAGCCGCAAAGCCGATGCCTTGCACGACGAAGCGGAAGACATACACGCACAGCAGGAACAGGAAAAAGATCGTGTTGATGGTCAGGTACTGTTGGGAAGCATCCAGCACCGCCGTTTGATTCTCTCCCGATTCGAGAAAAAGGGAAGCCAGCGGGCGACCGAAAAAGTGAATGACCGCGAAAGCAACGGCGCAGTACACGGTGCCGATCAGGAGGGCGGCGCGGACACCGCTCCGGATGCGGGAAATCTGCCGTGCTCCGGTATTCTGTGCGCCGTAGGTGGCCATGGTGGTGCCCATCGCATCCATCGGGCAGCAGAACAACTGGAAGACCTTCGAGGCAGCCGCCGAAGCACCGATATAGACGGTTCCCAGACGGTTGACCGATGTCTGCAGAAGAATGGAACCCACTGCTGTCACGGAATACTGCAGTCCCATGGGCAGGCCCATGATGCACAGTCGGCTCATGCAGGATTTCCTGATTTTCAGATCCGAGCGCGAGATGTGGAGCAGCGGACAGCGCCGGATAATGTAGAAAAGACACAGAAGGCCGGATATCAGCTGTGAGAATACGGTCGCCAGTCCCGCGCCGGTCACGCCCAGTTTCAGTACCAGAATGGCGAACAGGTCAAGTACCACATTGAGAATGCTGGCGAAGATCAGAAACAGTACCGGCGTGCGCGAATTGCCCAGGGCGCGGATCAGACCGAACAGGACATTGTACAGCATGATGGCGGGAATGCCGAGGAAAATGACGAAAATATAGTCATATGCTTCTTTAAACACTTCCTCGGGGGTATCCATGGCGCGCAGGATATCGGCGCAGAACACAGCGGTGAAGAAGGTGATGACCACAGCGAACAGCAGCGACAGCCAGAGGATGTTGCCGATGAAGCGTCGCATGTCCTCGTAGTTCTTCTCTCCGAAGCGCTGCGCAACCGGAATGGTGAATCCCGCGCAGATGCCGGTGCAGAAGCCCAGCACCAGGAAGTTGATGGCGCCTGTGGAGCCAACGCCCGACAGTGCCTGCAGGCCCAGGAACCGACCCACAATCATGGTGTCGGCCATATTGTAGAACTGCTGAAAGACCAGCCCGAACAGCAACGGTCCCATAAAACCGATAATCAGCCGGAACGGCGAGCCGACGGTCAGATCCTTAGTGCCCGTGTTTTTCATACGCACCTCTGGGTGGCACGATTTGCCACAGAGGAGAGTATACAACATTCCGCAGCAAAAAACAAGAGGGAAAATGGTTTTTCTGAAAATATTTCCCGCCTCCGGAGCGCCCGACAGGATCGGGTATTCCGGAGGCGGGTGAGGGGTCACGCAATGCATGGCACGGGGGCAGGTGCCGTCGTTTAGAGGACAGCGCGCGGCATGGGCAAATACGATGGCGCTGAGACAACCGGGATCCATACGGAAAGCCTGCCGGAGCGGGGAAATGGTCTGCGATGCAGACGGACAGGATCACCTGGACACATGGCGTGGGCGTTTACGACGGAAGAGAGGGACAGATATCCCGTGACACCCGGAGTCCTGCCGCGCGTACGGGCGGCAGCGCAGGGAAGAAACGAAAAGGAAATGCCCGCGTCCGCCGGAAAGTTCCGTAGATACCGGGGCGCGCAGGATCAGGAAAGCCGGCTCAGCGTTGCTGCAAGGGCATGCAGATCGGCGCTCCTGGTAAAAACCGAGGGGCTGATGCGGACCAGACCGTCGCGCTGCGTCCCCAGTGTCTGGTGCGCCAGCGGCGCGCAGTGCAGACCGGCACGCACCAGAATGCCCGCACGGTCAAGATGGGTGGCAAGGTCTTCTGCCTTCATTTTTGTACTTGAAAAAGAAAGCGGAAAGTGTTCTGAAGCATACAGGGTCAGGTGCCCGATGTTGCCGAGCAATTCCAGGGTCTGTTTCAGCAGCTCCCGTTCCTGCTCTTCAACCGCCCGGCATCCCAGCCCCTCCAGAAAGCGGATCCCCTCCCGCAGCCCGGCAATCGCCGGGGTGGGCAGCGTCCCCGCTTCAAACCGTTCGGGCAGTTGCCCGGGCATGTGTGGGGAGCGCGAATCAAACCCGCTGCCTCCGCTGAGAAACTCACGCAGTCCCTCACCCGAGCGCAGCCACAGGAATCCGCAGCCGGCGGGTCCGAGCAGACCTTTATGTCCGGGGCCGCAGTATGCGTCGGGGTTCAGTCGGGTAAGCGAGACATCTTCGTGCCCCACCTGCTGGGAACCGTCCACGATGGTATAATATCCGCGACTGCGGCAGAAGGAGACAATCTGCTGCACCGGCAGTGCGGCGCCGTTGACATTGGAGCGGGCGGTGACAATCAGGATGCCGCTTTTCTTGTCTGCGATGCATTGTTCCAGAACATCGGGGAAAGGGCCGTTATGTGGGAAAACCGCGGACGACACCAGTCCTGCACGCGTCAGGCGTTCCACCGGCCGGCGCACCGCATTGTGCTCCATGTCGCTGATCAGGATGTGATCGCCCGGGCGCACGCGTGTATACAGCGCCATATTGATCGCCATGGTGGCGTTCAGTGTGAAAATAAACTGCTCCGGCGCCACCCCGCCGAGAAAATCAGCAAGCGCGCCGCGGCACTCATAGACGAGTTCGGCAGCGCGCATTGCCATACGGTGTCCGCCTCTGCCGGGATTGCCGCATTCGTCGGCGATACACCGGCTGACTGCGGCGAGCACCGCGGGCGGTTTCGGAAATGAGGTGGCGGCGTTGTCAAGATAAATCATGAACGAAATACCTCATACGATATTTGCGCTTCGCGCAGGAGCGCCGCCGCCGCCATCAGTTCGTATTCGGGGATACAAACGCCGTAGGTGCACCCTTCTTCCGAGCGTGTTTGTTTGATCAGCCGCGGATGCAGGCCCTTGCGGCTGAGCAGTCCTTTTGCTTTCATTGCATAGGTGACCGAACCGATGATCAGTTTGATTTCCGTCATGACAGGCTCCTGTGAATAAGTCGCCGGATTGACCGGCTGTTATCAGTTTATGCCGGGGGAGCAGTTGTGGTACGCATTCAACCGAAAAGAGCATCGGACAAAACCGCGCTGATGCTTTTTTCGCTCTGGAAACGGCGCACGGGCGGCATCTGTTGACAGAACCGGTCAGCTGTGATATGATTGGATCAGGAAGCAGAGCGGTTCCTTCCGCGACGCTCATCTGCCGGCGATTCCGTCCGGGTGTGTGCACCGCCGGGGCAGCGCACGGCGCTCTGCGGAGCGTGTGCCGCTGTCTTCCGGTCACAGGGCAAACGGTCCTGCCGGATGCATTCTGCAAGCGGGGAAATTATCAAAGAGTTCTTTTCCTAACTTGCAGCTGCAGAAAAGGAGTATGCGAGAATGACTGTAAAACAGGTTCCGGTATCGGTTTTCACAACTATGGGGTACCTTTTCGGAGTGTTGTGCTGGATTTGTTCGCTCGGGTTCTTCATGGTGGTGTTTTCCGGGCAAACATTTTTCATTTTCGCCCTGCATGCCATACTGACGGTTGCTTTCAAAATTGCTTATGCGGTCACCGAAAAACGGGCGCTCAGATATACGGTGCTTGTTTTGCAGGCCTTGCCGTTTCTTACTTTTGCTTTTTCCGTCGCATACTACTTTGTTTATGTCCGCTGAGCAGCGCGGCTTCCGGAATCCCGGGAGAGAGCAGCAATGTCTCTGCGGCTTTCCTGCGAGCCCGATCAGGTCTGCGTTCTGATCAGGGCACCGGGCGGGGCGGTTGTTCTGCATCCGTAAAAAGTCCGGCGCGTTATGTTATAACGCGTTTATGTTATCATCCATACACGGCCGTGTGTTCTTTCTGCAGGATTGAGAGGACCGCGGCCTTTTCGGTCTCAGGCATACGGTGACCGTGCCTGCCGTCCGAGCGGTTTCGGACTCCGCACCGGGCGAGCCGTGCAAAAAGTATGAAATTCTGAAGGCAAGTATAGACAAGTGTTTCTGTTTGTGGTATAATATACAATCATGGATTTGGAGGCGGGCGGTGAAATACAGAGTATTTTCAGGGGGCGGATTTGCCTCCAACACCTATCTGCTGACCGACGACTGTGCGACGGCCGCGGCGGTGATCGACCCGTCTGTGCCGTACCGGACGGTCCGGGCGGCGCTGGGGGCGATGCCGCCGGTACGGTATCTGCTGCTGACGCACGCGCACTTTGACCATATGATGTGCCTTGACGAATGGCGCCGGGAAACCGGCGCGCCGCTCGCCCTGTCGGCGGCTGAAGCGCCCGGGCTGCAACTGCCGCAGTGGAATCTGTCTCTGATGGCGTTCGGACATGCCGTTGATTACGGCAAGGCGGACCTTTTGCTGCAGGACGGAGAAGAACTCAGGCTCGGGGAAGAGACGGTGCAAATGGTGTCGGTGCCGGGGCATACCACCGGCGGGTGCGCCTATGCCGCCGGGGATGCGCTGTTCGTGGGTGATACGGTTTTTGCAGACGGTGGAATCGGCAGATGCGACTTCTTCGGCGGAGACGAAACCGTGCTGCGCGCCTCTGTGCAGAGACTGCTTGCATACCCGCCTGGGACCCGGCTGTATCCGGGTCACGGACCCGCCACAACGGTGGGCGACGAGCGGCCGTTTCACAGATGTTGAAAAGGATCAGATATAGATAAGGGGGGCGGCTTTGCCGCACGACACGCATGGAAGAGATTGCATCCAATTTTATTCACGACATCATTGACGAGGACCTGAAAAAGAATCCGGACCTGAAGGTTCACACGCGCTTTCCGCCGGAGCCCAACGGCTATCTGCACATCGGCAGTGCCAAGGCCATCTGGATCAACAGCCAGACGGCAAAAAAATACGGCGGACTGTTTAATCTGCGCTATGACGATACCAACCCGACCAAAGAGGACGACGAATATGTCCAGTCGATCTATGAGGATCTGATGTGGTTGGGCGCCGAGCCCACCGGGGGCGTCTTTTACGGATCGGATTATTTTGATCAGTGCTACGCTTATGCGGAGCAGCTGATCCGTGACGGTCTGGCTTATGTGTGCGATCTGTCGACGGACGAGATGCGCGCCTATCGCGGCACCCTGACCGAACCCGGGAAGAACAGCCCGTACCGTGACCGCACCCCTGAGGAGAACCTGGATCTGTTCCGCCGCATGAAGAACGGCGAGTTCCCGGACGGCGCGAAAACCCTGCGTGCAAAAATCGATATGGCGAGCCCCAATATGAACCTGCGCGATCCGGCCATTTACCGGATTGTGCATACCAGCCATCACCGTCAGGGGAACAAGTGGTGCATCTATCCGCTGTACGATTTTGCCCATCCGATTCAGGATGCACTGGAGGGGATCACGCATTCGCTCTGTTCGATCGAGTTTGAGAATCACCGGCCGCTTTATGACTGGGTGGTGGAGCATCTGGGCTTCAATCCGCGCCCGCATCAGTATGAGTTTGCACGCCTCAATGTCACCAATACGGTGATGAGCAAGCGTTATTTGCGTCAGCTGGTGGAGACCGGTCTTGTGGACGGCTGGGATGACCCGCGCATGCCCACCCTGTGCGGCCTGCGCCGTCGGGGCTACACGCCGGCATCCATCTTCGACTTCGTAGCCCGCGCCGGTGTTGCCAAGGCGTACAGCAATGTGGATTACGAACTGCTGGAGCATTGCATCCGTGAGGAACTCAACGCCACGGCTCAGCGCCGGATCGTGGTTCTGCACCCGGTGAAAGTGGTGATTACCAACTATCCCGCCGACCGTACCGAAACCTTCACCCTGCCGAACAATCCTCAGGATCCTGCCGCGGGCAGCCGCGAGGTGGTTTTTTCGCGGACGCTGTATGTGGATGCGGAGGATTTTTCCGAGAATCCGCCTCCCAAGTTCTTCCGGCTCAGACCGGGCGGGGAAGTGCGTCTGATGGGCGCCTATATCGTCCGCTGCGAGGAGGTTGTGCACCGTGCTGACGGATCGGTGGAAGAGATCCGCTGCACTGCCGATCTGGAAACCGGAAACGGCAATCCGGCAGACGGCAGAAAGGTCAAGGGGACCATTCACTGGCTGAGCGCCGCACATGCCGCGGATATTGATGTGATGCTGTACGGCCAGCTCTTTGAGATTGAAAATGTGTCCGAAATCCCGGAAGGGAAGACTTACAGCGATTATCTGAATGTCGATTCGGTGACGCGTATCACGGGCGCAAAAGCCGAGCCCGGACTGCTCACTGAACCGGAGGGAACCCGCTTCCAGTTTGTACGGATCGGCTATTTCATCAAAGATACCAAATATCCCAACACCTACAACCGCATTGTGGGGCTCAAGGACAGCTATCCGAAAAAGTGATTCCCGCGCCCGACGCGGTCAGAAGAAAGGTAATGAAAAAGTGAAACCCGAAACCATTTGTATTCAGGGCGGCTACCAGCCGAAGAACGGCGAGCCGCGCATTCTTCCCATCGTCCAGAGCACGACCTTCAAATACGACTCCAGTGTCGAGATGGGAAAGTTATTTGATCTTGAAGAAGCGGGGTATTTCTATACCCGCCTGCAGAACCCGACCAATGACTGGGTTGCCGCGAAGATCGCTCAGCTGGAGGGGGGCGTGGCCGCCATGCTGACCTCTTCCGGCCAGGCTGCCAATTTCTATTCTCTGTTCAATATCTGCTCGGCAGGCGACCATATTGTCGCTTCTGCCGCAATTTACGGTGGAACTTTCAATCTTCTCGGCGTTACCATGAAGAAAATGGGAATCGATGTGACCTTTGTGGATCCGGACGATGACGCGAAGACACTTGACGCTGCATTCCGTGAAAATACCCGCGCGATGTTTGCCGAAACCATTTCCAATCCTTCCATGGTGGTACTGGATATTGAAAAGTTCGCTTCGGTGGCGCACCGTCACGGGGTGCCGCTCATTGTGGACAACACCTTTGCGACGCCGATACACTGCCGCCCGTTTGAATTCGGAGCCGATATCGTCACCCACTCGACCACCAAGTACATGGACGGACATGCGGCTACAGTGGGCGGTGCGATTGTGGACAGCGGCAATTTTGACTGGACGCGCTACCCCGATAAATTCCCGGGGCTGTGCACGCCCGATGATTCTTACCACGGGGTCACCTATACCGAGCGCTTCGGCAAGGCCGCCTATATCACCAAGGCGACCGCGCAGATCATGCGCGACCTCGGTTCCATTCAGTCCCCTCAGAACGCCTTCCTGCTCAACCTCGGACTGGAAACGCTGGCGCTCCGGATGGAGAAACACTGCAGCAACGCCATGCAGGTTGCCGCCTTCCTGGAAAAAGATCCGCGCGTCAGCTGGGTGAGTTATCCCGGCCTGCCGGGCGACAAATACCATGCTCTGGCAGAGAAGTATATGCCGAATGGCACTTGCGGCGTCATTTCTTTTGGGATAAAGGGCGGCAGAGAAGCGGCAACCCGCTTTATGGACAGCCTGAAGCTGGCTGCGATTGTCACCCATGTGGCGGATGCGCGCACCTGCGTGCTGCATCCTGCCAGCACGACACACCGTCAGCTGACGGACGAGCAGCTGCAGGCATGCAAGACGCCTGCCGATCTGGTGCGGCTCTCGGTCGGGATTGAGGATGCAGAGGACATTATTGCCGATCTGGATCAGGCGCTCGCGCAGGCATGAAACCGGTTGTGCCCCTGCCGGTGCGGCTGATGCGGCTGTTGTTCGTTCCCCGATGTGTCTGCTGCGGCGTCCGTCTGGCGCCGCAGCAGTCTGTTTTCTGTGACAGGTGTCTGGCGCAATACAACAGTCTCAAAGCGGAAAACTGTCCCGACTGCGCCCGCATTCTTTCCTCCTGCACCTGCTCGTTCCGCTTTTTACGGCGGGGCAGAATCCGCGTATTTTACAAAGTATTCCGCTATTATCCCAGACACCCGGATTCGCCTGCAAGTCAGGTGCTCTATGCGCTCAAACAGCGCAACTCCGCCGATGCGGAGCGCTTTCTGGCGCGTGAAGTGGCGGATTGCCTGCTGGCCCATATCCCGCCACAGGAGCGCGGGCAGTGCGTGCTGTGCTGTATTCCGCGCAGTCATGCCGCAATCCATCGCTTCGGTTACGATCATGCCGCCCGCCTGACGAAACGCGTTTCCCGCCTGACCGGTATTCCGCAGCGCCGCCTTTTGGTGCGGCGCCGGACCGGTGCGGCGCAGAAGGCGCTGACGCTGGAGCAGCGCATGAAAAATACCCGCAACCTGTTTGTTGTTCCGGGGCGCTTCGGTCGCCTGAAGGGGGCGGGGGTACGCTACCTGCTGCTGGACGACATTGTCACCACAGGGGCCTCCATGATTGCCGGAGCGCGGGCACTGCGCGCGGCAGGAGCGCGCCGGATCGAGGCGGTTGCGGTTGCCACCGCACACCGGGAGCAGGAGCGTCGGATCTACCGCTGCAAGCCCATAAAGCGCTGACACATGTCCCGACAGAAGAAAAAAACAGAAAAAATCAAAAAAACTCTTGATTTTTCTGCATATGTATGATATGATACATAAGTGCAAATTGTAACATGTACCTCGAAATGAGCCGTAGCATACCCTCTCAGGTGCGAAGCGATGTTTCGTGAACAGTTACTCTCATTTTATAATACAGCACGGAGGTAATGTTATGGCAAATATCAAGTCTGCGAAGAAGCGCATTCTGGTCAACCGCAACAAGGCGCTGCAGAACCAGATGGCGAAATCCCAGCTGAAGACGCTGATCAAGAAGTTTGACGCGGCTGTCGCCTCGGGCGATAAGGAAGCGGCAAGCGCAGCGTACCGGCTGGCGGTGAAAAAGGTGGATCAGGCTGTTGCACGCGGCATCATGCATCGCAACACCGCTGCCCGCAGAAAGAGCAGCTTCACCCTGAAGTTCAACCGCATGGCATAAGAGAAACCCGTACCGATAACCCACGGTACGGGTTTTTCTTTTCCGGGTCGCGGCAGAGATGCGCCGGTGTTCTCCGGGTATCGGACGGCTTTCGTACAGGGGAGCGCGGTTTTCCGCGCGGCGCAGCCACACGGCCTTCCGCGCGTTTTCCGCGCGGGGACGGCTGCGGGCGGGGCGTGTGTCCTGTCAGACCGGGACGGCCCCTGAAACGGCGCTGTCAGGCGTGGTCCACCGTGATGACTGTGAAATAGTTCGGTCCCATGTCCCGGTTGACCAGCTGCTGGATATGTTCGCGGATCTTTTTTTCCGGCTCGCGGATCTCAAAGGGCAAGGCGACATCGAAAATCAGGTTGGTGTGCGTTGCGCCGGTCACCACCCGGAAATCATGTACGCTCGCTCCCGGATAGGCTCCGCTTACCAGTTCTGTCACCTGTTGTTTCCATTGGGCGGTCTGCCGGTCGTCGGTGACGATGGGGTCCATGTGAATGGTGCAGAGAATGCCCAGTTCGCTATTGATGCGCCGTTCAATGTTATCGATGACATCGTGGGTGTCGAAGATGTTCGCTTTCCCGTCCACCTCCACATGCAGGGATGCGATGGTGTGGCCGGCGCCGTAGTTGTGAATCAGCAGGTCATGGACGCCCAGAACGGCCGGATAGCCTGCAATCAGTGAACGGATGGATTCTTCCACTTCCTTGACCGGCGCTTCGCCCAGGATCTTGTTCTTGGTTTCGTTGAGAATGCGCAGGCCCGAGATCAGAATCAGCAGCGCAACCGCAGCGCCCACATAGGCGTCGGGGTCAAACGAGGTGAAGCGCCACACGAGGGTTGCGGCAAGTACCGCGGCGGTGGAGATGGCGTCTGACAGGGAGTCGGTGGCGGTTGCCTTCATCACCGGTGAGGAAATCTTTTTACCCAGACGGTAGTTGAACAGTCCCAGCCACAGCTTGGCGGCGACCGACAGTCCCAGAACCAGAACGGCGATCCAGCTGAATGCGTCCCGGCTGACCCCCGAGAAAATCTTGGTTACCGAGCTTTTGAGCAGTTCGGCGCCCACCAGCAGAACCAGGAACGACACAATCATCGACGCCACATATTCCATACGGGCATGTCCGAACGGGTGGTCGCGGTCGGCCGGTTTGGCACTGATGCGGAAGGAGATCAGCGAGATGACCGAGGAGCCGGCGTCCGAGAGGTTATTGAACGCATCGGCCTGGATGGAGACCGAGGCGGTCAGCATGCCGATCATCAGTTTCGCGGCGAAGAGCAGAATATTCATGACAATGCCCACGATCCCGCTGAGCGCGCCGTAGCGGCTGCGCACGCGCGGATCGGTGACATTGTTGCGATCTCTGACAAAGAGCCGGATCAGCAGAGCAGTCATAAGGTCCTTTCTGTAAAAACACTTTACAAACACTGAAAATCATTGTATAATACGGAGGGAGGAACGGATATGATCGAGAAAGTATATCAGATCAATCTTGCCGCTGCGGGCGCATCGGTGCGGTCCGCCCTGCGGCAGCTCGAATATATGATCGCATCCATCCGTGCGGTGGGGGGCGCGGTAGTCAAATTCTATCACGGCGGTGAGGACAGCGGTGAGCTGCGCACCGCAGTGCGCCGTCGGATCCGCCGCTTCAAGAACAATGGCGAAATCGCCTTCTTCATTCCGGGGGAGCAGTTCGGTCCGTCGGATGCCACTTCTGCGTATCTGGTGGAAAAATATCCTTTCGTCGCCCGCGATCCGGAATACGGCCGCGGGGAAGACGATTATGTAGTGGTCTGTATTCCGCAGCAGGTTCCATAAAGAACCGGGAAGCAAAAAGGCATCGGCACTTTCTGCTCCCCGTATCTGATGTGAAAAATCCGGTCAGGCCACATTCGCCTCAAGGTACCGTACGACATCGCCCACCGTGATGAAGGTGTGCAGCTCGTCGTCATCGATTACGATGCCGAATTGATCTTCACAGGACAGAATCAGGTCCGCAAGTTCCAGCGAATTGATCCCGAGATCGTTGGACAGCTCTGCATCCATGGTGATCTCGGATGCTTTCACATTCAGTTGCTCAACCAGCAGGGCCTTGAATTTCTCAAACATGGCAATCCTCCGAAATAAACTGTGCAGGGCGGGGTGTCGCCCATGCACTTAAGCTTCCGAAATAGTATTGTATCGCAAGGGGCGCATTTTGTCAAGTAAAATCTGCTTTTTTACAAAAAATAAAGGAAAATTGTGACCGAATGGTAAACGATTGCGCAACCCGGTTGAAAAAATGCCGCCGTCATGATATACTTTTTATGAAATAAGATTTTTTTGAGGAGGTACAGGCGACAATGGGAGCCTTTGAGCCTTATTTCTGGCTGATAATTGTTGCACTGGCAGTGATTTTCGAGGCTGTGACCGCCGGACTGTTCTGCATCTGGTTTATCCCGGCCGGACTCGCTTCCATCGTGCTGGCGATTGTGGGAGTGCCGTTCTGGGTGCAGGTTCTGGTATTCTGCATTCTTTCGATCATCGGCGTGCTGCTGCTGCGCAAAATTTTCCTGAAATTTTTCAAGAAGAAAATCATTCCCACCAATGTGGATGCGGTCATCGGTGCGAAAGCGCTGGTTACCGAGCGGATCGAAAATATGGCGGGCAGCGGACAGGTCAAGGTCAACGGACAGATCTGGTCTGCACGCACCGTGGACCGTGATACGGTCTGCGAGGTGGGGGAGATTGTCACCGTGATTGCGGTGGAAGGCGTCAAGCTGATCTGTAAATGATGATCCCCATTATTATACTTACAATACAGAGGAGGCGAACACATGGCAAACTTTCTGATGGCTGCCGCGATAGCGATTGACTCGGGACTTGTCACCATCGGCATTCTGATCGGCATTGTGGTGATCCTGCTGATCGTTCTGATCGCGAATGTCAAGATCGTACCGCAGGCGCATGCCTATGTCATTGAGCGGCTGGGCAGTTACAGCAAGACCTGGCAGACCGGTTTTCACATCAAGGTGCCGTTTATTGAATCGATTGCTCAGCGGGTGGTGCTGATGGAGCAGGTGGTGGATTTCCCGCCTCAGCCCGTGATCACCAAGGATAATGTCCGTATGCAGATCGATACGGTTGTCTTTTACCAGATCACCGACTGCAAGCTGTATGCCTACGGGGTTACCAATCCGCTGTTTGCGATTGAGAACCTGACTGCCACTACACTGCGTAATATCATCGGTGAGTTGGATCTTGACGGCACGCTGACCTCGCGCGATCTCATCAACACGCGTATGCGCACCATTCTGGATGAAGCGACCGACCAGTGGGGCATCAAGGTCAACCGTGTGGAACTGAAGAATATCATGCCGCCCAAAGAGATTCAGGACGCCATGGAGAAGCAGATGAAGGCAGAGCGCGAGCGCCGCGAAGCCATCCTGCGTGCGGAAGGAGAAAAGAATTCCGCCATCCTGGTTGCAGAAGGACGCAAGCAGTCCATGATCCTGGAGGCGGAAGCCGAGAAGCAGTCCGCCATTCTGCGCGCGGATGCGAACAGGGAAACCATGATCCGTGAGGCGGAAGGACAGGCGGAAGCCATCTTGAAGGTCAACGAAGCTACCGCCAAGGGTATCGAAATGATCAACGCCGCCAATCCCGGCGAGGGCGTGCTGGCTCTGCGCGGCCTGGAAGCGTTCGCGAAAGCGGCAGACGGCAAGGCCACCAAGCTGATCATCCCCTCCAACCTGCAGGGGCTTGCAGGACTGGTCACGGCGGTGGGAGAGCTGCTGCCGGGCGAGAGCACGGACACGGGCAAAACCGCGAAGAAATAACAACCTCGGGCTGAGTCAAATGGATTTTCAGCCTGTACAAAAGTTACGAAAACCCAAGATCAATCATTTGATTTGACCTTGGGTTTTTGTTGTGGATGTCCATCGTGTTCACAAATTGTTAATGCTATGAAGCAGCCCTTTTCTTGCTGTGCAAAAAATAACGAAAAAAGTATTGACAAGCCCTTCATGTTTTGATATAATATTGCTTGTTCAGCGGAATGTACCTTTAGCTCAGTTGGATAGAGCAACTGCCTTCTAAGCAGTAGGTCGAGGGTTCGAG
>CASFDI010000049.1 GCA_949293405.1 uncultured bacterium | reverse complement strand
GGAAAAGTTTACATTTTATTCATATATTGCCGATCACTTGCAAAACCCGAAAAGGTGTGATATAATATTTCAGTCAGTAAATGACGCGGCGTCCGTTGCGGATGGTGTCGGATTCTATGCTCAGCCTCTGTGACTTCCCGCTATACTGTGGCAGGCGTCCGTCATGATTCATTGTCACTATATGCTTCTGTAGTGAAACGGATATAACAGCCTCACCTGCGGGGCCGTTGTGGGTTCGCGCGAGGGCAAAGCCCGCTGCTCAGCCGAGGGGCCCCCTGATGGGGTGTCGGCTGATACCTGCCGATGGATGACGCGAAGCGTCAGACGGCGGGAAGAGAACCAAAAGAAAAAGGAATAATGAAGATGCTCCTGTAGTGAAACGGATATAACAGCCCCACCTGCGGGGCCGTTGTGGTTCGCGCGAGGGCAAAGCCCGCTGCTCAGCCGAGGGGCCCCTGACGGGGTGTCGGCTGATACCTGCCGATGGATGACGCGGAGCGTCAGCTGGCGGGAATCCGAACCCGGGGAATACAATTTGATAATACAATAAGCTCCTGTAGTTAAATGGATATAACAGCCCCCTCCTAAGGGGCCGTTGTGGGTTCAATTCCCGCCGGGAGCGCCAGCCGGATGCCCGGAGCAGCACTGCTCCGGGCATCCTTGCACTGTTATGTGTGCCGGGCATCACACTGCCTTTGCTGTCTGTGATGTTCTGTCTGATATACTTGACAGGGAAAAAAGCAGGAGTATAATTAAATTATATTACGCCGAAGGCCCCTTTCGGAATAGGGCAGGAGGTTTTAGTTATGAAAAAATTGTTTTTGGGATTTGCCACAATGCTCTCGCTGTTGGCATTGGTTCTGGGGCTGTGCGCCTGCGGCGGGGATGATCAATCCGATGGGGGAGATGAAAGCAGCAAAGGCGCGTCTTATTCCATCCAGGCCCCGCAGACATCCGATGTTTTCAATGTAACCGGACTTCCGGACAGTGCTTATGAGGGGGACACCGTAACATTCAGGGTTGTACTTGCTCATCCCGCAGACAGTGTTCTCAACTATGTGGAAGTATGCGGTACGGACATGGGATCCAGACGGCTGGATGCCGTTGCAGACGGCTCCTATTCCTTTATCATGCCGGCCGAACCGGTTCAGCTCACGGTGGATGCGGAATATTATCCTGACAATGAAACCGACAACTTTCTTTCCTGGGATGATTCCAATCCCGTCACTGTCGAGAAGTGGCAAGCCGCTTTTGAGGGAGACGAATATTATGACTTTTCCGATGATGTTCTGTTGAATGCGACGGTTACCGCGCAGCCTTCTCAGTCACCAGCCAATTTTGCGCTTACCTCTCACACGGAAACTGTGTTTTCTCTTAACCCGGATGTGATTCCGAACGATGCTCTCTCGGTCGTTCCCGGTTATCGGGACGGCAATCAGGCCAATCGGTTTGCCGTTCATATTGACCGTTCCAAGGTGCATGCGGGCACTGCCAAAATCGTGCTCGTCGTGGAAAACGAACACAAATTCAGTGATCGTGCCGTACTTGCCTGTACTGTTACCGTGACTGAGCCGGAGCCGCTTGAACAGGTGCAGACATGGACCGAAACGGTTGTATTCGATATATCTGCCATCCAGAACGACGAACATACCGAGAGAATGTCGTTCGTCTTTGAAGATCTGGATTACCGGGACGATATGTATCTGCGCCAGACGCAGATGTTTGATCTTGAAGATTGCGAAATCACAGACGGAAAGGTAACTCTCACAATCAGATACGCAGTAGGCCATACATATTCCATCAGTTTTCACTATTACATGAATCCGCAGCCTTCATCTCCCGACATCCGCTTTGAGGGGACTGCGGACGGTGCGGATTTCCATTCCGGTGTGTTGACTTTCAGTAAAGACAACGGCTCTGTCAGTCTGATCGTCGAGTGACTGCATGCAGGCGTGTTGCCTTTGCGTTCCTGTTCTCATAATTCATATAAACGGGCTTGCGGGATTCCCGCAGGCCCGTTCGTTGTCGTGATGGCGCGGTCTCTTTTCTTGTCCGGGAAAAGCGGGAAAATCCGGCGGATGCCCTTTTTATTTTTAAGGGACGCTCACGATCCGGTCCGGCAGGCAAATTTAGGAGATGAACCGAAGTACTTCTTGAAAGACCTGCTGAAAGCATAGACAGAGGAGTAATTCAGAAGGGTGGCAATTTCGGTAACAGTCAGTTTGTTCTCCGCAAGAAGGGACTGTGCAATGCAGAGTTTGCGCTTCCGGTAATAGTCGCGCAGGGATTCGGAGGTGGTTCTTCTGAACAGACCGGAAAGGTAACTGTAGTTGTAATTCATGAGATCCCCCAGGTCTTCCAGATTTTCCATAGTATAAATATGGGTGTCGATGTAGTTCATGATCCGGTAGCACAGCATATCGTTTTGCGAAACATTGCGGGGGGATTTTCGCTCTTTTCCAGAGAGAAATGCACGGATCAGATAGATCAGGATGGAGTGAAGCATGTTTGCCATGATCTGATCCCGGTATTTCTGCTCTTCGTTCATTTCCACGATTGCATCGGATACAAGATAACGGATAGTCTCGTTCCGGAATACGCGGTCCTGGGCCGATGAAAAGCGGGTCGTGATCTTCTCCAGTTCCGCTTTGAGTTCTTCACTTTCCGTGTTGAACGAACAGAAATCATAATGCAACGGAGCATGGGCGGAGGATACGATACGATGGATATCACACGGGAAGGAGAGAAATATATCTCCTTTTCTGACTGCAACCCCTTTCTGATTGGCGTAAACAAACCCCTCTCCGTCACATATTACGGTGAGTTCAAACCAGTTGAAATGAGGATGGTCCCCGATTTCTGCATTTTCGGAGCAATACAGCCTGCCGATCTGATACAGGGAAAAATCGCCGTACGTCAAGGGGGTCTGTATGTAGTTTTTATCGATGTGAAATGTTTTGTCCATATTCATCCCTCCCTGCATTTGTGATTAGATTATACCGTCGTACTGCGGTTTTGTCAACCGGACTCGCCGTATCGGATATAAACAAATGACAACGGTTTTTGCTTGTCTTAATTAAAAAAGTGCCGGAACCTGAAAAAATGATATCTTTCAGGTAAAGAAGGAGCATTTACGCATCGGGAGAAGCGTGATATATTTATTGTAAAAGCCCAAGTAAGGAGGAGCCTGTTATGAAAAAGGTCATAGCAGTTATCGGTTGCGGCAGAATTGCCGACGCTGCCCATTTTCCGGCACTTTCAAAATTGGAGCAGGTCAGGATCAAGTATGCCTGTGATCTGATAGAAGAAAAAACTTCAGCCATGAAGGCAAAATACCCCAGTGTTGAGCAGGTGATCA
Source organism: uncultured bacterium (assembly GCA_949293405.1). Classification (GTDB taxonomy): domain Bacteria; phylum Bacillota; class Clostridia; order Oscillospirales; family CAG-272; genus UBA1740. The sequence goes on along the minus strand of CASFDI010000049.1, from coordinate 12,705 downwards.
CCGATTACCGGATTGCACTTGCGGACAGTGAGGTGGACGCAGTATTTGTCCTGACGCCGAATTATTCTCACTTTACAATTACCATGGATGCTTTGCGCGCAGGCAAACATGTCATGTGCGAGAAGCCCATCACCGTAAACTACGAGCTCTCACAAGAGATGGCTGCGGAGGCGGAAAGGCGTGGATTGATGCTGAATATCGGGGTGTGCAACCGCTATCACAGATCGGTCGAACTGCTGCGGCAGATGAACAGAGAGGGGCGGTTCGGGAATCTGTACCATGTGTACTGTTCTTTCAGGAATTTCAGAAGCATACCGGGATTGGGCGGACCGTTTACCGACAAGGCACAGTCGGGTGGGGGTGTGCTGATTGACTGGGGGGTTCATTTCCTGGATCTGATTCTGTATGTGCTGGGGGATGTCAGACTGAAATCCGCCACATGTGATGCATACGGAGAGATGGCGAAAGATATGAAAGCTTACCGTTACCGCTCCATGTGGGCGGAAAATACGGCTGACTTTGAAAACGGGGTCAACAATGTGGAAGATTTCATATCAGGTTATATCCGTACTGATAAGGCGAGCATATCGTTCAATGGTGCCTGGGCTCAGAATATTGATGAAGATGAAATGTATATCGATTTCCTGGGTGACAGGGGAGGAGCGCGGCTGCAATACGGTGGACAGTTTGTTTTCTGGGAGGGGGGCACTCTGGAAAAGCATGCGCCTGCCTACGATATTCCCAATATGTATCTTTGTGAAGACCGGGCATTCATCGAATCGCTTCACACGGGAGAAAAGTGCCGCAATCATATTGAATACATTCTTGAGAGTGCGAGACTGCTCTCCGTCCTCTATGAATCTGCGGAGAGGAGAGAAGAAATAAAACTGTAAAGAAAAGCAAACCGGATAATGCCGGATACGATTTCTCATACAGCAGAAAAATACCGGGATGTGGTCCGTTTTATCTGTACCGGGAAAACAGGACTGCTGTTCTACAGGATGAACAACCATTGCGGCAGATCTGCAGCGAGCCCGGGGCGGCGCAGCTTTTAGCTGCGCCGCCCCGGGCTTTTAACCGTTTTTTCAGAGAAGCGGCTCTGCAACGCTCCGGACCGGAAGCAGTAAACTATATTTTCTCTTTGGGCGGATTTCATGAAAAATCAGAAAAATTTTACTTGACAAATGTCTTCGCATATGGTATGCTGAGGATGCAAAATTTAGAATTATTCTAAAAAATGAGGTTGAGATGACCAAGTACGCGAAGGCAATACATGCGATCGTGGAAGAGTCCCGGGCTCATATGACAGCGGAACAGATATTCGGAGAATTGCGCAAGCGCTACCCCCGTGTGGTGCTTGCCACGGTGTATAATAACCTGAATCATCTGTGGGAACAGGGACTGATCCGGAAAATCCCGTTGGAGAGGATGCCGGACCGATACGATCGCATACAACGGCATGACCATCTGGTATGCAGAAGATGTGGCCGACTGATGGATATACACCTGTCCGATCTGACTAACCTGTTGCAGGAACAGGTGCACATTCCGATTCTGTCCTATGATCTGAAACTGATGTGCATCTGTGAGGAGTGCAGCCGGATCGCAGAGGAAGAAAGGAGGGGGACCGGCGCTCCTGCCGCGGCGGACGGAGCCGGCGGCGACTTATAAAAATCGGAAAGCATGTGAATCGGAAAAGTATAACCGTTATTTTTGAATTGCCGTATTTGAGAGAGGAGGAATTCTGATGAGCAAATGGGTATGCAGCATCTGCGGTTACGTTTACGACGAGCGCAAGGAAGGCGTGCCGTTTAAGGATCTGCCGGAGTCCTGGGTCTGTCCGCTGTGCGGTGCGCCGAAATCCGCGTTCCGGCCGGAGCAGGCAGCCGGAGAACCGGAATCCGCAGAAAAAAAGAAGCCTGTACGGAAGAAGGTGCAAACAGAGGGGACGGGTACACACGGGATGAAACAACTGTCGGCCGGTGAGTTGTCCGCCGTGTGCTCGAATCTTGCCCGTGGCTGCGAGAAACAGTACAAGGACCGGGAGGCGCTCCTGTTCCGGCAACTTGCCGACTTTTTTGCGTCGGAAACGCCCGTTGTACCGGACGCCGGGCAGGAAGAGCTGATCCGCCTGGTGCACAGAGACCTGGAAGAGGGGTACCCGGCACTTCGTGCAGGCGCGCAGGAAGCAGGGGACAGGGGCACGCAACGCATCTGCGTATGGGGCGAGAAAGTGACCGCCATTCTGGATGCTTTACTGGCAAGATATGCGAGAGAAGGGGAGGGGTTCCTTACCAATACCGATGTGTGGGTGTGTACGGTATGCGGATTCCTGTATGTAGGGGATACACCGCCCGCCCTGTGCCCGGTATGCAAGGTGCCTGCCTGGAAATTCGAGAAAACAGAGGGGAGGGGTCAGCAATGAAACGGTTTGCAGTGAGAACCATACGCCTGTGCACCAAAGACTGTTTGTGTCTCTATGTCTGCCCTACAGGCGCCACTGATACGGAAAACAGCATTATAGATGTAAACAAATGTATTGGTTGCGGCCTGTGCGCCGACGCCTGCCCCAGCGGCGCCATCTCCATGGTGCCGGAAACATTCCCGCCGCAGCAGAAGAAAGAGGAAGCAGTGGTGACTCTTGCCCATGCGCTTGCGGCAAACAAGGCGAAAGAGGAGCGTATTGCGCGGCAGTTGGCGGAAGAGGCCGCGGATGACGGTACCTACCGCCTGATGACTGCCGCTGCCAAATCCATCCGCCTGGTGACGGAGGATCTGCTCCGGGAAGCGGGGTACATGCTCCCGCAGAGCGCAAATACCCATACATTGCTGCAGGAATGGGCAGAGCATCCGCCGGCTCCCGGTTTTCCGTCGGAAGCGGTGCAGGAACTGCTTTCCCTTATTCCGTGCAATGAAACAGACGATCAGAATACGAATCAGAAAAACAAAGGAGAAAACAACATGAGCAAGTGGAAGTGCAAAGTATGCGGTTATGTATATGAGGGAGAAGAGTTGCCGGCGGATTTCAAGTGCCCGCGGTGTAAGCAGCCTGCTTCGGCGTTTGAAAAGATGGAAGAGCCGGCACCTGCGAACAAATATGCCGGTACCCGGACCGAGAAGAACCTGGAAGCGGCCTTCGCCGGTGAATCCCAGGCGCGCAATAAGTACACCTATTTTTCATCTGTTGCGAAGAAGGAAGGATATGAACAGATTGCGGCCCTGTTCCTCAAGACCGCCGAAAATGAACGCGAGCATGCCAAAATGTGGTTCAAGGAACTGAACGGACTGGGCGATACCGCACAGAACCTGCTGCACGCCGCAGAAGGCGAGAACTACGAATGGACCGACATGTACGAAGGATTTGCCAAGACGGCCGAGGAAGAGGGCTTCCCGGAACTGGCGGCGAAATTCCGTCTGGTAGCCGCTATTGAAAAACGTCATGAGGAGCGGTACCGCGCTCTGCTGCGCAATGTAGAGACTGCCCAGGTGTTTGAAAAGAGTGAGGTCAAAGTGTGGGAATGCCGCAATTGCGGTCACATTGTCGTGGGAACGAAAGCGCCCGAGGTCTGCCCGACCTGTGCACATCCGCAGAGCTATTTTGAAGTGAATTGCGAAAACTACTGAATCTTATGATGCCGTATACGGGGAGTTCGGTTCAGCTGTAATTTTAAAATTTAAGGAGGATTTGCGATGAGAAGTATTACAACATTAGATCTGCAATATGCACACCGGTTTTATGGGTTCAAAGGAGAAGCCCAGTACCTGCATGGACATACAGGGGTTTTGACCATTGAGGTTGAAGATTCGGTGGAACCGGGTGTCAATATGGTGTTTCCCTGCAACGAGATCCAGAAAACAGCGTGGCAGGTCCTGAAAAACTTCGATCATGCGTTGATATTGAGAGAGGACGATCCGCTGCTGCCTGCTGTTCTGGATGTATATGAAAAACAGGGCATCAAAGACGGTGCGCCCCAGAACAAGATGAAAGGCCCGGCTTTTCAGACAGAACTGGCAACCGCTTATCCGGATTGCCGCCTGGTTGTTACCAAGGAAACAATGACGGTCGAAGGGATGATTAAGATTGTATACGACCTGCTGAAGGACAAGCTGAATATTGCCAAGATCACCTTTACCAGCGGTGTGAATGCCGCATCGGCAGAGTTCCAGACGAAAAACAACATTGACCGTTGCCCGCTGTGCGGAATTGCGTTGAATGAGAATGGCGTATGCCCCAAATGCGGCTATAAAAAAGCATAACAAGGGCGCGACTGACAAGAATTGTTTATAACATACAGTTGGTTTCTGCTCATAAGCGGTCAGGAACGGAAATAACCTGAAAGAAGAAAATTCCGGGGGGTCGATCCCGAAGAGCAATCATGTCCGATACGGTCCATGCCCGGTATGGCAGCGGTGTCCGGTGCAGGGGATGAAGACTGCTCTTGCCCGGGGCGTCCCTTCAGAGGTCGCCCTGAGGTGAGAAGGCTGTTCCCTGAACGGCCGTGGGAGCGAAAGGCGGAGACGGGGGGTGCGAAAGCAGGCTCCGTTCCTTCGCCCGCCGGCAGGTCCTTCCTTCCCGCAGCGGATATTGAGAAAACCGGCAGTCTGTGCCACCGTTTTACGGTGAGTGCAGACTGCCGGTCTTCCTTTACAGGAATCTGTATGCGGGGTGATTGTGTGTTCTGTACAGCAAAGCGCTGCTGGCCTGCACAGCCTGTTTTGAACAAGTGCTTCTCCCCGCTTCCTTTCAGGAAGAGGCGGGGAGAATTCAGGAAATGCAGAAGTCACCTGCGCCCCGCTGTGTCAGGGAAGGCGGGCGGTGAGCGTATTGCCGCTGATCTGCCAGCCGCCGGTATAGACCCGCTGATCTACGATGACGGACTTGATGTTTTCCACCGGACCGGTAATGGTCAGGGTTTTTCCGGATACGGACACGGTATAGGGGGAGGTATATCCGGAGATAGGGGTTTCGGCCCCGCCTGTCAGTTCTACCACAGCATCCATATAGTACCTGATCACGGCCTGCTGCTGTTCTGTCATCGACGCGTTCTCGCCGCTCTGCATGACGGATGCGGCAACCTGACGGACGCTGCGCGCATTGTCCTGCGCCCGGTAGGAGGTCCGGAAGGTCTGTACAACCCCGTCTTTCTCAATGGTCAGGTAGGACACCGCGGCGAAGGCGCGGGCATAGTTCTGATCCTTCAGATTGACCAGCGTGGTGTAGTAGGTATACAGTCGGGTGCTTTCATCATAGGACAGGGATTCTACATCTGTAAAAGTACTTTGTACTGCTCCTTCAAGATCCGTATTGTACAGATCCGCCGGAAGAATGCAGGTGCCGAAACGGACGGTATAGCCTGCTTTTGTAAGCGCATCGTACACCTCTTTATCCAATACGCTTTCAAAACGCAGTCCGCTGGGATCATCGGTGCGTACCGATGCGCCGGGCAAAAGGTCTACACCCACCTTGCGGAAGGTGGCGCTGCCGGTCAGCGAAACTTCACCCGAGACAATCGTGCCGGCCTCGTTTACCCACAGTCCGTCGGGCAACTGGAATTTGTCACCGGTCCATTCGGTCTGGGTTTTTGTTCCGTTTTTCAGGGTGACGGCGTTGGCATATCCCATGACCTGGATCTCGTAGATGGTCACCAGTTTCTGCGTCTGTGTGTTTTTGAAGTGCAGGCGCACTTTGCTGCCGGTTATTTCATCGAAAGTGAACCAGGTCATACCGGAATTTGCTTTTTCCGAGGAGTTGAGCGGCATCCGGTCCACAACGCTGACCCAGTCGTTTCCGTCATAGATCCAGACGGTGGTTTCCTGACTGCGTGAGCCTTCACCCCAGTTGAAGAACTCCAGAATGCTGACCCGGCTGATCGAACGCATGCCGTCAAGATCGATCTCCACGGTCAGCTCCGTATAGGTATCTGATCCTGCAAAACGGGTCGTGTTGTCTCCGTCTACTATAGCAGAAACCGGATAATCGCTGTAGGAAGAGACGCTTGCGGTGATCGGTCTGTTCAGGGCGAGGTTGCTCTGCAGAATGTTCTGCATGGCGGTATTAAGATCTGAAACTGCGATATTCACCTGTGAGAGACCGGGGGCAGGCGTATTCATGACGGTTGCTCCCGCTGCGATTGCTTCTTCCAGAGCCGTGACGGCAGAAGCGTCAAGCCCCGCCGTATCGATCGCCTGCGCCCGGAAGAGCATCTCCTGCAGCGGCAACTTGCTGACCGCAAGTGCGGTGGACCCGGAGCAGATCAGTTCATAAATGGTTGCAGAGCGGTTGGTCTCCCCGATGGTATGCAGGAAAGTGATCTTCATCAGAGATCCCTTTGCGCCCCCGAGATCGAAGATGGTGTGCCCGCTGGAACTGAGCGACTGTGCGTCAATGATTGCTGTCCAGCTCTGTCCGTCGTCATCCGAGAGCGCCACGGTGGTTTCGTTGCCGCGCGTTTCTCCTGACGGATTCTGGAATTCGTAGATCTGCAACTCTCCCAGTTCGAAGTCTCCGCCAAGATCAATGATGACGCTGTAGGGTCCTTCCTTGTCATATACAGCGTAACGGGTGGAAAGGTCTCCGTCCAGTGCGTACTTGAGCGGGTAGTCCCGGTTGACCTCTCTGCCATCGGTTTCAATCGGTTTGTTCAGCAGGACATTATCATAAGAGCCGTCTTCTTTCAGTGTTACGGTTGTTACCAGGCTTTCGCGGGTCTGCTGAATGGTGGAGATCGCATAAACATCGGATGCCGATGCGTCGGTCAGTACGATGCCATTGTAGGGTGTTTCCAGTATCAGTTTCATGCCATCCGGTGTCTGGCGGTATACCCGGTAGCCTTCCGCGCCTGCTACCGGATCTGCGTAAATCTGCATCGTATTCTCGTCCAGCATCTGTCCGACAGCGGTTTCGGGCGCGAGTACGGGATACATGACAGCCGTATTGTGTGCGCTTTCCCGCCCGTCGGACGAAACAGCCGCTATCGCAAAGGTGTGCTGTTGCTGCTGATCAAGGCCGGTGTCTGTCAGTGTCAGGGTGGTCGCGGTCACGCCGGTCTGCACCACGGTGTAATCAGGGGCGTTTCCGTCTGCACGGTAAACCGTGTACGAATCCACGCCGGGCGCTGCTTCCCAGCTCAGAATGACCGTATCTCCGCCGTCTGCGTATGCAATTTCCACAGCACCCGGAGCGGGCGTTTTTTCGTATGCGGGAATGTCGGTGACCGTATAGGTCTCCCCTTCCGTACTTTCAAAGGAAATCAGATCGTTGCCCAGTACCGTGAAATCAACCTGCCGTCCCTGCGAGTCGGTGACGGTGGCGTCCGCAATGTTGAAATAACCGATAGTGCAGGTGCCGCCTGCATTGGAAGTAATCAGGAACCGGGTTGCCTGCCCGTCATACCAGTCGGCTCCGACCTCAAAGTTGCCGCGTGCGACCAGCCCACGGTAACTTCCGGTGCTCCAGGCCTCGGGAATGGCGGCAAGCGGGGCGATGTATCCTTCGTGACTCTGCAGCAGCATTTCCGCAACACCTGCAGTCCCGCCGAAGTTCCCGTCGATCTGGAAGGGCGGATGTGTGTCCCAGAGGTTGTTGAGGGTACCGTTCTTGAGCAGGGTCTGGTAGATGGTGTAGGTGCGGTCGCCGTCCTTTGTGCGTGCCCAGGCGTTGAGCCGGTGTGCCATCGCCCAGCCGGTGGACTTGTCGCCGCGGTAGTTGAGCGTGTTGATTGCGGCGTCCATCCACGCCGGGGTGGTGCTGTTGATCAGTGTGCCGGGATACAGGCCCACCAGGTGCGAAATGTGACGGTGATTGTATTCTGCAATCTCTCCGTAGAAATACTCTTCCCGGAACTCTTTGATCTGACCGGAATAACCGATATTGATCGGATCAAGTTTGTCAATCTGACCGGCAAACCGCTGGGGCAACGGATCGTCTTCCAGTCCGAGAAGCGCGGCCATCAGCAGGGCTTTGTCCATCATCTCATATGCCATGCTCTGGTCCCAGGTGGTGCCCGCCGTGACATAGTGGGTGTTGCCCTCTTTCTGCTCAGGGGAGGCAGACGGGTCAGCCAACAGATACTCTCCGTGCGGTTCAAGGACCCGGGACATGAAGTTCGCGGCGCCCAGTACTGCCGGATAGGACACCTCTTCCAGTACGCGCTGGTCGCGTGTGAAATCGTAATAATCCCAGAATACCATGGCCATCAGTGCGCCGGTAGCATTGCCGTCAGTGCCTGTTCCGCCCGGAGCGGAAACAAGATACGGATTGGCGCCGGTTGAGATGGACCAGCCGTTGTCTCCGTCCGGGTCATAGTTATCGGGATGGTTTTTACGAATCTGGCTGTCACTGCTGTTCTCCACAGCCGGCAGGTAAGCCTCATAGAAGTCCACATAGCATTCAAACAGTTCTGCCAGGTTGGTACTGAATACCGGCCAATAGTTCATCTGGATATTGATGTTGTGCCAGTAACCGCCGGTCCAGGGGGCTTTTTCATAGCGGTTCCAGACCCCCTGCAGGTTGGGCGGCAGGGCACCTTCACGCGAGGAGGCGATCAGCAGATACCGTCCGTACTGGAAATACAGTTCTTCCAGATATGCATTGTGCTCTCCTGCCTTGTAGCGGGAAAGCAGTTCGTCGGTGGTGATGTCCGGCACTTGTGCGCCCAGATCAAAGCGTACCCGGTCAAAATACGAGGTATAATCGGCCACATGCGTCGCCTTCAGTTCGTCATAAGTCTTGGCGGACGCGGCGTTCAGGTAACCGGTCACTTTTTCGTGCGGGTGGGGGAAACCGGCCAGTTTGTCCGTGCCGCTTTCCAGAAATACCTGGGGGTCCAGCTGATAATTTGTGCCAATCGCCACCACAATGACCGCACTGTCGGCGCCCGATACGGTCAGGGTACCGTTGTCCTGGTTTTCGTCGTTGTGAGCGGTAAGCATGCCGCCGGTGGGAATCACCCGGTACTGCCCTTCAAACTGCACATCGGCGCCGCTGAGAACCCCCGAAAGGGTAATGGTATCGCCTGATGCGGTCACGGTGCCGCTTTTCCGTTCGCCGAGGAAGGGAATGGTAGGACGCAGCACGAAGTCCAGCGCGCCGCTTTCGGACGCTGTGAGCCGGATGACCAGTACCCGGTCGGGATAGGAGGCAAAGTATTCGCGTTCGTAATGTACACCATTATAATCATAGGAAACCGAGGCAATCGCATCGTTGAGCGAAAGGGATCGGGTATATCCGGTCACGGCTGAAAAATCATGGCCGATATCCAGATAAGTCTCCGAAAAATTGTTCAGTCCCCGGTCCGCATATTCGGTGCCGATGTCAAACAGACTGTTTTCGGTAATCTGAATGCGTTCGCGGTCCGTGCGGCCGAAAATATTGGCTCCCAGATATCCGCAGCCGATAGGCAGCGACCACTGTTCCCAGCCGTCATCGCTGTCGGGCGCCGGCTCATCGTACCAGAGCCGCAGTTCTTTTTCCTGTGTCGCGTCCGCGCGCACGCTGCGTTCCGGCAGCGTTTGTGCCAGGACGGGGGCCGCCGGCAGCATCAGCAGGGCTGCCGTGCACAGGGAAGCAAGGATGCGTGTAAAGTGCCGTCTCTTCATAAAAACCTCCTGAACATTCTCATTTGTATCGTTTTTCCGCACGCCGGGCGGATTCGGTATACAGATGATGGGGTCGTGCTCGCGGGGATTCTGATTGAATGGGTAACGGTGCTTTCTACGGGGACAGATTTGAGTCAGATTTACGGCCCAGAAGCCTTAACGGCAGGATTTTTGTGCAAAAGTATATGTTCTTACACAGATCAAATGATTATCCCGTCAAAACATACAAATCTTACAATAACATCATATCATAAGGAAAAACAGGCGTCAAGTGCGGCAGTCGGTGTATCCTGGGCAAAAATCGTGTTGTTCAGTATTTAAGCCGATAGGAATCAAACATGCGCAGACCGGGGACGGAAAAGGTCACGGTATCGCCCTGCTGTGAAAAAGGGACAGTCTGGCGCTCGGGCAACCGCTCAATCCGCCGGATGGGTGCCGGCGTGTGCAGGGTGAGCGTAAACGGATCGGAACACAGCGCCGGGAAACTGTTCTGCACATGAACACAATGTACCAGCATCACGCGCTGTACCGGGTCGTCAAACAGGGTACATTCGACCGCGGGGTGCGCGTTGGTCTGCAGGGTCAGGACGCCGCCGCACAGGAACCCGACCAATGCGGCGCAGATGCGTCGATGCTCAGGCTGTTCGCTTTCTTCAAAGGAGGCGGATGTCCACAGAACCTTGCCTTTTCCGTATGTTCCGCTCAGAATGGCGGGCATGTTGGTTTTCCGGCCGGGTGGATTGGAATGTATGGAGGCAAACACCGACCGGTCTGCCGGATCGGTATAGGGCAGTGTTATGGTTGCCAGCAGCTGTTGCGGCATGGTGCACTCCGCGGTCAGCTGTGCGGAAAATACCGTCATGGGGTGTTCGGCAGAGTAGGCTGGTGCAAAGAGCGGAACACCGCCGCCGACCGGTGCCATATAGGTCACTTCCTCCCGCGTTCTGCCGCAGATGTGTAGGCCCAGCAACTGCTGCGCCAGTTCAGGCGACGCATCGCCGCTCAGATACAGTGCGCCTCCTCCCTGTACAAATGCGGCAAGCGCTGCCCGTTCCCTCTCCTCCGGGTGGGCACCGGCAGGTAAAATGACAACTTTTACATCTGAAAAATCAGTCTTGTATTCGGTCAGCACACGGTAGAGAATATGACTGTGTGAAAGAGCCTTGGAAATACCGAGCGCCGAGCGCAGATGCGGATACGGACCGGCGGGGCAGGAGGATATTTGAGCAGGGCGCCCCTGTTCTTTTTCGGGGGTGTATTTTCTGCCGGAATGGAAGAAAATCGCCGCATCCGCCTGCAGAGTGCCGCACAGGAAGGGTTCCAGCTATTCCGTTTCCCGGAATACCCTTCCGAGTGTTCTGTAAAAATCCGTGTTCAGCGTTCCGTCGGGGTCAATGGCGTCGATCGCCAGAAACGCACCGTGATGGGCGTAGGTGAGGCAGGCATGCAGCCGGAGCATGTCTTCGGATTTCGTGGTGGTGTGGTCGTGCAGATCCGGGTCGCAGCGGGAAGTCATGTATTCGAACGGCTGATTTTTTGTAAGTGTATAGTAAAGTTTGCAAATGAACGATTGCTCTTCGAAACCTCCGTACAGGTCTCCGCCGCAGTAATCACTGTACTCGGTCATGCAGGCCCGCACCCCGAATGTCCAGGGATGTGTGGCAGTGGAAAACTGATGCTCCACCGTAACGGATGGGCGCAGCTCTTTGCAGATCTGCGTAGCATAAGCCGCAAACTCACATATCCATTCTTCCCGTGCCCGCTCAAAGTGGTTCCACAGTTCATCCGTGCGGTCTATGACGGTTGGGATTTCCGCTCCGGTGAGTGCACGGAAGCGCTCCCGGCAGGATGGGCAGAAGCAGATCATCGGCCAGAAAGTCATGTCCAGAAAAATGCCGGGGAAATCATAAGCGGCAAACAGCTCGGTCAACTCCCGCCGGACATAGTCGCGGTAGCCCGGGTTGTTGGGGCAGAGCCAGCCGTATCGTCCGGTTGCCGTCTCACTGCCGTCTTCCGTACGGGCGGTTCGGGAGGGATTGCCGCTTTGGTCCAGCATGCGGAAAGAAGGAAAACGTTCATAGACACGGTTGTTGTAAATCAGACTGTAATAGGCGACGGGTGCCATACCGTTCTCCCGGCAAAGCCGGAACAGTCTGCCGATTTTGTCTTCTCCGCGGAACCCCGGGATGCATCCCTCCTGTCCGGGTGGGGAAATTACAGTATCCGACATGCGAATGTGTGTAAATCATCGGGTTCTGAATGCGGGCTTCCTGCAGGCATTTCAGATAGACCTCCGGGTCAAACCGGGAAAGGAAAACCGGGTCCCATGCGTCAATATGCATGTCCACCAGATTGCGTCTGTAACCGGATCGGTACCACTCGTTCATAGTTGTTCTCCGTTCGCTTTTATTTCGGGTATCTGCAGGGGATGTCAGAATAAACAGGGGGATGCCATGCAGAATGGTCTGCTTTATGTAAAGAATAATTTGCTTATTTGATCCGTTCTCGCGGATGAACCGATCGGGATTTACAGGGGGAGCCGCACCATACACAGGTCCCCGGCCGTCTCCTTACTCCGCTGTGACCGGGAGTAAATCGCATCAGAATGCCGCCTGTATAACCGGGTTGTAATCAGTATAGCATACACGCTGTACTTTTGCAAGCCGGTCCCGGGCAAGCCCGGTCCGCAGACACGCATCAGCTGTGGATTGCCTCATTTTCTCTGTAGTCATAGGGGGATGCCCGGAACCCGTGGGCGCTGTCCGGCATTCTGCTGCAACCCGTAAGCGGATAAAACCTTTGTAATAGAAAAACCGGCCGCCTGTATCGCTCTGCATACAGACTGTCGGTTTGATTATTTTAGGGGAAAAGAGAACCTTCTCCGGAAAGATTCTTTGCTCCGCTTTCCTTCCGGAAGCAAGCGGGAATCGCTGCTGTCCTGCCGCCCGTTGCTTACGGGGCTACGGGTGCAGATGCGATCAGATGACCGTATCCTTCCCGTGTCAGCATGGCATACAGTTCGCTGACTGTTTGCGGCGGGCAGGGAGGCGTATCGGCCAGCGGGAAGGGAATGCCCAACCGCTGGTATTTTTCGTCAGAGAGACGGTG
>CASFDI010000048.1 GCA_949293405.1 uncultured bacterium | reverse complement strand
GAGAAAATATAATTTTTTTCGGAAAAGTATTGCTTTTTGAAGGACTTTATGATATAATTCATTCGTTATAAATAAAAAATGACTGAGGTGAGAACATGAAGGCTGGAATTCATCCTGAATATAAACAGGTGACGATCAAATGTGCATGCGGCGAAACGGTTGTGACGCATTCCACAAAAGGGGACATGAATGTAGAAATCTGCTCCAAATGTCATCCTTTTTACACCGGAAAGCAGAAATTTGTCGACGCCGGCGGGCGTGTAGATAAGTTCAAGAAGCGCCTTTCGGCTTCCGGGAAGTAAGTCATTCGTTTACGCAGTGCGTGGGTCGTTTCCCACGCACTTTTTTTGCAGTCAGGAGGGATATCAATGCAACAGTCAGAGACCACCATGCAACAGGCAGTATTGGTTGCGCTCATTCCGAATATCCGGGAATCGGAAGCCGCGGAGCGCAGTCTGGACGAATTGGAACGTCTTCTTGAAACGGCGGGGGGGCACGCCTTCGCCCGTATGATACAGGTAAAGGAGCATTTTGATCCGCGCACCTGTATCGGATCCGGAAAAGCGGAAGAGTTGCGTGATCTGATCGCCGCAAACGAAATCGGACTGGTCGTGTTCGACTTTGAACTGTCTCCCTCCCAGATCCGCAATCTGGAGGATATTCTGGAACCGGCTGAAGTGATCGACAGGAGCATGCTGATTCTGGATATTTTCGCGCTGCATGCGCGCAGTGGGGAGGGTAAACTCCAGGTGGAACTCGCCCAGCTCAAATACACGGCTCCGCGTCTGCTCGGGAAAGGAACACATCTTTCCCGGCTGGGCGGCGGTATCGGAACGCGCGGCCCCGGGGAGAGCAAACTGGAAACAGACCGCCGTCACCTGCAGACCCGCATCCGGTCGCTTGAGCGTGCTCTGGAGGAACTGGCATCCAACCGCTCCACCGTGCGTGCCGCCAGGGACAAGCACGGTATGCCGCAGATTGCCATTGTCGGATATACCAATGCGGGAAAATCTTCGCTTCTCAACCGTCTGACAGATGCAGGCGTGCTGTCACAGGATCAGTTGTTCGCCACTCTGGATCCCACTACCCGCAAACTGGAAACAGATCGCCGTCACCTGCAGACCCGCATCCGGTCGCTGGAGCGTGCTCTGGAGGAACTGGCATCCAACCGCTCCACCTTGCGTGCCGCCAGGGACAAGCACGGTATGCCGCAGATCGCCATTGTCGGATATACCAATGCGGGAAAATCTTCGCTTCTCAACCGTCTGACAGATGCAGGCGTGCTGTCACAGGATCAGTTGTTCGCTACTCTGGATCCCACTACCCGCAAGCTGGAATTGGCTCCGGGAGAAGAAGTGCTTCTGACCGACACGGTCGGATTCATCCGTAAATTGCCTCATCATCTGATTCACGCATTCCGCTCGACGCTGGATGAGGCGGTGTATGCCGATATGCTCTGGATCGTTGCAGATGCTTCCGATCCGGAATGTGAGCAACAACTGGAAGTCACCCGCAGTATCCTTGCGGAACTCGGAGCTGCGGACAAACCCACTCTGCTGGTATACAACAAATGCGATCTGCTCCAGACATTGCCCGAGGAGCGAGACGGGCAGGTTTTTATCTCCTCGAAGACCGGCGCGGGCATCGGGCGTCTGCTTGAGAAAACGCTGCTTATTGTCAATGAGGGCAAACGCCGGGTGACGCTCGTGATCCCGTATGAAGAACAGGGGGTACTCAGCGCGCTGTACAGCCAGTCTCAGGTGCATGAGGTGCAGTATGAGCCGGATGGCATTTATGTTACGGCAACCCTTGACAGGAAAACCTGCGGTGCCTGCAGGCGCTTTCTGAAGGAGGAGAGGTGAGTGGAAGCCTATACCACACTGCGCTCAGACGCAGAAGCGCGCTATGAGGAGAAAAAATCAGTTTTCATCGGGAACGCAAGACCGGTTGCATCGGAAGAAGAAGCACAGATGTTTCTCTCACAAATCAGAAAACGCTATCCGGATGCACGCCACCATGTATATGCATATGTGTTGCGATCAGGCAGTATCGTGCGTTTTTCGGACGATCATGAGCCGAGCGGAACCGCTGGGATTCCCGTATTGGATGTTATGCGTAAAGCGGGCATTACCGATGCCGTGATCGTGGTGACGCGGTATTTCGGAGGCACGCTGTTAGGAGCAGCCGGACTGGTGCGCGCTTATACAGAGGCGGCTGCGCGCGCCGTTCGTGCGGCTCAGCCGGTCACGCGCCTGCCGTTCTGTGAGTTGCAGGTGCAGATGCCATATGCGCTGTATCCCAGACTGCAGACTTTCTTTTCGGATCCGGAGTTCAGAATTGCCGATCGTGCTTTCGAAGAGCAGGTCCGGATCCGGTTTTCTTTTCCGGCGACACGCCTTTCTGAAGTGACAGAAATGCTTTCCGAGCTGTCAGCGGGGAAGGCGATGATTCTTGACCGGAGTGAGCATTATGATTTCCTGGATGTGACAAGCTGAAATTTTTCAGAAAAAAAGTATTTTGCGATTATCGTGCGTATCTTTTTGTGCATGAAACAAAGGGATGGTCCGCGTCAGGGCAGTCAGGCTGTTTCCACGGAGCGGACCATCCATATTTTTTTCACTAAAAAAAGTATTTTGTGCGTGTTTGTGCGTATATTCTGATGAATGAATTACGGGGCAGAGCCCGGAAAGGCAGGAACTGAAATGTCGGAAATTTATAAAATGTTCCTTGAACGGGAAAAACAGACGCTTTCTCCATTCGCCTTTCTTACAGCGAACACACGCGGACGCGAAAATCCCTGTCCCCAATGCCCCAACCGCACTGATTTTCAGCGCGACCGGGATCGGATTATCCATTCCAAGTCGTTCCGGCGCCTGATGCACAAAACGCAGGTCTTTTTCTCTCCTGTGGAGGAACATTACCGCACTCGCATGACCCATACGCTGGAAGTGACACAGGTGGGACGCATCATTGCACGCGCGCTACGGCTCAATGAGGATCTTGTGGAAGCAGCCTGCCTGGGGCACGACCTGGGGCATACGCCCTTCGGACATGCCGGGGAAGTCGCACTGCGTAAGTGCTTTGATCCTTCTTTTGCACATTACAGGCAGAGTCTGCGTGTGGTGGACTGCCTGGAAAACGACGGTGCAGGGCTGAATCTGACCTATGAGGTACGCGATGCCATTGTCAATCATACGGGCGAGCACATGGCGCAGACACTGGAAGGAGTGATCGTGAAGTTTGCGGACAGAATCGCATATATCAACCACGATATAGACGACGCCTGCCGTGCCGGAATCCTCCGGATTGACGATATTCCGAAAGAGTTGCTGACCACCCTCGGGCGCGGCCACAGCGAACGCATCAACCGGATGGTTTCTTCGGTTATTGAGGCCAGTATGGATCGGAACGAAATCCGTATGACCGATGAAATCGCACAGGCTACAGGAGAGTTGCGCGCATTCCTGTATGCGCATGTGTACACCAATTCGGAGGCCAAACACGAGGAGCTGAAAGCACAGGATCTTCTGATCCGCCTGTATCAGTACTTTGTGGATCATCCGCAGGAGTTGCCCGGCCTTTACGGGAAGATGGCACAGACCGAGGATATCGGACGCTGTGTATGCGACTATGTCTCCGGGATGACCGACCGGTATGCAATCGATGTATATAGGAAACTGTTTATTCCAGAAGTCTGGAAAGGATTGAATACATGATACCTGCAGAAACGGTACGGGAAATTCTGGACCGCACCGATCTGGTTCAGCTGATTGGTTCCTATGTGACTTTAAGACGCGCGGGATCCAATCTGAACGGGCTGTGCCCCTTCCACAGCGAGCGAACACCCTCATTTACCGTTTTCCCGTCTAACAACAGTTTTTACTGCTTTGGTTGCGGTGCCGGAGGGGATGCTATTTCCTTTATCCGCAGGATGGAAAACCTGGATTACCCGGATGCAGTCGAATTTCTCGGTAAGCGTGTAGGAATCACGGTGGTACATACGGAAGACCGGGACGCCGGGAGAAGCGGTTTTGACCGGCGCCGCATGCTGGAACTGAACCGTGCAGCGGCAGCTTTTTTTCATGCATCATTATATAAAAATACGCCTGGGGCGCATGCTGCCCTGGATTATCTTAAAGTTAAACGCGGACTGTCAGATGCAACCATTCGGCACTTCGGTCTCGGATTTGCCCCTGACTCCTATCGGGAACTGACTGATCACCTGCTTGGTGACGGGTACAGTTTTTCTGAATTGTCAGCTGCCTTCCTCAGCGGACTGTCCCAATACCAGAAGCCTTACGACCTGTTCCGCAACAGAGTCATGTTCCCGATTATTGATGTGTCGGGAAATGTCATTGCCTTTGGTGGCCGTGTGATGGACGACAGTCAGCCCAAGTATAAAAACTCGTCAGATACTCCTGTTTTCAAGAAGAGTCGCAACCTGTTTGCACTCAACTTTGCCAAAAACACCTGTGCGGAACAGTTGATCCTGTGTGAAGGTTACATGGATGTTATTGCCCTGCATGCGGCAGGGTTTTCCAATGCTGTTGCAACGCTCGGCACCGCGATTACTCCGGAGCAGGCAAGGCTGATCAGTAAGTATACCAAGAGTGTTGCCATTTCTTATGATATGGATGAGGCGGGGCGCCGCGCAGCCGATAAAGCCACATCTCTGCTTGAAGAAGTGGGCGTATCGGTTCGTCTTCTGGTGATGCAGGATGCCAAGGATCCGGATGAATTCATAAAAAAATTCGGGGCAGATGCTTTCAAGTCTGTACTTGAATCCGGGCACACGAAGTTTGATTATCACCTGCACAGGATTCTGAAGAAATACCGAATTGAAAACGCACAGGAACGCGTACAGGCGTTGGGCGAGTTGATCGACCTGATCGCCGGCTTCTACAGCGAAGCAGAGCGGGATGTCTACATCGGGATTGTAGCGCAGAAACTGGGTGTGGAGCGGTCAAGTGTGCGGACTGATGTGGCGCGGACTTTGCGCAAGCGGGAAAGACAGACCACACGCAAAACACACGATCAGACCATGCAGTCTCTTTCCGGTTATTCCGATCCTGTCAATCCCGACTTTGCCCGTGCGCCCGCGATTGCGCGCGCGGAAGAGGTGGTGCTGGGCATGTTGCTGCTGTTTCCTGAGCTGCGCCGCCGGATTTCCGGGGACAAGCCGGTGCTTGACGAGAACGATTTCTATACAGCCTTCAACCGTCGGGTGTTCCTCTATATCCGGCAGGTGCTGCTTGATGATCCTGACGATTCCGAACATCTCAACCGGGACTTTACCACCGAGGAGATCGGGCGTATAACGCGCATGAAGGTCAGAAGGATGGAACTCTCCGACAACAGCGAGACAGTTTTCCTGGAAAGTGTGCAATTTTTGAAAGATGCTTTAAGGCAGAAAAATGCTGCAGAAGCTCCCCCCACTTTGGAGACATTGCAGTCTCTGTTGAATCAAAAGCGCAATCAGCAACCATAATACAAATACATATGCGGAGAAAAAAAGATGAGTGAAGAAAAGAAGTACGATGTGAATGATCTGATCGAAAAAACCAAATCGGAAGGCCCTCTCGGATCCAGCGACATTATGAAGGCGTTGGAAGATATCGATTTCGATATGGACATCGAGCAGATCGAAGAATTATACGAGAACCTGGAGAGCAACGGTATTCCTGTAGCCGACTACCTGGAGAACGACAGCGAGAAGGATGTCCGTCAGGAAGTGGAGATGTACGACACTCCCGAAAAGATGGAAAAACTTCTTGCCCAGGAAGGTCTGGCGATTGACGACCCGGTCCGCATGTATCTGAAGGAAATCGGCAAAATCCCGCTGCTTGACGCTGAACGCGAAATGTATCTTGCAGAACAGATCAGCCTGGGCAATCAGGCTGCCAAGAACGAGTTGGTGGAAGCAAACCTGCGTCTTGTGGTCAGCATTGCCAAGCGCCATATCGGCAAGGGCATGTTCTTTCTGGATCTGATTCAGGAAGGAAACCTCGGGCTGATGAAGGCGGTGGAGAAATTTGATTACCGGAAGGGATACAAATTCTCGACATATGCGACCTGGTGGATCCGGCAGGCGATCACCCGCGCCATTGCAGACCAGGCGCGTACCATCCGGATTCCGGTTCACATGGTGGAAACCATTCACAAGGTTTCGCGCACCGGCCGTCTCTTACTGCAGGAATACGGCCGTGAGCCCACAACGGAAGAAATCGCAAAAGAACTGGGTCTGACCTCCGATAAAGTACGCGAGATCATGAAAATTGCCCAGGACCCCGTGTCACTGGAAACTCCGATCGGAGAGGAAGAGGACAGCCATCTTGGGGATTTTGTGGAAGACAACGATTCTCCCGCACCGGCCGAGACCGCTTCTTATGCACTGCTGCGTGAGCAGCTCAATAATGTGCTGCATACGCTGACACACCGTGAGGAACAGGTTCTGAAGTTGCGTTTCGGGCTGGAAGACGGGCGTCCGCGCACGCTTGAAGAGGTCGGGCGCCGGTTCAAAATCACGCGTGAGCGCATTCGCCAGATTGAGGCAAAGGCGCTGCGTAAACTGCGTCATCCCAGCCGTTCGAAACTGCTGAAGGATTATCTGGACAATTGATCGGTTTTTTCGTGTTTTTACCTGTTGCGAATGCACAAAAAACGGCAATCTGAATTGTTTTAACTGACGAAGATATGCCGATCCCGCCGCAATCTCTTGACTTTGCAATCCTTTTCTTGTAAAATAATACAGTAACATGTACCCGTATGGAGGATTGAAACATGAAAAAAATCATCAGCCTGGTGTTGCTGGCATGTATGCTGTGCCTTGTCCTTGCATCGTGCTCAGAAGGCGATATTGACAAGTCACAGGAAATCATTGATCAACAGGGCGCTCAGTATGAGAAAATCAAGACCACTCTGACCCTGTATCTGGTTACCGACGGACCGGTTGACACCGGCGCGCTCGCTTCTGCCACTTCCGCACTGAATATGAAGCTGGAAGACCTTATTTATGCGCATATTCAGATCAATGTCATGTCTTCTGCAGACTACGAGGCACAGATGCTTCAGAAACTGGAAGCGGACTCACAGAAAACACATGAGAAACCCCAATCCGCTCCTGCTACATATCCGGATGCTGAGGAAGGTCATGTGGATCTGTTCCTGATTACCAGTCGCTCCATGCTGGATACCTGCATTGAAAAAGGGTATATTGCCGATATGACTCCCTATATCACCAGTTCGGTCTATGCCGATCTGAAGAAAACCATGGGAGAGAATTTCCTGGACGGTTCCGCTCATCCCGGAATGGAAAGTACTACCTACTACGGACTTGCAAATACCCAGTTGCTCGGCAGTTACCGCTATATGCTGGTGGACAAAGAAACTGCTGCTGACTATCAGTTCTATTATGAATCCGATTTCACCGATTGGGCAAGCACCGAGACGCTCCGTCAGTGGCTGATCCGCGACGGAGTCATGACCGCTCCCGCAGAAGGTGCCATTCCTTCCGACGGCCCGGTATGCCAGGTCACCGGCTCTTACACTGACCGGCGCACCTATGAGGAACAGGGTTACTATGTGTATGTCCTTGAGAATCCCACCGTTACATACGATGATCTGTGTTCTTCGATGTTCGCCATTTCCTCTACCTGCCTGTATCCTGACAGAGCATTTTCCATCCTGTATTACCTCAATACCGACAGCTCGTTCCATTCTACACTGGTATACGGTCAGGAAGGACTGCAGTACAATGTGACAGACGGCCTGCTGACCAAGATTCCGGGTTCTGTTGAGTATGAACTGGATAACCGGTACACCGGCAGCATCTTCACCCTGTACCCCTGTACAGATAAAGGACAGACTGCTGAAACCGTTGCGGACATGTGGGCACATGTCAATGACACCATCATTCAGAGCGGGGAAGAGCCGGAAACGCCTGCCACCGGCACCGAGGGAGATCAGACCGGCGGTGAGAGCGGTGCAACGGATACCGGAACAGATACCGGAACAGATACCGACAGCGAACCTTCCGCCTGATAATTTTACTGTACAGTTCAGAAAGAGCGCTCCTGCAGCGCTCTTTTTGTTTGACAAAGGTAACACTTTATGTTAAATTGTGTCGAAATGCATTAAAATTCTGTAAATAAATGGTTCATATTTGTCGTAAGTGTTGATTGAAAGTAATGTGGAAAATCTGTTATAATAATACTGTTTAACAGGTTTTGTTTTTACTTAGTGTGCTGATTCTGTACTGCACTTTTATTTCATGGTTTCCCAAGCATATTTTACATAAAAAAGGAGAGGTACAATGAAAAAAATTCTTGCGCTTGTGCTGCTGGGTGCGATGCTGGTTCTTTCGCTGGCTTCCTGCGGCGGCTCCGGTGACGATCAGCTGAAGATCGGCGTGATCCTGATCGGAGATGAGAACGAGGGATACACCTACGCGCATATCAAGGGGATTGAGGTGGCAAGAGAAGCCACCGGCCTTGAGAAGAGCCAGGTGATCTACAAGTACACAGTCGGAGAAAATGATGCCTGCTACAATGCGGCAGCTGACCTCGTCGATGAGGGATGCTCGATCATCTTCTCGAACAGCTACGGTCACCAGCCTTTCATGAAGCAGGCGGCTGAGGAATTTACCGATGTTACCTTTGTGTCCATGACGGGCGATACCGCTGCGAAGGACGGACTTGCCAACTTCCACAACGCTTTCACCAATGTTTACGAAGCCCGCTACCTGTC
>CASFDI010000047.1 GCA_949293405.1 uncultured bacterium | reverse complement strand
CCTTCCCGGTCGGAAAGCAGCGCTGCAAGCAGATGTGCCGGTCGCACTTCCTGGTTATTGGCGCGGCGGGCCAGCCCCTCCGCAGTCTGAAGTGCTTCAAGACTCTTTTGTGTCAGTTTTTGTGCATTCATTCCGGAAACCTCCTTTGCGGTTTCGTTCACTTTTTTTCTTTATTGTACCCACTGACTGTGAACAAAACATTCGCAAAATATGAATAAAATGTAAATGTTTAGCACTCGAATGACAAGAGTGCTAATTGAGAATGGGCAAAAGAAAACCGCAGGCTTATAAAAACCCGCGGTTTTCGTGCTTTGAAAAGATTTTCAGAGATGAAAAAGTAGCAGTGGATCGGAAAGACTGCCGAAATCGGACCCCTCGCGACTTCGGAAACTTCAGAAGCCAAAGTACCGGTTGGCGTTTTCGTAGCAGATACCGCGGACGATGGTTCCCAGCGCCTCCATGTCGCGCGGGTATTCTCCCTGTTCGACCCAGGTGCCCAGCAGATTGCAGAGGATGCGGCGGAAATATTCGTGCCGCGGGTAGGACAGGAACGAGCGGCTGTCGGTGAGCATCCCGACAAAGTGCCCCAGAATGCCCAGATTTGCCAAAGCTTTCAACTGTGCTTCCATGCCATCGCGCTGATCGTTGAACCACCAGCCCGAACCGAACTGGATTTTTCCCGGAACCGGGGCTTTCTGGAAGTTGCCCAGCATGGAGGCCAGAGTGTAGTTGTCTTTGGGGTTGAGGTTGTAGAGAATGGTGCGCGGCAGACAGTCGTCGTATTCGAGATTATCGAGGAACCGGGAGAGCGGCTCCGCAATGGCGAGGTCATTGAGCGAGTCAAAACCGGTGTCCGGCCCCAGGGCGCGGAACATGCGGGTATTATTGTTTCTCATGGCGCCGATATGAATCTGCATGGTCCAGCCGCGCTCAGCGTATGCGGCGGCGCAGTGCTTCATGACCGCAGTCTTGAATATCGCTTCTTCCTCGGAGGTCAGTGTGCCGCCGTTCATGCGCTTTTCCCATACGGCTGCCGGATCGCCGATGGCGAAAGGTACCACTTCCATGGCATGGTCGGACAGACGGCATCCATGCTGTGCGAAGTAGTTGATGCGTTCGGTCAGCCACTGCAGCAAGTGTGCGTAATCCCGGATGCCTGCGGCCTGCATATAGGGGATAAAGGTGGCCTTGCCGATCTCTACCGCCTTGTCCGGGCGGAAGGTGGGCAGGATCTTGGTGGAGAAGCCGCGCAGCTGCTGGTGATAGATCAGGCTGTCTGCCGGGTCGTCGGTGGTGCAGATCACCGCTACATTGGAGCGCCGGATCAGCTCCTGGGCGCGATACTCCTCGGTGGCAAGCAGAGCGTTGCAGCGTTCCCAGATGGCCGGGCAGGTGGATTCGGACAGCGGTTCCTCAATGTCAAAATACCGCAGCAGCTCGAGATGCGTCCAGTGATACAGGGGATTGCCGATCAGAAGGGGCATGATTTTCGCAAACGCCAGGAATTTGTTGTATCCGGCGGCCTTGCCGGTGATCAGTTCTTCATCGATGCCGCCCGAACGCATCTGGCGCCATTTATAATGGTCGCCGCCCAGGAATACTTCGTATGCGTCGGCAAACTGATGGTTTTCCGCAATCTGCTTCGGATCCAGATGGCAGTGATAGTCGATGATCGGCATATCTTTTGCAAAATCGCGGTACAATACCCGTGCGGTATCGTTGTGCAGCATAAAGTTTTCCGTAATGAATCCCATGAGCACATCTCCTTTTTGCTTCGTATCTGTATGAATTGACAGATTCATTATACAACAGCCGGGCAATTTTTGCAAGTCAAATTCTTCCCAAAAAATAAAAAAGGGGGTGACAAAACGCCCCTCTTCTGCTATAATAAGGGTGTTCCATATAATTTCATTTTCTGAAAGGATACATACTATGGCAAAGGTAGTAACATTCGGTGAAATCATGCTCCGTCTGGCGCCGGAAGGGTACCTGCGGTTTGTACAGGCGGACCGGTTTGAGATTGTGCTGGGCGGCGGGGAAGCGAATGTTTCGGTTTCGCTGGCCAACTACGGTCTGGAGAGCGTGTTTGTGACCAAACTTCCCAAGCACGAGATCGGCCAGATGGCGGTCAATGCGCTGCGCCGGTACGGCGTTGATACCTCGAAGATTGCCCGCGGCGGTGATCGGGTAGGCATTTACTTCTGTGAGAAAGGCGCCAGCCAGCGTCCTTCCAAGGTGATTTACGACCGGGCACACTCCTCCATTTACAGTGCGGTTTCTTCCGACTTCAACTGGGATGAGATTTTCGAAGGGGCAGACTGGTTCCACTTCACCGGTATCACACCCGCGCTGAATCCTTCTGTCGCGGCACTCTGCCTGGAAGCCTGCAAGGCTGCAAAGGCGCACAATGTGACGGTTTCCTGCGACCTCAACTACCGCAAGAAACTCTGGACTCGGGAGCAGGCAAGAGAGACCATGACCGGTCTGATGAAGTATGTGGATGTCTGCATTTCCAACGAGGAAGATGCACACGATGTGTTTGGTATCGATGCGGAAAATACCGACATCGATTCCGGGAAACTCAATCACGAGGGCTATAAGAGTGTGGCCAGACAGCTGGCGGAGCGCTTTGGATTCAAGAAGGTGGCGATCACGCTGCGTTCTTCCATCAGTGCCAACGATAACGACTGGGCAGCGCTGCTTTACGATGGCAAGGAATACTGCTTCTCCAAGTCCTATCATATGCATATTGTGGACCGTGTGGGCGGAGGCGACAGCTTCGGCGGCGGTCTGATCTACTCGCAGCTGATGGGCTATTCGACCCAGGATTCCATTGAGTTTGCGGTGGCAGCTTCCTGCCTCAAGCATTCGATTGAGGGCGACTTCAACCATGTGACAGTGGATGAAGTCAAGGCACTTGCAGGCGGCAGCGGAAGCGGCCGCGTGCAGAGATAACTGCCGGGGCGGCGGCCTACTGTCTGTCAGGGACAGGGGCGCCGCCCGCTTTCTTTTTGCCGGCGCAGGATGCGGGCGCCCCTGCTGACACACCCCCGCAGCCGCCCTGCCGCGGACGGGTCTCTTTGATGCAATATTTATTTATAAATAATTAGGAAGGTATCAGTTATGCTGAAAGGAATTCCCGCTATCATCTCTCCCGAACTGCTGCGCGTCCTGTGCGAAATGGGGCACGGGGACCGCATCTGCATCGGGGACGGTAATTTTCCCGCCGAGTCTGTGGGCCGCGATGCGATCGTGGTGCGCTGTGACGGTCATGGCGTTGCAGAACTGCTGGACGCCATTCTCAAAGTGTTCCCGCTGGACACCTATGTACCTCAGCCGGTGAGCCTGATGGAAAAGGTACCCGGCGATACGGTAGAGACCCCGATCTGGGATACCTACCGTCAGATCATTGCAAAATATGACAGTCGCCCCGATCCGGTCGGGTTCATTGAGCGCTTTGCCTTCTACGATGCCGCCCGTACCTGCTATGCAGTGGTTGCAACCGGCGAGCGCGCCCTGTACGCCAATGTGATTCTGCAGAAAGGAGTTGTGGTGGAGTAACTCCCATGCACACTCTATACAGCCTCCCCTCGCTGCGCCGGCCGGCGCAGTGAGGGGGGCGGTAGGTTTGTTCAGTTCAGAGAAGTCAGCAGGGTGCTCACATTGCCGGTGAGCGTGCAGGCTCCGATGCCGGCAGGGAGGAAATAACTGTCTCCTTTGCAGAGCGGATAGGAGGTATCACCGTGCATGAGGGTGCCTTCGCCGTCGATGACCAGTACCGACACAAAACTGCTATCCCCGACTGTAAAGCGGAACGCTGGGCCCGGATCGGTGCGCCGGACCCGGAAATACCGGCAGGCGGCCAGCAGTCCGGGCTCGGGCGGTGCGGCCTCGTAACGGATGGCTTCGATCTGTTCCTGCGTAAAGCAGCGGGTCACGGCAAGCGCCTTTTCCACATGCAATTGACGCGGTTTGCCGTCCAGACCCGGGCGGTTGTAGTCCCAGACCCGGTAGGTCAGATCGGAATTCTGCTGGATCTCAGCGATGACAATCCCCGCGCCGATGGCATGAAGCAGACCGGAGGGGATGAACAGCACATCGCCTGCTTTGACCGGCATGCGGTTCAGCACGGCTTCCGTACGCCCCTGATCTACCGCCATGGCAAACAGTTCGGGGGTGATGCCGTCTTGCAGCCCGGCAATCAGTTCTGCCCCGGGGGCGGCTTCCAGCACCACCCACATCTCTGTTTTGCCCGGGTCACTTTCGTACCGCGCGGCATATTCGTCGTCCGGGTGAACCTGTACCGACAGGCGGTCGGCAGCATCAATGAATTTGATCAGCAAAGGGAAGCGGGAACCGTCGTAATCCGGAGAGACTACCGCATTCCCGGCCTGTTCCACATATTCTCCCAGTGTCAGCCCTGCCGCAGGACCGGATGCGATCCTGTTCTGACAGTCCTGGCGCAGCGTAAGCTCCCAGGTTTCGGCAAGACGGGACAGGTCGCAGGTTTTACCGTATGCGCGCTTAAGACGGTCTCCGCCCCAGATGGCGCTTTTGCAGACCGGAATCAGTTTCAGGGGGTAGCGTATCATCGTTCGGAAAGAACCTCGCTTTCATAGCGGCGCACTTCGTCCAGCCAGCGTTCGCGGACCGGAACATCCGACAGCGCGCAGTAATGATCCCACACCGCTCCGAACGGCAGGGATTTGTATTCTTCCAGCAGGGCCAGCCGTGAGGTGTAATCGCCCGTGCGTTCCAGTTCCATCAGTGCGTCGGTGGGTTCCAGGAAGGCACGCAGAAGCGCCTTCTGCATATTGCGGGTGCCGATGATCCAGGCGGCTACCCGGTTGATCGATGCGTCAAAGTAGTCCAGTCCTATATGCGTGCGTTCAAACAGATCGGTCCGGCACAGGCTCTGTGCAATCGCGTTCAGTTCGTCATCCATAATCACCACATGATCAGAATCCCAGCGCACCGGACGGCTGACATGCAGCAGCAACTCCTTGGTATAGAGCAGCACGGAGGAAATTTTGTCGGATATCATTTCGGTGGGATGAAAATGTCCCGAGTCCAGCGTATAGGCGATATTGCGGGAAATGGCATATCCGAGAGAAAACTCATTGGAGGCAACCGTATAAGATTCAGCTCCGATGCCGAACACCTTGCTTTCCAGAGAATCCAGACTGTACTGGGGGTCGTATTTGTCCTCCAGAATAGCGTCCAGAGACTCGCTCATACGCAGGCGCGGCCCTTCGCGGTCAATCGGAATGTCCTTGAAACCGTCGGGAAACCAGAAGTTGGTGACACATTTGCTTTCGGTTGCATGCCCCAGGTAGTCGGCAATGCGCCGGCATGCTTTGCAGTGGGCAATCCAGAAGTCACGCACCTGTTTGTCGGGAGAGGAAACCGTGAAGCCGGAATCGGCCATTGGGTGGGAAAAACAGGTGGGATTGAAATCCAGCCCCAGATCGCGTTCCTGCGCCCACTGAACCCAGCCGGCAAAATGACGGGGAGACAGATCGGGCAGGTCTACCTTTTCATCTGTGTCGGCGTAGATGGCATGCAGGTTCAGCCGGTGGGTGCCCGGGATCATGGAGAGCGCCATGTCCAGGTCCTGGCGCAACTGTTCGACCGTCTGCGCGGCGCCCGGATAGTTCCCGGTAGTCTGAATGCCGCCTGAGAGCGCCCGGTCGCGGAACAGAAAACCGCGCACATCGTCCCCCTGCCAGCAGTGAATGGAAATCGGAATGTCGCTCACTTTGTCCAGTGCAGCATCGGTGTCCACGCCGATTTCGGCATACAGTTCTTTTGCAAATTGATATGCTTTTTCGGTTTGCATGGTGTTTCCTCCGTTTTTATGTAGGGGTTTTATGGGATTTATGCCCTAAAACATGCAGGAATGCATCGTAATGCGCATCAAAGGATTCGGTTTCAACCGGCAGATACTCATGCGGTGTGTCGGAAGCGCGTATCACCTGGCGCAGATGCGGGAGGTCACGGATCTCGCCCAGAGCCAGCAACTGCACGCCGATATTGCCCATCACGGTCGCCTCTGCGGGGCCGGCAATCACCGGAATCCCCAGCGCATCGGCGGTCATCCGACACAGAAGCGTGTCTTTGATTCCGCCGCCCACGATGTGCAGCGCCGGATAGGAGGTGCCTGTAATGGCGGTCAATTGTGCCAGATTATATTTGTATTTCATGGCCAGACTCTGATAGATGCACCGCATCACCTCACCGCGGGTGTCCGGAACAGGCTGGCCGGTTTCCCGGCAGAACTGGCGGACGCGGCCCGGCATGTCCCCCGCACTTTCAAACAGGGGAGAGTCACAGTCGATAAAACTGCGGAAAGGAGCCGCCGCTACCGCTTCACGCTCCAGGTCTGCATACGAAACTTCCGCGCCTTCCCGGATCCACTGGCGGCGCGACTCCTGAATCAGCCACAGCCCCATGATATTCTTGAGGAAACGGATGCTGCCGCCAAAACCGCCTTCATTGGTAAACTGGACTGCCCGGCTCTTCTCGTTGATGATCGGGTGGGCGGTTTCGGTTCCGAACAGAGACCAGGTTCCGCAACTGATATAGGCAAAATCACGCTCCTGCGTGGGGACTGCGGCCACAGCACTGGCCGTGTCGTGCGTGCATACCGCGATGACCGGCACCGGCGGCAGATCCAGTTCCTCGCACAACTCGCGGCGCAGGGTGCCGTATGTTTCGCCCGGTCGGATCAGCGGGCAGAGCAGACCGGTCGGGATATCCAGTTTTTCCAGCAGATCAGATGCAAACTCTTGTTTATACGGATCGTAGAAGTTGGAGGTGGAGGCAATGGTGGCTTCCGAACGCATGACTCCGGTCAGCCAGAAAGCAAACAGGTCAGGGGTGAACAGCAGATGCCGGGCCAGCGCGGTCAGTTCCGGGCGTCTGGTTGCCATATAATACAGCTGATACAGGGAGTTGATGCGCATGGTCTGCGTTCCGGTGCGGTTGTACAGCTTATCCGGGCTGATGCGCTCTGCCACTTCCTCGCACATACCTTCGGTTCTGCTGTCCCGGTAGTGGCAGGGAGCGCCGAGCAATTCGCCGTACCGGTCCAGAAGAGCGAAGTCCACCCCCCAGGTATCGATGCCGATCGCGTCGATCCCTCCGGCAAGGCGTGCTTTTATCAGACTCTGCTTGATCTCATACCACAGGCGCAGAATGTCCCAGTGCATCCGCTCTCCCACCGTGACCGGGTCATTGGAGAACCGGTGCAGCTCGGTCATGCGGATAGCGGTTCCGTCAAATTCGCCCAGCATGGCGCGCCCCGATGAGGCCCCGAAGTCAAATGCCAGTACCCGTTTTGACATAGGCAATCTCCTCTTCTTTATGGAAGTCCGTACATGACGCCCCTGCTGTATGCGGATGGTCCTGCCGGCACAGGTTTGCCGGCCGGAGACTGACGGCTTGTACGGCTGTTTCAGACATCTTCATTATAGCATCGTCCCGGCATACTTGTCAACCGAAAAGCGTGTCGTGGTATTGCATTATCGGCCGGTTTGCGCGAAAAACTGATTTTCACATTCAAAAGAGCGAAAAGCGCCGTTGAAATGTTCCCCTGTCGGGTGGTATAATGGGGTTGTACGGGAATGGTTCCCGGTCTGGAGAGATCATTGATTACATATTTTTATATTGGGAGGGAATCCTGACATGGCACAGAACAGATTGATTGGCGGATATCCGGTCATCGGCATTCGTCCTACCATTGACGCACGCCGCGGCGCACTGGATGTGCGCGCCTCTCTTGAAGAGCAGACCATGGCGATGGCACAGGCTGCCAAAGCACTGTTTGAATCGAACCTGCGTTATTCGAACGGCGAGGCAGTAAAGGTGGTCATTGCGGATACGACCATCGGACGTGTGGCGGAAACTGCCGCCTGCGCGGAGAAGTTCCGCAGGGAAGGAGTTTCCATTACGCTGACGGTTACTCCGTGCTGGTGCTACGGCTCGGAGACCATGGACATGGATCCCCATACCATCAAGGGGGTCTGGGGCTTTAACGGCACCGAGCGCCCCGGAGCGGTTTATCTTGCGTCCGTGCTGGCAACGCATGCGCAGAAGGGACTGCCTGCATTCGGCATTTACGGTCATGATGTACAGGAACCGGACGACCGGTCGATTCCGGCGGATGTACAGGAAAAACTGCTGCGGTTCGGCCGGGCGGCGGTTGCTGCAGCCAGCATGCGCGGTAAATCCTATCTGCAGATCGGGTCCATCTGCATGGGCATCGGCGGCTCCATTATTGACTCGGACTTCATCGAGAAATATCTGGGTATGCGTGTAGAGTCGGTGGACGAGGTGGAACTGATCCGGCGCATGACCGAAGAGATTTACGATCATGCCGAGTATGAGCGCGCGCTCAAATGGGTCAGGAAGCACTGCCACGAAGGCTTCGACAAAAATCCGGACCAGTTGCGCCGCAGTGCCGCGCAGAAGGAAAAAGACTGGGAATTCCTCACCAAAATGGTGATCATCATCAAGGATCTGATGAGCGGCAATCCCGATCTTCCTGCCGGCAACGATGAGGAAAAACTGGGGCACAACGCGATTGCCGCCGGTTTCCAAGGACAGCGGCAGTGGACTGATTTTTATCCCAACTGCGATTTCGGGGAGGCACTGCTCAACTCTTCGTTTGACTGGACAGGCGTTCGGGAACCTTATATTCTGGCAACTGAAAACGATGTGCTCAACGGTCTCGGTATGCTGTTCATGAAGCTGCTGACCAACCGGCCGCAGATTTTCGCAGATGTGCGTACATACTGGTCGTGCGAAGCGGTAAAGCGCTGCACCGGATGGACTCCCGACGGCAAGGCGGCTGCGGCCGGCGGCTTCATCCATCTGATCAACTCGGGCGCCGCCTGCCTTGACGCCTGCGGCGCGGCGCGCGACGCGGAGGGCAACCCCGCCATCAAACCCTGGTACGAGGTGACGCAGGCTGAGGCGGACCGCATTGCCGAGTCGGTACAGTGGTGCGCTGCAGACAACGGGTATTTCCGGGGCGGCGGATTCTCCTCTCGCTTTGAGACCCGTGCCGAGATGCCTGCAACCATGATCCGGCTCAATCTGGTCAAGGGTCTGGGGCCGGTGCTCCAGATTGCCGAAGGATGGACCCTGTGCCTGCCGGAAGAGGTGAGTGACAAACTCTGGAAGCGCACCGACTACACCTGGCCGTGCACCTGGTTTGCACCGCGCTGCGACGGACGCGACGGTTCGCAGTTCCGCACCGCATATGAGGTGATGAACAACTGGGGTGCCAACCACGGCGCTATCAGTTACGGCCATATCGGCGCAGACCTGATCACCATGGCATCCATGCTGCGGATACCGGTCTCGCTGCACAACATTCCCGAGCGCGATATCTTCCGTCCGGCTGCATGGGCGGCCTTCGGCATGGACCGCGAGGGCGCGGACTACCGTGCATGCGCAGCATACGGACCGCTTTATAAATAAAAACGACAGATCACAAATACAGGAAAGGGGTATCGCAGACCGGAACGGGGCGATACCCCCTTCCTGTATCCGGGAGGAGAGAGGTATGCAGGACAGATTGTTCGCAGATTATGAAACCGAAACATTCACCTTTGAGGGCAGGCAGGTACGCGTGACCCTGCCGAGCGGCACGCCGCTCGGCATTCCCGTGATCAAGACCGAATATGACGGTGCTTTTGTGCAGCTGGAGGAGTGTCTGCTTGCGTGCGGGTGCCACCGCATTTTTATGGACAATAAAAACCGTTGGGGAACCGATGAGGATCACCGGGTACGCCGTGCCCTGCTGGATCACCTGGCGTCACGGTACGGCGTGCGTCGCTCCTACCTGACCGTGGGGATGAGTTGCGGTGGTCTGCACAGCGTCAATTATGCCTCGCGTTATCCCGAAAGCGTGGGGATGCTGTACCTGGACGCGCCGCTGCTTTCCATGGTGTCCTACCCCATGCTGCACCGTGACCGGGATCGGGTATGGCCTGAAATTGCCGGGGCATACGGGTTTTCGGATCCGTCGGAAGTTTTTCTGTACAATGAACAGCCGGTTCACCGCCTTGCGGTGCTTGCCGATCACGGTATTCCTGCAACGCTGGTGTACGGGGATGCAGATACCACGGTGCCTGCGGAACAGAATGCCGAGGTATTTGCAGCGTATTACCGTTTTCGCGGATGCAGTCTGCGTGTATATGTCAAGCACGGCTGTGATCACCATCCGCACGGTCCGGCAGACCCTCTGCCGGTCGTACGCGATCTGCTGGCGCGTTACCGTGGCTGATCTGCTGCACCCCCATACGGGGGTATATGGAAGAATTTCGGAAAATAGACTTGACTTTGCCGGTACTTTCTGTTATAGTAGTTTTGCGTTCGAAAAGTCTGAAAACGCACTTTGAAAGAAGAATATATTTTTTATATACATACGGAGGATGCAATCATGGCAAAAGCAGGCGATCTTGACGCTTTCAAATCCGTGCAGGCCGAAGGCCCGGCGGTAGACGCATCGAAAAAGATGCGTGTCGGTATTATCGGTACCGGTTGGATTGCGGAAGCACATATCAAAAGTTACATGAAAATGCCGGATGTTGAAATTGTGGCAGGCGCAGACCTGATCCCCGGCAAGGCAAAGGCTTTCTTTGAGCGCTTCGGCGTAGAGGGCGTGAAGACCGACTATAAGGATCACAAGGAAATGCTGGCCGACAAGTCGCTCAAGCTGGATGCCGTGAGCGTCTGCACCTACAACCGCACCCACGCGGTCTGCACCATCGATTCGCTCAACGCGGGCATTCATGTACTGCTTGAGAAGCCGATGTGCGTAACGCTTGACGAAGCGGTCGAAATCATGAAGGCCGAGAAGAAGAGCGGCAAGGTTCTTTCGATCGGATTCCAGCCCCGTCTGGACGACAATATGCAGATGATCCGCAAGATTGTGCAGTCGGGTGAGTTGGGCAAGGTCTATTACATTCAGACCGGTGGCGGGCGCCGTCGCGGCATTCCGTTCCCGTACGGCACCACTTTCCTTGAGGACAAGACCGCGGGACTGGGCGCTCTGGCTGATATCGGATGCTATTCGCTGGATTGCGTGCTCAATGCCCTCGATTATCCGAAGCCGCTGACCGTCACGGGTTACAAGTCGGCATATTTCGGAAAGGATCCCAACTACTCGGGCTATGTCAAGGCAGGCCATCCCGAATACGCCAAGGTGTTCGGAGTGGACGATTTTGCAGCAGGTTTCATCCGTCTGGAAGGGGATATCATCCTCGACTTCCGTATTGCCTGGGCGATGAACCTGGATACTTCGGGTGACTCGATCATCATGGGTACCAAGGGCAGCCTGCGGATTCCTTCCACCGAGTGCTGGAACGGCACTTTTGACAAGCCGCTGAAGATCTACCACGAGGTAGCGGGCAACCAGGTAGAAACCGTGATCCCGCTGATCCCGACCAATCCGAACGGCCCGTCTCTGTTCGATAAGAAGATCCGCACCTTCCTGGATGCGTGCAAGAACGGCACGCCCGCTCCCGTTCCGTCCAGCCAGATCATCTACAATCAGGCGATCCTCGACGGAATCGCAAGATCTTCCGATCTGGGACACGAAATCGAAATCAATATTCCCGAGATCTGATCCGGGACAACATCCGAAACGAACGCGTCCTCCGTTTTGGAGGGCGCGTTCGTGCTCTGTAAGAAAGGAGTCTTTCCATGCGAGTTGAATATGGTATTCAGATGTACAGCGTGCGTGACCTGGCGCAGAACGATCTGGAAGCTGCCCTGAAGGGGGTAGCGGAACTGGGGTATTCCTTTGTGGAGTTTGCAGGCTTTTTCGGTCATCCCGCCGAACAGGTGGCCTCGTGGCTGAAGCGGTACGGCCTGCGCGTCAGCGGAACGCATTCCGGCGTCAACGAGCTGGCCCCGGATGTGATTGCCGACACCATTGCCTATCATAAGACCATCGGTAACCGGGATTTCATCATTCCCGGCTTCGATATGAGCACACGCGAAAAACTGGACGCGGTGATCGACACGATCAACTACGCCCAGCCCATTCTTGCCGAAAACGGCATGCGTCTCTCCTTCCACAACCATTCGCGCGAATTCATCAAAATGGATTACGGTGTTTATGTGGAAGAGGAACTGTATAACCGTACCCGCATTCTGTTTGAACTGGATACATTCTGGGCATATAATGCGGGGCTCGATCCGGTGGATCTGATGGAACGGATGAAAGACCGCCTGATCT
>CASFDI010000046.1 GCA_949293405.1 uncultured bacterium | reverse complement strand
GGCTCGATGTTGAGATCGGTACCGTCAAAAACGGGTGTGCCTCCATTAAGCGAAACTTCCAGATCGGACAGACCAAAGGAATGTTCCGGAGAATTCAGGAAAGAAGTCACTACAAAATAAGAGGTCAGCAACAATCCGCAGATCAACGCAAAAATTCCGGCAACGATCAGAACCATACGGCGCTTCAAAACACCGGTCGGAGCAGGTCCGGACTGGGGCGTGATATCATACATCATTCCGCCCTGACTTCTCCTGAATTTGCGTATATGACCGCCTTCCGCAGCAATCGGACGCTCACCTGCAGCATTCCGGTTCGACTGCATATCAATGTCAAAAACTTCATTATTGTTATTCGCATTATTCTTTTTCATAGGTGTCCTCCGTTATCTGCGTCTGACCAGCATCAGGACATACAGAACAAGTCCGCCGATCGAGATCACCCCGGATACGACAGCCGCTGCCGCGAGCGGTACATGTTCGGTCACGTGCCTTGCCAATACGCCCGATCCATCAGCATCCCACCGGTACTGTACGGTCAGTTCCGCTCCCTGAAATGTATCCGGAACAGAGGTATCCAGATACAGATCCACCCGGTAAACCGTTTCGGAAACACCGCTTTCGTCTTCCGCACAGGTGTATGTAAAGGACTTTCCCTGTATCTCCGACAGCGGAGCGTCACACAGGACCGTACCGTCCGCCGGACAACTGACGCGCAGTTTCATTACATCCGCTGCATTCAGTGTCTGCGTCTTCACCTGGGCTGAAAAAACAACGTCGATCGCCTGATTGTGGTGCGCCTTGACGGAATAGATCCTGGTTACGGTGTCCCCCGGCATCATATCCGTACAATGTACCGAATCGCCGGCATCAGCGTTCCCAAAGTACAGTTCAAAATGCCCGTCCGCCTTTTCCGAAACCGTTCCGGACGAATTACCGATCGCGTTTCCTGCAACGGTATCCGAATCGGCAGCAGACACCGGCAGAGCAATCCAGGCACATACCGCACACACGATCAGAAAAACCGCCACACAGTACAGAGGTCTGTACAACAGAGGCGAGGGATGTGCTGTATTCAATCGGTCTGCCATGGTTCTCTCCTCCTCATTATCTTCAGTTCGGTACTGTCAACCATACCGTTTTCAGATTTTCATATACATTATAAAAGCCGATGAGTATTTAGTCAAGCAAATTGGGGTATATTTTACATACATATTACAGTAAAATAAGCATTATTTTTCCGAAAAAACACAACATGCAAACAGATCATCCCAATAATGTCATGCTTTGACTTCATAACACAAGATAATAAGAAAGAATAATGAACAACATAACAATAATTGTATTACATGTCATATTCTACCGTTCTATCTGCAATTTGTCAATAGCAAAAACGAAAAAGCAGTAACAAGGCACTCCATACGGTTATGCTTGACACGGCCAGTCGTCTGTGTTATGATGAAAGCGGATCTTAAAGTGCTGATGGAAAGGAGCCGATATGAACCTCATCTATATATTTGCTGATCAGTGGCGGCGTGACGCGATGGGAATATATGACCCTTTGGTCCGAACCCCGCAATTGAATGCTTTTTCTCAGAAAGCGGCGGTATTTGATTGTGCCATCTCCTCCTGTCCGCTCTGTTCCCCGGCGCGCGCCAGTCTTATGACCGGTCTGCAGCCGATCGACACGGGTGTTTTCACCAACTGCAAGCCCGGCATCGAAGCGCAGCTTGACGAGAACGCAGTTTGTCTCTCCGATCTGTGTAAAGCGGCGGGATACCGCACCGGCTATATCGGAAAGTGGCATCTGGACCGACCGGACGGCAGCGGAGGATGGGATGCGTTCACTCCGCCCGGACCGCGCCGGCACGGTTTTGACTTCTGGTACTCCTACGGCACTTATGACCGGCACAATACCCCGCATTACTGGGATACACAAGGGCGTCGCATTGAGGTGCATCAGTGGTCTACCGAACATGAAACCGATATCGCGCTCCGATTTATCCGGCAGGAGAAAAAGAACAACTTTGTGCTGTTCCTCTCGTACAACCCACCCCACAGTCCGTACAATCTGGCACCAGATACCTATACGGCACTGTATGAGGGAATCCATCGGACATGCCATGCCACCGCACCCGCTCCCGATGGCAGAGGTGACCCCATCCCTGCCGCCTATACCGATCTTGACCGGGATGTGATCCGGGGCTACTATGCCGCGGTTACCGCGCTGGACTTCAATATCGGCAGAGTGCTGCGCTGCCTTGATGAAGAGGGGCTTTCAGAAAACACCTATGTTGTGATTTCCGCTGACCACGGAGATATGCTGGGCGACCATAACCGCATTGCCAAACATATCTGGTACGATGGGTCCATCGGCATTCCGCTGCTGATCGGAGGGGCAGATGTGCACCCGTGTCACTGCGCGGACCCCGTTGCTACTCCCGATCAGAGTGCTACGATCCTGGGCCTGCTTGGAATCTCCCCCACCAAACAAATGACCGGCACCGATTTTTCACCTCTGGTGCGCTCCGGTACACCCGTCAGACAGGATTCGGCGCTTTCGGTTGCCTTCCCCAGTTCTCCCGACCGCATTGAAGAATTCCGGCAGCACGGACTGAATTTTATGGATTACGGCTGGCGTTGCGTCGTTTCAAGGGATTATAAACTGGTCGTGGATAAAGGGCATTTCCTCGGCTATCCGCACCGGACATATCTGTACGACCGTAAACAGGATCCCTATGAAAACACGCCCATAGATCATCCGGCGGCCCTTGCGCAGATGGAAGAATTGCTCCGGTACTGGATGGATCGGACCGGAGACGGTTTTCTGAATTCATACGCCGGACCATCTTCAGCAACAGAGTGATCTGACGGATATTCCCTTACATAGCAATTAGCAATCTGCTTACATCATACCACACATCAGAAGTACTCTTTCAAAATGTGACACATCTGTTACCGTTTTCCCCACACATGCAATATCCGCAAAAAACAAAAATACGGCCGGCGTGCACAAGCGCGCCGGCCGTTATATATATTGCCGGAATCATATATTTATTCTTCAGGAATTCCGGTTCAGAATCCGGAATTCGAAAATCTTCAGATTGTTTTACTCTCCCCGCCGAGATCGATCTCCCAGGACACGCCCCCGGTATCCGAATCCTGCACCGCGCCGGACCGTTGCGGAATCAGGGTGAGATCCAGAATACGGATAAACGCACCGACAACAGACACCGGGTACAGGACCAGGTCGCTGCATCCTGCTTCCACCGTCAAGTACAACTCGTCTGTCAGGATTGTTTTTTCGCCCGTCCCGTTACCGCTCACTGTACATTCCGCCACATGTTGGCCACACGCAATCCCGAAAACGCCTCCATCGGCTTCATGCAGCCGCGTATATCGAATGCGCACAAGATAGTCTGTTTTGCGCAAAGCGCGGATATGCCAGACCAGTTGCTGATCCGTCCGACGGAATCCGTCAATGTAACTGCGGTTGGTTTTACCGTCCCCATGCGTGAGACCGGCGGAAATAACATCCGCATCAAAGGCCTGCAGACAATCCGTTTCTCTTTCCGGAAGCAATCTGCCCCCACCCGTAAGCATCTCCCCGGAAACCGTGACGGCAATGACCGTCCGGTCACAGCGCAACGCCTCCGGTACAAACAATGCCGTATCGTAAAAATTCCTGCGCACCATGTCCAGAGGTCTGCACTCCGGATCAGTCAGAACAACCGCTCTCTGTACCGGATTGAGCAGACCGGACAATATAATCACGCCGTCCTCAGGCATCCGTGTGACATGCAGATACAGGACATTCCCGTTGCGCGTGATTTCCCCCCAGTATTGCTTCGGCAGCGGGCTGCGGGAACAGCCCCGGATCGCGCTGCCGTTACCCCGGAACCAGTCCCCGATCCCTTTCAGAATAGTCACATCAGCAGGATCGTACTGTCCGTCCCCCATCGGCCCCAGATTCATCAGCAGATTGCCGCCGCGAGACACTGCCTTGCCCAGCAGGTCGATAAAATGGGAGGCAGGCTTATGCGACCGGTCGGCATTGTTGTAACCGTAACTCTCATTGGTAGTGGGGATTGCTTCCCAATCGCCCGCGGTCGGATACAGTTCCGCCGGCCGATCCGCCGTATTGACATAATCCCCGAAAGTCGGGAAATCCGATCCGCGCGCCAGTCGTCCGTTGACCACTACATCGGGGGAGGTCTGCCGGATGGTCTTCAGAATCCGCAGATTTTCGGAAAGCGGCAGTTTGTGCGGCGTATCAAACCAGAGAATATCGGGCTGATAGTTCTGCAAAAGTTCCACAATCTGCGGAATAGCCTTTCCGTCCACATACCGGCGTGCGACCCGTTCCAGCATTTCCGGATGGCTGTCATACCAGGGCCGTCCGTTTATCTCGAAGAGCCCCCGGGTCCCGCCCGGATTTTCGTAATCCCAGTCATTTCCCGGCGCATCCGGATGCTCCCAATCGTAAGCGTGTGAATAGTAAAAGCCGAATTTCAGCCCCTGCCTGTCGCAGGCATCCTTCAGCTCTGCCATGGGATCCCTGCCCGCAAAGCGGGTCATCCGGATATCATACGGGTAAGCATCGGATGGATACATGGCGAAGCCGTCATGGTGCTTTGCCGTAATCACAAAATAGGACATTCCCGCTTCCTTAGCCAGGCGCACCCATTCCTTGGCATCAAACCGATCGGGACAGAACGGGTCGATAAAATTGCGTCTGTATTCTGCCAGCGGGATCGCCAGTGCGCGTTCGAGATGTTCGGCATATCCGCAGGTTCGTCCGCGGTATACGCCACCCGCCAGCGCATACACACCCCAGTGGACAAAGCATCCGAAGCGTGCCTGCCGCCACCACGACAGACGCCTGTCGCGTAAAACTGCGTCCTGCGCCCACCAACCCGCGCAGGCCTCCTGCACCGCTTCCGCGTCACGCTGCCGGGGCGAGACAGCGGGCGTGCTTTTCATGCCCGCAATGCTTCGGATGCATTGCAACGGGATAAAATCAGCCGGCGTCTCCGGTGTGACTGTTCCGTCAATAAACCAGGACTTTCCGCGATATTCCGGCTCTTCATACAAGATGTACTGCATGCCGGCATGTGAGGTTACCGAAGCCATCGTTCCAACCGGCAACAGACAGGAAGCACAGTCTGCGTACCGCTCCCTCCGGCCGTCCCGGAACAGGATTTCCACCCGGGCCGCCTCCAGATTCATCCGGTCCATATTCAGCCTCCGAAATCAAAAAATTAACAAGTATATACTACCGCACGGAAGAACAGGCGTCAAGTGCGTCAGTCGATGCATGCAGGGCAAAAATCGTGTTGCTCAATAATACAGAATATACAGAGAGATTCCGAAAAACCAGGCGGATACCCGGAATTTATTTTTCCTCTGA
Source organism: uncultured bacterium (assembly GCA_949293405.1). Taxonomy (GTDB): domain Bacteria; phylum Bacillota; class Clostridia; order Oscillospirales; family CAG-272; genus UBA1740. The sequence goes on along the minus strand of CASFDI010000046.1, from coordinate 8,374 downwards.
AGGGGTGTTGTCTTCCCCGGCACCCGATTTTTTACTGTGCTCCGTTTCCTCTTCCCTCAGGTAACGCAGCAAAGCGGTCTGCTTTGCCAGAATACGGTTCAATTTGTCGTGCAGATCTTCAATCATGATCTCGGTCTTGAGATTGACCTTATAGTCGTTTTCTGCACGGCGCCGGTCCTTCTCTTCCTGCCGGTTCTGGCTCATCATGATCAGAGGCGCCTGAATGGCAGCCACACAGGACAGCACCAGATTCAGAAGGATAAACGGGTAGGGGTCAAACGACTTCGCCGCCAGGATGATGTTGACCGTCATCCAGAGCAGTAACACCCCCACGAATGCAAAAATAAATGCCCAGCTGCCGGCAAATCTGGCAATACGGTCCGCTGCCCGCTGTCCGGCGGTATACCGGTTCTCGTCCGCCGTATTGACCGACACCTTGCTGTCGGCCAGCAGATTCAGTACCTCTTCGTCGGTCATGTCATGGCGGATCTCCTGCACAACTTCACTGATCAGCCGCTTCTTTTCATTTTTCATTTTTTCCCTCCTGTTCCGATACACCCGGATAAAAACGATGGTGCCCCCGGCGGAAATTTCCGATGGTTTCATTTACCGTTTCCACAAATGCGAATGTATCGTCATACTGTTTCAGAATGCTTTTGAATTCCACAAGCTGCCGCTTGTTGATCACACATACCACCACATTGCGGGGCGCATTGCTGTACGCTCCCGTGGCAGGCAGAATGGTCGCACTATGATGCAGTTTCCGGAAAATCTCCTGATCCAGTTCGGCAGCATGGGAAGTGATGATAAAAAACTTATACGCTGATTTGGTTCCCTTAATAATTGCACTGCCAACATAACTTGACAGAAAGCAGTACAGCATGCAGAGGCAGACCGGCTTGTAATTATAGGACAGTCCACCGGCTCCGTCCGGCGTAGCGTAAACAAAATACGACGCCGCGGCAATAACTGCATTCACCGTGAAGTTCACCCAGAAGAAATTGAGCATCGGATCTTTTTCACTGATGTACTTTGCGATGATATCGACTCCCCCGGTGGAGGAATTGTCCCGGACGGCCACTCCGTACACAAAACCACTCAAAGCCCCCGCAATCAACGCTGGGAAAATCGTGTCCACTCCATGCGCGTCATATTGAAAAGCCCCCAGATCAATCCGCCTCAGAACCAGCAGAAACAATGAATATCCAAGCGAAAAGACCAGTGTTTTAACAGCAAATTCGCGCTGAATAAACACATAGGCGAACAGGCATAACGGGATATTGACAATCAGAGAAAAATACCCCACGCTGAATCCGCTGACATACTCCACCATAGTTGCAATACCATTGATCCCCGCCGGAGCAAACTGATTCTTTACGACAAACAGTTCAAAATCAAGCGCAAACAAAAACGCCAGCACCAGCATCAAGGCACAGTCAGCAATCATTCGTTTCACGATATTCTGATTCTTCATTTTCATTCCCCCGCGACCATTATAACACATCGGCACGCGTAAATCAAGCAATCTGCGCAGGTAGTTATAGAAGCGCATACACAGGCAATTTTCCTGACCATTTCCATTGCATCGGGTGTTTTCTTTCCCTATCATCAGAATCATCAGAGGCTTTTCCTGTCAGAGTCCATCTCCGCCGTTCCGGTTTGGTATACATTTCTGTATGTAAATAAATATAGTCATTCAGAGCGAGCTTGTGTATAGACGGTATTCCTGAACCAGCAGAAAGCCGGATTTCACCGCATATGCCGCCCTCACGCGTGCTGCTTCCTTTTCCGCATCCGCGCACCGGAAAACACGGTACACAGTTTTTTCTGCGTTATTTTCCATATTATCAATGTAAATGTAATATTTTCGCACATAGAACGCCGCCTTTAGTATTGATAATCCCGGTCGGAATTATGTGACGCGGCATATCTCTCCGCCGGGCCGCTTCTCCAGGTATCCTGTCAATTGCCCACATCGTGCCGGTTACAAACCGGATTATCACGAATGAAACCGGTCGTTCGTATTTGCATGGATTTGTATTGACGCATTGGTTCTTCGGTGATAAAATGACACTTGAAATTCATGCTCGAAGCAAGAGGTGCATGTATGTAATGTAAAAACCGGTTTTCGGTTTGGGGCTGATGTTGAGCGGTGTGATCGGATTTGTCGAATGGTGTATCGATTATCAGCAGGCAACTGATATGTTATGGAAGCTGTTGGGGGGTAATTACCAGGCCGGTGCCTTTTTTATTTTTAATACTTATTGCCTTTTTTGCCATGATTGTCACCGGACTGTTTTTTGCAATCACCGAGATGATCAAGAACGAAAAAAGCTCCCGGTCTCCGCAGCAGTGAATGCTCCGTCCGCCGTCTTATTTGTTTTTCCCTGCGGCCGTACGGCCCCGGCTTTGCCCCGGCACGCGACCCGGCATTTTCCTCGTTTGCTTATTTTAATTTTTCCGTTTACTTGTTTTTTTAAAAGAAAAAAGCGGTTGCTCCCTCCCTTTCGGGAAAGAGCAACCGTCATTTTTTCAGGATGCTTCTCCGGTGAAAATCCCTGCCGTTTTATTCCATATCCTGCGACCGGCTATCCCAAGATTCGCGTTTTTATAGAAGCTGATTTCTGTAAACTCTTTTTCCTTTCCGATGCGTTTTATTTTTCACTCCCAAAACCATCAAGGACGTAAAACTCCTTACTGCTGCCCGAAAACGCCGACAACGCCGCAAATCCGAAAACAATGATTTTAACTGCATCCGCAACCAGACTCACCCAGTAAGAAAGAGCCCATTGGTCAATAGCAGAAAACAGGTCCTCACAGATCAATACGGCAGCCTCTATGGCGATAAAAGCAATAGACAAAATGAGCGCGGTTTTAAGAGGCTTTTTTATGTCTTCGTCGCTGCATTTAAGAAAGAGCAGCCCGCCGACAAGTGCAAATACCGCGCAGCCTATATACGCGCTCAAATAAATCAGGGTATTCGCCAGATTCTTTCTGATTTTCATAATACGCCTTCCTTTCGTCTGTATTGTTGTCGGACCTTGCTGATCAGCTTTGATTTCTGCGTTTGATGAGCAGGAATACCGCTGTGCCGACGCATGCCGCTCCAAGCACAGCCAGAATGATAATTATAATGCCGAGTACAGGAGCGCCGCCTTCGCCCGGATCCTTCGGACCGTCTGTCGTTTCTTCCCCTCCTGTAGTTTCCGATCCTCCCTGATTCCCGGGGTCCGAAGGCAGATCCGGCGTCTCTTCCGAAGGAGTTTTGCCGTTCGGGTCGTTGTAAATGATCGTGCCGTCAGTACATTCAACAACAATTTTGTCACTGTACTCTTCAAATGCGTCGTTCACGACGGCTTCAAATTCCGCCTTTGTCCCTTCATAAACGATTTTTTCCAGTTTATCAAAGTTAAACGCCCTGACCCCCAATTGCCTGATGCTCCCCGGCAGGGTCACCGTCCTGACGGACGTGTTGAGAAAAGCCTCGTAACCCACGACCTCAAGTCCGTCAGAGAAAATGACGCTTTCCAGATTGTTGCAGTCTCTGAATGTATAACCGCTGATATTCCTGATTCCCGAACCGATCTTGACCTGCTTCAGCGCTGTGCAGCCGGAAAATGCATGTTGCCCGATTTCCGTTACACTGTCGGGAATAGTCATGCTTTGAAGCGCGGTGCATTTGGAAAAAGCACGATCGCCGACAAACAAAAGGCCGTCCGGCAGAGTAATCTCCGAAAGCACCCCGCATTCGTAAAAGCTATAATCATATATATGGGTAAGAGTGGAGGGAAGATCCGCCTTTTCAAGTGTGCTGAACCCGGAGAAGGAATTATCAAGATATTCTATTCCCTCAGGTATAATAACCTCAACGGTTGTCCGGTTGGGACCGAGAGCTTCGATTCCGTAAATGGACTTGCCTTGATACACAGAAGGAAATTCCCATACCGGATCTTCAAAACTGCATGAATAGATAGATTTGCCGCTTCTGCCATCCACTGTAAAGATATTGATGGTCTGAATCGCATCCTCGGGCACAGGTGCCGCAACCGCAGGCTGTGCCATCGACAACAAAAGCAGAATCGAAATACAAACGGACAGAACTATTCTGCTGCGCTTCATCATGCTCTCCTTTCCGCCGCATTATGCGGCAAAGCCGTTCAATTGGGGATCAGTTGTTCCCAGCCAAGGGGGGCGGAGCCCTTCGGGCCGAAATAAAATTCATCTCCGTTCTGATAGACCGAATCAACACTGGTGCTGACCTTGATAGTGGAACCTTCGGTGGTAGTATATTCGTTGCGTTCGTAGATCACATCGCTCCAGTCGTTCGCCCAGTCATCCGTGGTGTAACTGGAAGAATCGTAACTGCCCATATAGGACTGAGCCTGCGCTTCGGTCATGGCGGCAATGGAACTGGCCATCTGCTGCATGAGCATATTGCGGATATAACTTCCGTACACATGCTTTATATAATTGAACTCATTGCGTACCAGAACATTGTTAACGATCATCTCATACTGAGCACGGTACTTTTCCAGAGTCTGCTCATCCTCTGCGGTAAATATCATTATCGAAGGCACGATCCACGGGATGTATATATAATTCGTTCCGTAAGAAGGACAGATATACTCCGCAGCCACGCAAAGCGCCAGAGCGTCTGCCAGATAACTTTTCCCGTCGCTTCCGGTAAAACGGTACCGGCGTATAGAGGCCGTCCCCTCACAGGCGTACGCCTGGGCGGTAATCCCATAGCCTCCGCCGATCTGGTTGATGCCGTTTACCTGTGCGGAAAGATAAATCTGTGCCGCCTGATCGAGGATGGACTGCACTTCATCCGGCACCGGCGTCTCGTTGACTACCGTGCCTGCGGTACCTATAATGCCGTTGAAATACATGTCCAGTACCTGCCCGGCGTTTTTATAGGCGAGATGGACGATATAGTTTTCCCGGTCGATATAGTCGCGGTGAGGAAACCATCCCATGGTATCGGAACTTTGCAGATAATCATGGGAAGTCTGAAGCAGAACCGCCGCCTTCTTGTCGGGGCTGGTAAACTGGATAGTTGCGATACAGGGATTGGCGGTAGAAACGAAGCTCCAGTCGCTCTGTACCTGTGCCGTCCAGCCGTACGGCAGAACGGTATCCACCACCGGAACGCCGGTGACAGGATCCGTAAGCGTGATATATGTGCCGAACGAGCCGCTGTACGCCGAGGTATCAAGCTGGGACAGGTCCTGCTTGACCTGTTCCGGGGTCCCGCCCGATGATCCGCCGGTCACATCGGTACCCTCGCCGGAACCTTCACCCGGATTAACCGTAGTCCCTCCGGTCACATCGGTACCCCCGCCGGAACCTTCACCGGGAACAACCGTAGTCCCGCCGGTCACATTGCCCGCTGTATTTTCTCCACCCGCAGCCTGTGTATCGGAGGCCACCGTATCGGAAGTCGCATCAGATGCGGGCGGCTTCTCCCGCTGCGCCGAACAACTTGCTGCCGACAGTATCAGCAGACAGCACAGAATCATTGACAGTATTTTCTTCATACCTTTGCCCTTCCTTTCAGCAGTAAGAGATGATAACGGTAAAGCCAAGCAGGACACATGCTTGCTGACACTTCCATTATATAGATCCGATCTCTGTTTGACCAGTTCCCATGTATGCCATTCTTCCGAAAACGAGGGTTCGTATGTGCGCCATTTTGCAAAACAGACAAAAAAATCCCGCTTTCCGTACGGAAAGCGGGGCTTTATTTGAGCAAACTTTAATTTACAGTAAAGTTCACATAGCTCTGATACAGCCCGAGTCGTGTTTTGGTTTCGGTCTTTTCATAAATAGAGGAAACATACCGCTGTACCATCCGCCGCGAAATGTACAGATTGTCGGCGATTACCTGCAGGTCATCCTCCGTAGTCAAAAGTTTTTCCAATACTTCTGTTTCCCGGGGAGTCAGAGAACAACGCCGCGCATACAACTTTAACCGTTCCTGCGGTGACAGTTCCTGCTGCTCCGAAGGTTCTTTGCTCTGTTCTGATGCGATGACCGCACGGCTGATATACGGCAGCAATACAAGCAGGATTCCAATCGAAATCAGGCAGCTCGCTGCTGCAAGTGCTGTGCATCCTGCAGCATCATAAAGTTTCCAAGCAGGAAGGACCGTTGCCGCTACCGCAAGGCTGCGCACAACACGCCCCATACCTGCCCACAGCTCAGGGCATCTGCTTTTCGGCGCATAATCCAGAAACATCACCGTAAAAAAGATCACATAAAAGCCGCTGTACAGATACATCAGCGCGGTGCCCGCAAAATAACTGACCTCTTTGGAAAGGAAAAACATACACACGGAGGAAAGGAGGATCGTGCAGACCGTGGCAATCGGAAGATATTTTCTTTCCCTCAAATCCGCAATACCCCCTGCCAGAATCAGCCCCAGCGCGTAAAAAAGCCGGACGCCGCTGTATATATCATAGGTCTTTTCAGCGTTAAAGGCGGTCAGCACGCTGTCAATCATTCCTGCAACAAGGCTCATCAGCACAACAGCGACAATCAATATGACTGCAGTTTTACTGCCCTTCGGGCTGTCCGAAGAATACGGAAGCGGATTTTCCGGAATCCAGTTCTTCGGCGCCCGGATGATAAAATACATCACAAACGCAACACTCAGAAAGATACTGATTATAAAAGTAACCGGCTGCGGCGCCAGATTCTCCGCAATAAATTGCAGGAAAACGGCCAGCCCCATACCGGCACCGATCATTCTTCCCATATACCGGCTCCCGGAGGAATACATTGCCGCATTGTAATACACACAGCCGCCGATATGCCCGAACAGGAACAACGCCGCTGTTAAACTGAGCAGAAAGGGGACCGGCCGGCGTGCAAACAATAAACCGGCAGTTACCGCAAGGCACAGCACTCCGATGATCAGAAGCGCCGTTTTCCTTGCCGTCTCTGCTTTACAGATTCTGCGCAGTAACGGAAATGACAGAAATCCAACTCCAGTACAGACCAGCCCGCAAGTATATACGGAATTTACAGACCTGCTTCCGAATATGTCGGCGCACCGTTCATTGATCAGTGCTTCGGTCAGCATAAAAGCGAAAAAGCACAGAGCAAAACAGAGTCCGCAAAGAAGTTCTGAGGAAGTGATCTTCTGTTTTTTCATCTTTCCCTGACCTCCCTTGTAAACACTACTGCATTCCCGATTTCACAATGAAATCCTCTGCAATCCGTTCCGGGATCTCAAAACTGACATATTCTTCATAACTGTATTTTGAAATTGTCAAAGTTGAAAGACCTGTTGTTTCGGTTAGAAATTGTTCCATATTGTTGGACCGTTTCCGCAGTTTGCTGCCGCTGTACGATGCATCTCATTGCTATTGTAACGGTAGTATAACATAACAGCCATTAAAAGTCAACGATCATTGCTTTTCCCCGTAATATGTGATATTCTGTTGGCTCTGTGCAGGAGGCGGGATTTGAACCACACGGTCTCGCTGCGGCTCGGTCACGGTTTGGCTCTGACAGTCCACCGGACTGTCATTCACTTCCAAACCGCCGTTCGCTCCGCTCCCTACCTTCGCGTTATGCGCCCTTCGGGCTCATAACCCGGACTTCTCATGATGCAAATTCCTGCCGCAATAAAACGACAGGGCGGCATCAGCGATGCCGCCCTGTCGTTGCTGGCACGTCGCACCGAAAAAGATATCGGTTAACTTTTCGCTTTACATTACATTAGAAAAGTGATATACTCAAAGCGCCACACAAAGTTATCATGAAAAGATGGAATGCGGCATGAATCAAGAACAATCATCCGCCATCATTAAAGAATTTTGTTATTGAGAACGAGGTATTCCCATGAAACATTCTTCCATCATCCTTGAAAATAAAAATTTCCGCCTTGCCCTCTCTTCGCAGGGGGCAGCAGAGAGCCTTATTTTAAAGAAAAGCGGTGAGGAGCTTCTTGCTAATGCAGACACCCCCTTTTTTACCCTCACCGAGGAGCGCCCCTATAATAATGAGGTGAAGCTCGCTCAGCCCATGAAGCGCACCACCTTTTCAGCAAATACCCTCCGCCAAGAGGGAGGTCGGCTCATCATCGGCTTTGAAAAGATCCATTTTGAAGCGGCGGTGCAGGTAGAGATCAAGGAACAATACATAGTATTTACCTTGGTGGATTTTTTAGTGCATCCCGATTCCTTTGGTGTGGGAGTGGAGCCCATTCTGCCGCCGGTAAGCAGTTTTCGTTTGGTGCAGCTTGCTCTGAAGCCTCGAGAAAATTTTGGAGAATGGCTCAATGCTCTATGGGATGATCAAGCGGCAGTCAATGTCCTTTCTGCCTGTCCCTACCCAAAAATCGGTTTTGAAGAGCGGCGAGACC
>CASFDI010000045.1 GCA_949293405.1 uncultured bacterium | reverse complement strand
GCAGGCGAGCCTGACGGATGGGTTCCGCAGACCAGCCGCCGCTATGTACCCCCGGCAGCCGTGTCGGCCATTGCGGCTCTGGGCAGGCTCGCCTGTCGCGATGCCGCCCGGCAGCTGGCGGACATTGCTACCGATCCCATGCGTTACGCCACTGCGATTGTCCTGCCCCGCACTGACCTCATCGCCGATACGGACGACTTCGCCTTCCAGCTGCAGTCCCATGCGGTGGTCGCGCTCGCGGCAATCCGACGCCGCCACCCCGAAACCGAGCCGCTGTGCCTGCCGGTGCGGCAGATGCTTGCGCAGCCCGGCTTTCACGCATCGGTCACCATGATGGGCTCCGAGCCGCTGCGCTGTGATGTGACCGATACGCTGCGCCGCATATTTGCGGATTGCGGGAAAACGGAATAGCGGCATATGAGCTGCCTCTGTATGGAATACCGGCCTGACAGATGCATTTTCCTGAGCGGTCCTGCTGCGGGTGTTTCCGCGGCAGGATCGTTCTTTTACTTTCTTCAGGCCTTCACTGCCGATGCATGAGCAGGGTGCCTTAAAGACCGGAAATGATGTTTACGCATCCCTCAATTCCGATTTTACCGCTGTCAAGGCACAGAGCATAGTTTTCCGCTTCTCCCCACTGGGTACCGGTGTACAAGTTCGCAGTAGGCTTTTCTCTTGCGGTCTTTGTCATGCAGGCGCTGGGCAGGAGACTCCTCCCGCTGACCGAAAACCGATACAATCCGTTCCGCGCGCTGCTCATCGGTCGCATGAATAAACACGGTCAGGCAATCGGCACAATCACGCAGAATATAGTCGGCGCAGCGCCCCACAATCACGCAGGTCCCCTTCCCGGCCAGATCCGTAATCACTTTTGTCTGTGCCAGCCACGCTCTGTCGGAAGCGGAAAGTCCGTCGGGACCCCGGGAAGACAATACATTGTCGTACAGATCTTGCAGACGCCGCCTCCTCACTGTACTGTTCGATATATTCCCTGGCAAGTCCGCTCTCCTCGGCAATTTTTCCGATCAGTTCACTGTCATAGCAGGGGATTCCCAGTTTTGCGGCGACTTCCTTTCCGATGGTTCTGCCGCCGCTGCCGAACTCACGGCTGATGGCAATGATGCGATGCCGGACTCTTTCTGCCGTTGCGGATGTCGCAGGCGCGGGTTCCGTCTGTTTACGCAGACTGCGCTTGAACTGCTCATAGAGCACCAGTGCAATCAGGCACGACAGCGTGTCGGTGATTGCCTGTACCCACATCAGACCGGTCTGTCCGAACAACGCATTCAGAACCAGACACAGAACCGAAAAGATCACACCCATACGCAGCACCGCCAGAAGCAGAGAGATCTTCCACTTGCCCACCGCCTGGAAGATGGTGTTGTACATGTTGAACAGGCTCATCCCGATCACACACCAGGACCAGCACCGCATAAATGCCGTCCCCTCGGCAACGGTTGCCTCGTCCTCAATAAACAGCCGGACGATGGTACCCGGTATCAATTGCACAATCACCGGAAACACAACCGAGAATACCAGCAGGATCAGAAAAGAAAGCCGACATACATCGTGTACGCGTTTATGATCTTTCGCCCCGATGCTGTATCCGATCAGAGGCATGACACCCTGCGCTATACCGATACTGATATGCAATGCAATAGTGCCGCATTTTGATGTCACGCCGTACGCTGCCGAAAGAATGACGCCGTTGTCATAAGTAAGCAACAGTCCGTTGAGCAGAGAAACGGAGAAAGACACCAGCACCACGGCAATTGCGGCCGGGAAACCAACTGAAAAGATGCCCCAGGAAATCTTTTTCTGCATGGTGAACTGCCGGGGTGAAAGCGTAAGGACCGTGCTTTTTCTCATCCGGAACAGAATCACAAAGAAATAAATCATGGAAATGACATTGGAGATCATGGTCGCAAAGCCGGCGCCCGCCACATCCATGCCAAAGCCGAACGGTATCTCAAAAAACAGCAGTTTGTCACCTTTACTGAAAATGAAAATGGGATCCAGGATGATGTTCATCACGCCGCCGATCGTCAGTCCGATCCCGGCCTCTCTGGTTTTTCCAACCGAACGCACCAGGTGTCCCAGCACCAGACCCGCAACCGTAGGAATTCCTCCGATTGCAAAAACCCAGAGCAGGTAGTTTGCCGTGTAGGAAAAGGTCGCTTCTTCTGCTCCGAAAAAGAGCAGAATCGGCTTCATAGTCGTCCCCAGAATAACGGCAAGCACCGCCGTCACACCAAGGCTGGCCCAGAAACTGAAAGCGGAAGCGCGCCTGGCAGTGGCCCGGTCGTTCTGCCCCAGACTTCTTGCAATCATGCTGTTGGCGCCGATTCCGAACAGGTTGGCCACCGCTGTCAGCAGTGTATAAATGAAATGGGGAATGTGATCGAAAGGGCGGCAACCTGGTTGGGATCATTGAGATGACCGACAAAGAAGGTGTCAACCAGACTGTACAGGATGACTATGATCTGGCTGACCACCGTCGGAACAGCGAGTTTGGCGATTGCCCTGCCGACCGGCATGGTAGTAAACAATTCATTACTTTTGTTATTCATCGTTTTCTCCCAGAACAATTGATCATTCAGTACAGAATGCGGTCTGTTCCTTCATCTTGCCGCATCTCCGGTCTGTGCATGTAAGCCATCGAGAAAGCACTGCACCGCAATGTCCCGGCTTTCCTCAGGATCCACGGAGCGGTAATAGTAAAAATACCCCAGATCTTCCTGAGAAATGAACCCGTGAAGAATCGCACGGAACACGCGCTGCCAGTGAGCGACCGCCTCTTCACCCAGACCGTATTCCGACAGAAGAGCCACCACCGTATCCAGCAACGGAACCGCCAGTTCTTTGGCAGTATCATCCTCTTCCGGCGGGATCGACATGATCAGCCGGTACAGTCCTTTGTTTTCCACGGCAAACGCATGATACGCTTTTGCGAAAGCTCTGACCGCCTCGTCTTTCCGTTTTCCGGCGGTTGCAGCCTGCTGGTACGATACGAATTTTTCAATGGCATACCGGAAAACTTCGTATTGCAATTCCCTTGTGCTTCTGATATGATTGTAGAGGGACGGCGTCTTTACGCCCAGTCTGCGTGCCAGTTCATGCAGGGAAACTCCGGGCTGTCCGGTATTCTCAATACAGGCAATCGCTTCTGCAATCACAATATCACGGCTCAATCCTTTGGAACCCATATGTGTCCTCCCGAAACCAACAGTGTTAGTAATTGTGCAACTAATAGTGTTAGTTTGTCAAGGTTGTTTTGACCAAATCAAAAACCGCATTTCTGTTTTTTCTGTAGCACAATGGCGGATGAATGCCACTGATAATTTCATATATTGAAGGATTGTAACGGCGGACCGGTACGGTTTGCCGGATCTTTGATGTGTTTGCCGTTCCGTCTGTCCCTGCCCCGCGTCTCTGCGCCGGACTGACGCGCGACAGCCAGCAAGGAAAAAACTTATTCCACCTGCAAATATTCTGTCTGCGAAAGGAATTGCTGCCTGTGATGGATCTCTTCGTTTTCTGCGGTCAGTCCAATATGATGGGTGCCTCTGCCCGTCAGCCGGTACAGAACCTGCGCATCCGGCGCTCTCTCGAATTCCGTTACCGGGATGAGTACCTCGGACGAGGTCCCGCCTCTTTCGTTCCTCTCACCCGCCACTGCGGTGAATTTCTCTATCTGGATCCTGCAAAAGCGTACCCCACGGGCGAGCATCTGAGCACGCTCACCCGGTACGGAGATCATGCCTGCTTTGTGCCCGCCATGTCCAATGCACAGGGGTGCGGTACCGCGGTGGTTCCCTTCCGCATTTTTTCGGAAGCTGAGTACCGGCCGGGCTGCTGCATGATCCCCTTCTTTGCCGCACGGTACGAGGAACTGGGAGGGCAGGCTCTCTGCGCGCATATTGCCCGGGGCGGCGTCGGGATCCGGCACTACTTCAGTGCTGCCATGGCGCGCACATATAACCGTGCCCTTGCCCTGCACCGCGCCGTATGCCATACCGACGAGCCCGACATGCACCTGGGGGAGATGGAGGAAGTCGCAAACCGGATTTTCACAGAGAAGTGCCGCTCGTTCTTCCGCCATGCAGAACCGTTCGGCGCCCGGCAGAACCGGACGGCAGTCTGGCTGCAGGGCGAGAGCGATGCCGGAGATTCGGAATTTGCCTACCGGCTCAAGCTGGAACTGCTGTGGGAATACATGAAGTCAATCGGGTTCGGGCGCTTTTTCTGTGTGCGGGTCGGGTACTGGGGCAAGCCCGGCATCATCCGCGTCATGCGCGCCCAGGAAAACTTCTGCAGAGAGCACGGAGACTGCTTTATGGTCAGCCGTGCAGCCTCCTATATGCCGGACGCTGATCTTGAGACACCCGCCGGCTGGTATCTTACACAACCCGGCCCCTGCTACCGGGGATGCCGGGACACCGCTTACGGCTACAACAATTCGCATATCAACGAAAAAGGAATGCGTCTGATCGGCTGGGAAGCGGCGGAAAACGCCTTCCGGATTCTGCACCAGGGGCTACCGCCGCGTCACGGCCCGGAACTGCTGCGCGGCATTGCAGAGCGGGACTGAATCCGTCCCGGCTGCCTGTGCATAAATGGCACCGCACGGCGTAGCCTGATTCCGGACCGCGTACAGTGAATGGCTGTATCATAAGCAAATATTTATTTACATCATGTAGCTTGTCTGTTTTAAAATCTGTTTATGGAAGATTCCGCTCTGATACCAAACAGCAGGGGCCGCCGGTTTTCCGGCGGCCCGCTGCTGTTTTTCGGAAATCAGGTCTGCTGCCGGTCCTGCTCCGTGCTGTGCGCGGACAGGGTTCCGGCTGTGTCAGAATCCTTTAGGTGCTGCTGCAGTTCTGCAACAACTGCTTCAAATTCCGTCTTGCTTTTATGATAACTTTTATGTACATCTATGACAATAATAATGTAACACGCTGCAAACAGTACCAGCAGAGCCGTGCCTGCCGCAACCATTTCCGCACGGTTGGCTACAATTCCTTCGTATATCAGCAGCGCGCAAAGCGCGCACAGATAAAGGATAAAACCGGTCAACCGGGTCAGGAAAGCATTCCTTGAAAAATCAAAACGGTCCGGATCAGGCTCATGACGCACGTTGATCAAGCGGGCTGCTTCGCCCCCGACGCAAAGCCGGGGAGGAGCGTAACGCCGCGGTACCGAAGCACTCAGCAGACAGGAACCGTCCTTTACGCACTGCAGCGCAAGCTCGGTGCGGTACGGGATCACTTCCCGATACCAGGGATCCCCGTATACATCAGCCAGTATCAGAAGGGGCGCAAATACCAGGCGCAGAAGCGTCATCAGAAGTCCCGGCAGCAGAGGCAGGCGATCCCGATCCCGCATCAGAACCAGCACCTCTCCGGGGTCCGCTTTCAGTTCCTGCGGAATATCACCGACCAGCTGGTATTTCTTTCGGTTGCGCAGGCAATGAAAGCTGTACCCTGCGGGCATTTTCAGTTTCAGAGACAGTATCATGGTGTGCTCCTTACTTTTTGTATACGGAACCGTGGGGATGTGAGAAGCAGGGGGATCGGAAGGATATCCGACACGGGGGCCGGATTGATCCGGGAGGTCATGGGCATGAGCCTTTGCGTCAATACTGCGTGTCGCCGGCATACGGCGGGACCCCAACACTTTTCAGATGCGCCGCCTGCGGACAGGGGCTTCAGGACGAGGATCAGGAGCGTCTCCAGAAAGCGCGCAACAGGGCGGACAGCTCGTCCGTGGTATGCAGGAACTTGGCTCCCCGCCAGTGTTCGGGCATCATCTCCCGGTAAAAGGGATCGGCATACCGGTCATCGTTCAGCTGCAGTACCCCCCGGTCCGACTCGGAACGGATCACCCGCCCCGCCGCCTGCAGGACCCGGTTGAAGCCCGGATACAGATAAGCATACGCCTGACCTGCTTCACATTTGTCCTCGTAATAGGCCGCAGTCGCGTCTCCCCGGT
>CASFDI010000044.1 GCA_949293405.1 uncultured bacterium | reverse complement strand
CCGGCGGCAATACGCGACAGTTCTTCGGGCGACATTGCGCGCGCATTGTCAGGCATCGGGAAAAACAGAAACGAGCACCCCGGCCGATACAGTTCGCGCAGCACCGCACGCACATCCTTATCCCGCATGGCGGCATACAGGAACCGGCATACCGGCATCTCACGCAAAGAAACAGCAAGCGCCCGTGCTCCGTCCGGATTGTGCGCACCGTCGTACAGCAGCAACGGATTCTTGCGCAATACCTCCATCCGTCCCGGATGACCGGCATGCGTCAGCCCTTGCCGGATAGCTGCATCCGATACGGACAGAAGCCGTGCACAGGCAACAGCAAGGGCTGCGTTTGCACGCTGAAACGCTCCTGCAAGAGACAGTCTCAGAGGGCGGGTACCTTCCGTGTCTTGGGCAAGGCAGGTCAAGGCATACAGCCCTTCCGTACCGCAGTCGGGCAGCGGTTCCGCAACAGTCAGCGGAATGCCGCGCTCACGGGCAACGAAAGCAATGACCTGCGCCGCCTCTGGCACCTGACAGGCACTGACCACGCCCCGGCATCCTTTTTTCAGAATGCCGCACTTGGTCTGTGCAATCTCCCCGACCGTATTCCCCAGCCACGCCGTGTGATCCAGACCGATCTCAGTCAGCACCGCAAGTTCGGGGGCACCGATCACATTTGTGGCGTCATATGCGCCTCCGAGACCGGTTTCAAGTACCACCAGCTCACAGCCGCACCGTTTGAAATACAGAAAAGCAGCTGCGGTGAAACGCTCGAAATAAGTGGGTGCATCGGGCATGCCGCAGGCAGCCATGCCCACTTCATCCAGCAGAGCGTGCAGCTCCTGCTCCGGAATTTCCCTGCCATTGCAGCAGATGCGTTCGGTTTCACGGATCAGGTGCGGCGAAGTATAGGTGCCGGTCCGGACGCCGTCTGCAATCAGCATGGCACTCAGGAAAGCGGCAACCGACCCTTTCCCGTTGGTGCCTGCAATATGCACATAGCGCAGACCGTTCTGCGGATTGCCGAGACGCCGGCACAGCAGAATCATGCGGTCCAGCGTAGGCGTGGTCATGGTGTGAAAATCTGCCACCGGCAACTTCTCCTTAAGAAAAAATCCTTTTCAGGGCATTGAATGCTTTTTCAAATACCGAGGGAAAAAACGAGGGATTGACCGTATGCACAATCAGTGCGGCAAGCACCAGCACCGCGAGAATGCACGCGGAAATCAGGGCGCGCCGCCGGATTTCCACCCGCGACTGGATGCCGACAAATTTCATCCGGACCAAGGCAGGCATCAGCGCATTGAACAACAGTCCCATCAACACCGCCTCGATAGGAAGCAGAATCAGATTTTTGGGCAGTGCGGTCCAGAAATAGGCCCCGTACTTGCTGTAATCACCGCCGCTGTAGTACTGCACGCGCCAGACCGTGCCGAGCAACGAATTGATCAGAAGATTGATGGTCAGCCGGCACAGAAGAATGCGCACAAAAGTAATCCGGTGTCTGAAAAAGAACAGCGCATACACGAGCGCCCCTGCCATAGCGGAAACAGTATATCCGAAATAATAGGATCCGGTCGGATAGACCGCCAGCCCTACCAGATCGGAGGCCACTCCGTAAAGAAGCGCCAGGAAAGGACCGCACACCATACCGCACAGCCCGCCCGACAGATAGGTGAACTCCATGCGCAACGCCGGTGTCAGCTGAATCAGGGCGAAATGGAGAACCACAGAGGCCGCCACCATCAGTGCCGCGAAGGCAAGGAAAAGCGGGCTGTACAGCCTTTTCAGAGCGGATTTCCAATAAGAGGGACCAAAAACCGAAGCAGAATCCGTTTCCGGAGCAGATGCGTGGGAAAAGTGAGAAAATGACATAAAAAACCTCCTTGCAAACAGAATTCTCCTGACTGCAAAGAGGTAGAACGCATGATGCCTCCGGCAGAACAGCGGGATGCGAAGGAACCACCGCGGCGCACTGCACTTCGTCCGTCGGACAACTCCCCGTCCCGACGGCACTCAAGACATCATGATTTGTCTTATGCGCGGTTCCTTCTACTCTGTTTCCGCACCCTATCATAGCACAAACTTCTGCAAATTGCAAGAGGGAAACCGCCATTTATTTCCAGAAAGTAATTTTCCGATACCGAGACATGTTCCTGCCGTCTTCCACCGGCATGGAAATTTTAACATCATGCCGGACAGAAGCAGGATGAAACTCCGCAAGTCCCCAAGAACCGGATTCCTCCTCTTATGCCCCGTTCACCGGTTCCGCAAATGCAAAACAGAAAACCGGACGAAGGTCTTCCCCCTCATCCGGTTCAGGCAACCGCCGGCCGGCCGCTGCACAGCAGATTACGCACAGGCAGAGAAGGCCCCCTCTGCCCTCTTCAAAAACTTCCTGCCCTGTTTTATTTTACTTTTTCAAAATCCGTCGGGCTTTCCGCCAACAACGCATGGCGAACCAGCGTGCGGGATACAGCAGATTCCACGCCCGGGCATATAGGCGCTGTGCGCACGAGGAAACCGGGATATACCGCTGTCCGCGGAAGAATCCCTCCATCACGCCGATCACCCGCCCGTGCGGTACACCGTGTTCGGTGTAATCGCATCCGTCCCCCCGGATATCATAGCACGCTCCACGCACCCGTATGACCCGATGCAGCACATCTTTACCGTCCGGGCGGCGATACAGACAGATATCGAACCGGGCGAGCCGATCGGGTGCAGGTCTGATTACCACCGTATCCTTGCCCCCGCGCAGCAGGGGCCGCATGCTGTTGCCTGAGGGGGTGCTGAGATACATCCCTTCCCGTTTGAGGATCTCGGATTTCTCCAAAAACTCAGGCCTCCAGAATACCGGCTGCACGCAGCTGTCCGATCATCTCTTCCACATCTGCGGCCGCCTTGGCGGGGCTGACATCGTATTCTTCGATCAGTGCCTGAGCCAGTTCCATTTCGTCGGTATCCTGCTGCAGACGATCCCAGAGCAGACGCGCGGTGTCGTTGAGCGTAATCATGCCCCGGAACTCTTTGCTGAGTTCTCCCACCGCAACGGCAACCGATTTGCCGCCTACTTTCCGGACTACAAAACCGCTTTTGATTTTCATGGTAAAATTCCTCCGCAATCAAAATATATTTTCATTCTTTCAGGGGCGGCCTTCCGGCGCCCGTCAGCGTTTCGGCTGCAAGAACCGCAGCCGACGGATCCATATTGCATGCCAGCCGATACACCGGCGTGCACGACAGAATCCGATCACATAAAGCCAGCGTTGCCTCCGCCCCCGCCGCGTCATCCGGCATGAGGATCTGATGAAGCAGCCGCGGCACCGCCTGCGAGGCGGATATCCGTGCCATACGGTTTTCCGCCCCGCGCCCGAGACACACGATTGCGCCGAGGGGCACCCGGACATTGCGCTCCCATCCCTCTTTCCCTGACCAGGGCGTTCCGAACGCATACAGAACGCCGTCAAGGAACCGGAGTACCGGCTTGTCCCCGTTGACGATGCCGACCCGTGTCCCCCACACCTGTTTCCACAGCCGGATGTGCGTACTTTTCCCGGTTCCGCTGGGAGCGGTAAAAGCATATGCACGCCCGTCAAAAGAAATGGTTGCGGCATGCAGAATCATCGCATCGTAATCAAGCAGCGCACGACCGATTTTACGGTAGGCAGCCAGGCTCTCCAGATATCCGGCGGTAGCTTCCCCTTCAGCCGTGTGTTCCCGGGCAATATCGGATGCGTCTACCCGCACAACAAAATCGGGTGTACCGGCCGTCACATAAGCGCCGCACTGCCGCGGCAGATAGTCGTACCGGCAGTCGATGCCGACGGTCAGTCCCGCCAGGGCGATCTGCAGCATAGTGTCTCCCGTACCTTCCGTAAGATGTTCACCCGTCACCGGCACCTCCTCCATATCCGGATACTCCTGTGCAGGCGGGGGTTCTGCGTTTCAATATACCACAAATCGACCGCTTTGTCAAGCGCACTTTTCGGCCCTCTTTCGTCACCATGACCAAAAAAAACGGCAACTATTGTGAAAAGAGCCAATTGCATTTTCCCGTCTTTCCCCTGTATAATGGTAATCGCCGAACCCCTTCAATTCAATAATGAGGTGTGCTTTATGGGAAGAAGACTATTTGCAGAACGCGATTTTCAGGTCAACGGACGGGTGTTGCCCTATGATCAGTTCCGCCTGTTTATCGACAGGCCCGAAGGATTTCATATCAATGAGGAACATTACGCAAAACTCATTGCCAACGGCGAAGCATGGCTGGAAAAGGAGATTCCATCCCTTTACGCAAGCGAATACATGATGTTCAAGCGCAACGGAAACCGCTCGGTATATGAAGGGAAATATTTCCCGCGCCGTTCCGCACTGCTGGATCTTGCCACCGCCGAATACATTGAGCGCCGCGGCCGTTTCACCGACAAGATGATCGATGTGCTGTGGCTGATTCTGGAGGAGACTTCCTGGGTGATCCCGGCGCATAATCCCGGCAAGCCGGGTGTGGACACCTGCCTGCCCTATGCCTTCCGGGACGATCCGGATTACATTGATCTGTTTGCCGCAACCACCGCCGCGTCGCTGTCATTTGCCTATTACCTGTGCCACGATATCTGGGACGGAGTCACCACGCTGATCGGAGAGCGGGTGCTGTATGAACTCAACCGGCGGATCGTGAAGCCGTTTCTCGATGACCGGTGTGTCTGGGATAAATGCTGGTGGTCCGGCATCCGCGGCAATACGGTCAACAACTGGTGTCCCTGGATCGTTTCCAATATCCTTACGGTGGCAGCCCTGACGGTGAAGGACACTACCACCCGGACCGTGATGGTGCGCAAGGCCCTGCCCATGCTGGACGCATTTACATCGGTCTACTTTGACGACGGCGGCTGCGACGAAGGTCCCAGTTACTGGAACGCCGCAGGCGGCGCGCTGTATAACGCCTGCTGCGTGCTTTACGATATGACCGACGGTTATATCGATATTTTCAAGGATCCGCTGATGAAAAATATGGGCGAGTATGAAGTCAAGGCCATCATTCACGGCAACCGCGTACTCAATTTTGCCGACTCTCCCGCCAAACTCAACCCCAAACCCATCCTGCTGTATCAGTGGGGGGTTGCATCCGATTCCGAAATGATGAAAAATTACGGCCTGTGGAAACTTGACGGCGGTCTGACCGACAGCTCCGTTGACACCTCCATGTGCTACCGTGCCTACAAATTCCTCACGGAAGAGCGCCATGAAAAAGCGGAATTCCACGCACCGGAACGCTTTTTCCTGGATGGAGTGGTCATTGCCGGTACCCGTGAGTGCGCCCAGACCGACAAGGGCCTGTATCTTGCCTTCAAGGGCGGCCACAACGCCGAAAGCCACAACCACAACGATGTGGGAACGCTGGTGGTATTTGCAGACGGCAACCCGATCTTTATAGACGCCGGATCGGGCACTTACACCCGCCGGACCTTCAGCCCCGAACGGTATACCATCTGGGCAATGCGTTCCGATTACCACAACTGCGCGACCTTCAACGGTGTGCCGGAGGAGGCAGGCAAGCAGTTCTGTTCCTGTGACAGCGTATACGATGAGGCAACCGGAAAACTGACGCTGAATCTGAAAAACGCCTACCCGGAAGCAGCGGGCATTTCCTCCTATCACCGCAGTGCCGTGCTGCAGGAGGGTGTGATCACGGTAGAAGACGATGTACATCTCAACGCTCCCGGATCGGTCATGTTCAGTTTTCTGCTGGTGCGCAAGCCGGAACAGATCACCGACCACTCCTTTACGCTCTTCGGCAGAACCGTGTCGTTTGATCCTTCCCTTACCTGCCGGGTGGAAACGCTGGATTGCAGCTGGCCTGAGACCGAGCGTCTGCCCCGGAACTGGGATGTCGAGAACCTCTGGCGCGTCACCCTGACTTCCGGAAAACCGGTCAAGGATAAAACTTATGTTCTGACGGTCCGATAAGACCGCCTGCAGTTGCCGGCGCCGCGGTTGCGGCGCCGGCAACGTTTTTTCAACCGCCCCCGCATCCCGGCGCAGACAGCGGCAGCGACCGGTTCTGTCTGTTGTGCCGTGGAAAGAATTCACATTTTGGGGTAGACAAACCCTTTTTTTTATTGTATAATGTTAATTGTAATCATGTCCTGATAAAGACGGCGACAGGCGACGCCTGTCAGCAAGGAGGTTTGGCGTATGCTTACGCTCAAAGTTCTGGGAAAAGACGGAGCCGTCCGATTCGAGACCCGCGGCTACGAGATCGATGCCGTGTACCCGCATGCTTACTCCGAAGGAGATAAAATTGTGGTCAGCATGTCCGAGGGTACCTTCATTGCTCTGCAGCTGGATCCCACGCTCCGGGAGAGTGTGGTCGCGGTACCGAAGCGGCGTTTCGAATTTCCCATCCCCACCGGCGAGGAACTGAAAAAAGGATATCATCCCGACGCATTCAGAGGTGACAGTCACCGCCTGATTGTGCGTGAGCTCCCGGATGAAGAAATTTACAGTTACCGCAACCTGGCGCTTAACTCTCACGACCGCAAAGGAGCGGATCGCTGTTTCCCACACGCAAGCGCAAACTTTGTGACCCGGGAGGATCCCTGTTTTTACGAGCGCAACGCCATCGACGGCGTATGCCAGAATCAGGGGCACGGCAACTATCCTTACCATTCCTGGGCAGGCGGCGCCCGGGAAGATCTGGAATACCGGCTGGACTTCGGCCGCGATGTTGAGATTGACAAGATTGTCTTTTTCCTGCGCGCCGACTTTGCACACGATCCGATCACCGGCATTCCGCATGACTCGTACTGGAAAAACATTGACATCGTTTTTTCGGATGGCAGCGTCATCCACGGCGAGTTCAAGCTTAACAACACCGACCTCGATGACACCAATGCCGTCGGTCAGGCGGTCACATTTGACAAAAAAGTTACCCGCAGCATCCTGCTGAAAAATTTCAAACAGGTGTCCGAACCGCTTTCCTTTGCGGCGTTGTCGCAACTGGAAGTGTACGGAACCTATATCAAGGAGGAATTCAAGACCATGGAAGTTCGTCAGGCAGCCAACGCCAAAGATGTCAAGTACTACACCACCGAACGGCTTCGTGAAGAGTTTCACATTGCCAATCTGTTTACCAAGGACAATGTCCGCATGGTATACAGTCACATTGACCGCATCATTACCGCCGGACTGATGCCGGTACGCCAGGTGCTTCGTCTGGAAGCGGGCAAGGAGCTTGCCGCGGACTATTTCCTGCAGAGACGCGAGATGGGATGCATCAACATCGGCGGCCGCGGCATCATCACGGTGGACGGCACCGAATATGAAATGAACCCGAGAGACGGCATCTACATCGGTATGGGCAACAAGGAGATCACCTTCAAGAGCTGTGACGAGAACAATCCGGCGAAGTTCTATGTCAGTTCCTGCCCTGCTCACACCACCTACCCGATCAAGAAGATCGACATCACGAAAGCCAAGAAAGTGCCCTGCGGCACCGCCGAAGACTGCAACAAGCGTGTGATCAACCAGTACATTCATCCCGAAGTGATGCAGTCCTGCCAGCTGGCCATGGGTCTGACGCAGCTGGAAGTGGGCTCCAACTGGAACACCATGCCCTGCCACACCCACGACAGACGGATGGAAGTATACCTGTATCTCGATATGGGTGAAGATGATGTGGTCTTCCACATGATGGGCGAACCTACCGAAACCCGTCATATCATCATGCACAACGAAGAGGCTGTCATTTCGCCCAGCTGGTCCATTCACAGCGGTGTGGGAACCAAGAATTATTCCTTCATCTGGGCAATGTGCGGTGAGAACCAGGAGTTCACCGATATGGACCATATCGAGACCAGAGATCTGCTCTGATCCCGCCCGACTATAAGTAATACATAAAAGGAGATAGAAACGATGTCAAACATGTTCAGTCTGGAAGGAAAAGTGGCGCTGATCACCGGCGCTTCGTACGGAATCGGCTACGCAATCGCGAAGGCATTTGCCGCTGCAGGCGCAACCATTGTATTCAATGATATCAAGCAGGAGCTTGTAGACAAGGGTCTCGCTTCCTATAAGGCAGACGGGATCAAGGCGCACGGATATGTGTGCGATGTCACGGACGAAGACAAGGTCAACGCCCTGGTGGCTCAGATTGAAAAGGAAGTCGGCGTGATCGACATTCTGGTCAACAACGCCGGTATCATCAAGCGCATCCCCATGTGCGAGATGACCGCTGCCGAATTCCGCCAGGTCATCGACATCGACCTCAACGGTCCGTTCATCTGCTCGAAGGCTGTGATTCCCTCCATGATCAAGAAGGGACACGGCAAGATCATCAACATCTGCTCCATGATGAGTGAGTTGGGCCGCGAGACGGTTTCCGCATATGCCGCTGCGAAGGGCGGCCTGAAGATGCTGACCAAGAATATCGCCTCCGAGTATGGCGAGTTCAACATTCAGTGCAACGGTATCGGCCCGGGCTACATCGCTACCCCTCAGACCGCTCCGCTGCGTGAGCGTCAGCCCGACGGATCCCGTCATCCGTTTGACTCGTTCATTATCGCCAAGACTCCTGCCGCCAGATGGGGCGAAGCAGAAGACCTGGGTGGGCCCGCCGTATTCCTTGCTTCCGATGCATCCAACTTCGTCAACGGCCATATTCTCTATGTTGACGGCGGTATCCTTGCCTACATCGGCAAACAGCCCTGAGTTTCAGATCATACATAATCATACATAAGAGAGGTTCCCATGTACGACAAGATTATTGAAAGCAATAAGGAATGGATTGACCAGACCTGGAAGAAACTGGACAGTAAACTCTCCAAGGTAGCGATCCGCAGCCGTGAGAAAATTCCCTACACCACCATCAACGGCGTACACGATGACCGCCAGGGCTCGCAGATCACCTGGTGGACCAACGGATTCTGGGGCGGCCTGATGTGGCTGATGTATCGCGGCACCGACAACGAAGAGTATAAAATCACCGCACAGCATGCCGAGGAACTGATGGACGCCGCATTCGAGGATGTCAGCAAGCTGCATCACGATGTCGGATTCATGTGGCACATCATGAGCGGCGCCAACTACCGTCTGACCGGCGACAAGAAGGCGAGAAACCGTGACCTGCTGGCCGCAATGACCCTGATGTCCCGCTACAATGTCAACGGAGATTTCATTCGTTCCTGGAACGGCTCCCAGCAGACCGGCTGGACCATCATCGACTGCATGATGAACATTCCCCAGCTCTACTGGGCATCGCAAGAAATCGGTGATGACCGTTTCAAAGCGATCGCTATGCATTATGCTGACATGGCCATGCAGGATCATGTACGGCCTGACGGCAGTGTCAATCATATTGTATCCCACGACATTCATACCGGCGAGGTGATCGAAACCTTTGCCGGACAGGGATATGCCGTCGGATCCACCTGGTCGCGCGGTGCTGCATGGGCACTGTACGGCTTCGTCCTTTCCTACATTCACACCGGAAAGACCGAATACCTGGACACCGCGAAGAAGGTTGCGCATTACTTCATCACCAACCTTGCCACTGACAACTGGCTGCCGCTGGTGGACTTCCGGGCGCCGGAGCAACCGGTGTGGTACGACAGCACTGCAGGCGCGATTGCCGCATGCGGCATGATCGAAATCGCCAAGCATGTTCCCGAGCATGAGCAGAAGATTTACCTGACCTCCGCTCTGAAGGTCCTTCAGGCGATGGAAAAGGAATTCTGCAACTGGAACGAGGACGAAGACGCAGTGCTGATGATGGGCACCGAGCGCTATAACGGAGAAAAGGGCAATCACATTCCGATCATCTACGGAGACTTCTTCTTTACGGAAGCCATCCTGAAACTGAAGGGTGACGATTTCCTGATCTGGTAAAGGTCGTTTCTTTGACAAACAGAGGGGCGGGGGGCCCCAGGGGCGCCGCCCCCGGGTTTTGTTGGTAAAAAGGCAACACCGACACAAAAACCCGCCCCGCGGGGGGC
>CASFDI010000043.1 GCA_949293405.1 uncultured bacterium | reverse complement strand
TCTTAAGTTACGACGCATGGATCAGCATCAGACAGAAAACGGATCACGGCAGCGCTGTCCGGTTACCGGGAGGAATCATGGATTGGATAGAAGAAACAACCCAAAAATACCGACGCGGAAACAGCATTCTGTTTCCGAAAGACAGTCCGCTGCTTCAGCCTCTGGCGGATCTGATTGCGCATCAGAGCCACCGGACGCTTATACTGTGGGCACTGGATCTGTCGGAAGAGGTGGTTTTACAACTGGAATCGCACTGTCCCGGACAGGCGCGGCCGCGGCAGGCACTGACTGCCGCGCGGGAATGGGCGGCCGGCACTGTGAAAATGTGCAGCGCGCGGCGCGCCATTCTTGGCTGTCACGCACTTGCCCGAGAACTGACCGATCGGTCCGATATTGCATTGTGCCACGCGGTCGGACAGGGCTGCAGTACGGTGCATACCCCACGGCATGCACTGGGGCTCCCCATGTATGAACTGACTGCCTTGGTACATCAGTATGGTCTGTTATCGTGCACGGGACCGGTGGAGGAGCGCGTGGGCGATTATATGGAAAAACTGCTTTTCCGGAGTCTGAACCCTGTCAGCACCTCATGGGCTTCTTTCATACACGGATAAAGCACGGTGTTAAAGTCCACAGTTTCCCCGTCCGTTCTTCTGCGGAGCCGGTCATTTTACGGTTGTTGATGGAAGCTGTTTGCCGGCACGATATGCCATTGTTGCCTAAAATGCCGAGCCATGTGTAGCCGGACTCCGAGGTACTTCTCTGCCAAAAAGATCATCCCCTTCTGTATGGATGACTGCAACGGAATTCTGCCGGGACTGAAAAGACGCCTCGCGCGCAGAGGATAGACCGTTGCACCCGCATCGTAAGATGCGGGCCTTTTTATTGCAAGCAGTAAACCGTTATCAGACGGATCCTGTACGGCATGACGGAACCATTCCTGCACATTTTAAGGCGGACCTGCACTGCGCAGATCTGAATCCGTATATATTCAGACGCAATTTCGGAAAAATCATTGTAATTTGCTGCTGCTTGTGCTATAATGATTCGTATCTACTGTATTCTATATTTCCGGAAAGGCGCCTGCTTTGGCAGCGTTGAGCAAAAATATGAAATACCTGGTCATTGTCTATGACGGAATGGCGGATCGTCCCATTGCCGCACTGCAGAACCGTACGCCGATGGAAGCGGCGGAAAAACCCATGATGGACGCCCTTGCCGCCCGTTCCCTGGTGGGCACCGTATCCAATGTTCCGCAGGGGATGGTACCGGAAAGCGACACGGCCAATCTCGCCATCCTGTCATACGATCCGAAAGTGTACTCCAAAGGGCGCTCCCCCTTGGAAGCGGTCAGCATGGGGCTGACCATGAACGCGGACGATACCGCCTACCGGTGCAATCTGGTTACACTCTCAGATGATGGGGATTACGACGACAAGATCATCATTGATCACTCCTCCGATGAAATTACCACACCCGAGGCGGACCAGCTGATCCGCGCACTGGAAGAAAAACTGAGCACTCCCCAGCGGCATTTTCATACCGGCATCAGTTACCGGCACTGCATGATCTGGCACGGCGGAGATGACACTTATCCGTTTATGCGTCCGCATGATATTCTCGGCAAGTGCATCCGCGACTATCTGCCCCGCGGTGAGGCGGGTGAGCCGTTTTACCGGCTGATGCGCGCTTCCTACGATATTCTGAAAGACCATCCTGTCAACCTTGCGCGCCGCGCCCAGGGGAAACGGGTTGCCAACTCGGCATGGTTCTGGAGCCCGGGTAAAAAACCGGCACTGCCCGCATTCCGTGAAAAATGGGGACTGAAGGGCACTGTCATTTCGGCGGTAGATCTGATCAAGGGAATCGGTCTGTGTGCAGGGATGGAATCCATCGATGTTCCGGGCGCGACCGGAAATGTGCATACGAACTATGAAGGAAAGGCAAACGCCGCCATCGATGCATTCCGTCGCGGTCAGGATCTGGTGTATGTACATCTGGAAGGTCCCGACGAATGCGGTCACCGTGCCGAAACCGAAAACAAGGTGCTCTCCATTGAGAAAATTGACCGACTGGTACTGACACCACTGTATCAGTTCCTGGTACAGAGCGGCGAACCGTTCCGCATTATGACCCTTCCCGACCATCCTACTCCGATTGAGATCCGGACGCACTCCATGGAGCCGGTACCGTTCATGATCTTTGACAGCGAGCATGACACCGTCGGTGTTTCCACGCTCAACGAGTCTACCGCAGAGGCGACAGGCCTCTATCTGCCCGACGGAACCGCACTGATGGAACGCCTGGTCGGACACGCCCCCCTGAAATCCAACTGAGAAAGGTAATATTCATGAATCCTTTCGGATACGATTCCGTAGAGTCCCTGCAGGATGAGCCAGGCGGTCCCTTCGCTCACCAGCAGTGGTATGAACCGAAAAAAAAGCGAGAATTCGGTCCCAAACCGGGAAAAACCGCTTCTGCTGTGTACGATTTCGTGGAATTGTTTCTGGTGCTGACCGTTGTGATCGTGGTGCTCACCACTTTCTTTGTGCGGTATTCCGTAGTAGACGGTCCCTCCATGGAGCGTACGCTGTTCGATAATGAAAAACTGCTGGTTTCCGATTTTCTGTACACCCCCAAGCAGGGAGATATTGTGATTTTCCAGCTTAACGACCTGTACGATACCCCCCTGGTTAAACGCATTATCGCCACGGAAGGACAGACTGTAGAAATCAAAACAGACGGCGTTTATGTGAACGGGGTGTGCTATGATGACAGTTTTGTATATCTGGACATGGAAAGTACGGTCTACCGCTACACACCCATGGGCCCGATTGTAGTGCCTGAAGGACATGTTTTTGTGATGGGGGATCACCGCAACCACTCCACCGACAGCCGCGCATTCGGGTGTGTGGATGAACGGAATATTCTGGGGCGGGTTGTATTGCGGTTGTTTCCCTTCTCGTCCTTCGGCAAAGTAGAATAATTCATAACAGTAAAATCACAGAAGGAGGCATTATGTCGGCAGATCCGATCCAGTGGTTTCCCGGCCATATGGCGAAAACACGCAGGCTGATACAGGAAAGTCTCTCCGATGTCGATGTTGTGCTGGAGCTTTTGGATGCGCGCATTCCCGCCTCCTCCCGCAATCCCGAAATCCGGAAGCTGACCGGTGCGAAACCTGTCCTGACCCTTCTGACCAAAACTTCCCTGGCTGATCCGCAGAAAACCGCCGCATGGTGCGACTATATGCGCCGCCGGGGAGAAAGTCCGGTACCGGTGGACAGCATCACCGGAGAGGGGATTGACCGGATGGGACAGGCGGTGCGCTCCCTGCTTGCGGAAAAGTTGCAACGCTACCACGACCGCGGAATGGAAGGCAGACGCCTGCGGGCCATGATGGTAGGGATTCCCAATGTGGGAAAATCCTCCCTGATCAACCGCCTTGCCGGCGGACGGAGAGCCAAAGTGGAAGACCGGCCGGGTGTTACCATGCACAAGCAATGGGTCAGCACCGATATCGGTCTGTCCCTGCTTGATATGCCCGGCGTTCTGTGGCCGAAATTTGAGGACCGCCGATGCGGCGAGAACCTTGCTATGACCGGTGCCATCCGGGACGGTGTTCTGGATGTGGAAGAGATTGCCATGCTGCTGTGCGTGCGTCTGAGAGAACTCTATCCTGCCCTGTTTTTTGAACGCTACCGTCTGGATGCGCAGGAATGTGCGGAACTCGACGGATATGATCTGTTTGAGACGGTAGGCAGGCGCCGCGGCATGCTGATGAGCGGAGGCGTCATCAACCACCGGCGCACTGCCGAGATGCTGCTGGATGAATTCCGCGGCGGCAAAATCGGACATATCACACTGGAGTGGCCCCGGGAGGAGCATCATGCCTGATCTGGAACTGGAAAACCAACTTCGCAGCCGTGGTTATACCACTGTCTGCGGGGTGGATGAAGCGGGACGCGGTCCGCTTTCGGGACCCGTGGTAGCCGCGGCCTGCATTCTGCCGCCCGACTGCAGCCTGCCCGGAGTAGACGACTCCAAAAAGCTCACACCCAAGAAGCGGGAACTTCTCTATGATGAGATTATCTGCCACGCTCTTTCCTACGGAATCGGCTCTGCTTCCGCAAAGGAAATTGATGAATTGAACATTCTCAACGCCACAATGCTGGCGATGCGCCGCGCTTTGGCGGAGTTGAAGTGTCCTGCGGATTTTGCTCTTGTGGACGGCAACTGCATCCGTGATTTCCCGATACCGGCACAGGCAGTTGTCAAGGGAGATGCACGCTCTCTTTCCATCGCTGCCGCGAGTATTCTCGCGAAGGTGACACGGGATCGCCTGTGTCTGGAAGACGAAGTGAATTACCCGGGTTACGGATTTGCATCCCACAAGGGCTACGGCACGCGGGAACACATGGACGCCCTGCGGCGTCTGGGTCCCTGTCCCATCCACCGCCTCACCTTTCTGAAGTTTCTCGATCCGAAGCCATGATGCATTCCAAAACGGCAAAGCAGACGGGAGACTTCGGTGAACGGTGCGCAGAACATTACCTTCGCAAAAACGGATATAAGATACTCGGCAGAAATTTCAGGGCAGACGGCTGTGAAATCGACCTGATTGTGCGCAACAGCACACATCTCGTATTTGTCGAGGTCAAGTGCCGCACCCAAACGGAAAACAGCTGGAATCCACGCCCGGCGGCCGCGGTTGACAGAACCAAACAACTGCGGCTGATTCACGCGGCACGCCTGTACCCTCACAAGCATGACAACCTCCGTCTGCGGTTTGATATTGTGGAAGTATACCTTTCTCCGTCAGACCGGTCTGTGCTGGAGATCCGGCACATAGAAAACGCATTCGGTGCATAAACCTTACTGACCGGAACCACCGGTCGGGAGGTCCTATGAACCTGTTTGATCTGCACTGCGACACCCCTTACCGTATCTACCGCGAACATCTTACCTTCGCGTCGCCTTCCCTCTCGGTCCGCGCCGATGCATACTGCGGTTTTGACACCTGCGCGCAGGTGTTTGCCTTCTGGTCAGATAAACATCTGACGGATGATCGCGCCTATACCGCTTACCGGCATATGATTGCCGACTTCCGCCTCGCCTTCCGTGCCGCGCCGCCCTGTCTGCCCGGCACCTTTACTCCGTATTTTGCGGTGGAAGACGGCCGTCTGCTGTGCGGTGACCTCAACCGGCTGTATACTCTGCGCCGGGACGGCATTGCCATCCTGACCCTGCAATGGAGCGGTGAAAATATCATCGGGGGGGCTTACGATACCGATCTGCCGCTGCGTCCGTTCGGTCACCAGTTGCTCCCGCACCTGATTGAAACAGGCATTCTGCCCGATATTTCCCATGCATCGGACCCCTGTGCCGCGCAGGTGCTCTCCTACTTTGGCCAGCGCGGAATTCCTGTACTGGCAACACACAGCGGTGCCCGTGCTGTCTGCCCCCATCCGCGCAACCTGCCGGATGACCTGTTCTGCGCACTGCGGGATACCGGCGGCGTACTGGGACTGACTCTCTATCCCCCGCACCTGTCCGGGACCGATCATGCAACAACCGATCATCTGATGCGCCATATTGAACATTTTCTTGCGCTGGGCGGGGAGCGTACTCTTGCAATCGGGACTGATTTTGACGGTATTGACCGGATGCCGGACGGCCTGTATGCCCCCTGCGATCTGATAAAACTTGCAGATAAAATGTCGGCAGACGGATATCCGGAGCAATTGATTGCCGATATTTTTTATAACAATGCGGCCCGGATTTCCACCCGCTTCCCCCATCCGGATCTCTGATGTTTCCGACCGCATACGCGGCAACCGGAGAAAGTCCTGTATAACACGAATTCTGAAAACACAAAATAGATGAGGAAAAACACATGAACTACATCAGCACCAGAAGTACCGACGGTCACAGCGTCAGCGCAGCGGAAGCCATCAAGCGTGGGCTTGCTCCCGACGGAGGGCTCTACATGCCGCAGCAGCTGCCGGTCCTGACCAGGGCCGACCTTGCCGAACTGTCTGCTCTTTCTTACCCGGAACGGGCAGCCAACATCCTGCACCGTTTCCTGACCGATTATACATACGCGGAACTGCTGGCAGACTGCAGAGAAGCGTATTCGTCGGAACGGTTTCCGGGCGGCGCCGCACCGCTGCACGAGATTGACAGCCGGATGTCCGCACTGGAATTGTGGCACGGCCCGACCTGTGCATTCAAGGATATGGCGCTGCAGATCATGCCTCGATTGCTCTCCCGCGCGCTTGTCAAAACCGGAGAAACCCGCACGGCCCTGATTCTGGTTGCAACATCGGGCGACACCGGTAAAGCCGCGCTGGAAGGATATCGTGATATTCCCGGGATCCGCATCCAGGTCTTCTACCCGGTGGACGGAGTCAGCCGCGTACAGAAACTGCAGATGATTACCCAGACCGGTTCCAATGTGGATGTTACCGCCATCCGCGGGAATTTCGATGACGCCCAGACCGGCGTCAAGCAGATTTTCTCGGATCCCGAAATCCGTGAACAACTGAATACCGCAGGAACTTTTCTGTCCAGCGCCAACTCCATCAACTGGGGACGCCTGGCGCCGCAGATCGTGTATTATGTATCCGCGTACTGCGATCTGTGCACGAAGGGGATGATCCGGATGGGAGACACACTGGATGTTGCAGTCCCTACAGGCAATTTCGGAAATATCTTCGCCGCCTGCATTGCCAAACGCATGGGACTGCCGCTCGGCAGACTGATCTGTGCTTCCAACCGCAACAACATCCTGACCGACTTCCTGCGCACCGGCACCTATGACCGTAACCGGCCGTTCTACACCACCATTTCTCCGTCGATGGATATTCTGATTTCTTCGAATCTGGAACGCCTGCTCTACCTGATCGCAGGTCCTGTCCGGACCGCCGCCTATATGGAACAGCTGGCAAGAGACGGGAAATACACCGTCTCCCCTGAAGAGTTCCGTGCCATCCGCGAGGACTTCACCGGTTACTTCTGTGACGAAGAAGAAACCGGAGCGGTTATTCACGATGTGTTCCGCAAGAACGGATACCTGATGGATACACATACCGCTGTCGGATGCAGCGCCGCCATGCAGTACCGCGCAGAACATCCCGATGCCCCGCATGTGTTGCTGGTATCCACGGCCAGTCCCTTCAAGTTCGCAGTGGATGTATACCGTGCGCTCACCGGAACGCCGGCTGAGGACGAACTTTCGGCCCTGAATCAACTCAGCGCCGAAAGCCGCGTCCCGATCCCTGCGCCGCTTGACGGCATCGGGAACCGTGCCGTCCGCTTCACGCAGGTGATCCGGCGGGAGGACATGCCCGCCGCAGTGCTCGCTTTTGCAAAAGCGGCCGATTAACCCATGCTCTTGGGCGTGAAGGTCGCGCAGACTGTTTCCGCACAGTTCTGAGCGGACGAGGGCCCGATCGAAACGCACTCTGCGGTGCAGCAGTTGGACGAGTCGTGATGTGCGCAGTTTTTCACATCACACACGATCCCCTTAATGTGTTTGCATCCGCATTTCTTCTGTTCTTCCATTTTTGCAGACTCCCTTCGTGTTGTCGGCATCGCCGCAGATGAAAGTGTCTCCCGCTTTCGCGGTTTTATACTTTCCTGAAAGGAGTGCCCCTTTGTCTCTATATGTCATTGCAGACCTGCACCTGTCCACTGCAAACGAAGCAAAATCCATGGAAGTGTTCGGCCGGCGCTGGTCAGACTATGTACAGAAAATCAAAACCCGCTGGAACGCACTGGTTACTCCGCAGGATACGGTGGTGATTCCGGGAGACATCACCTGGGCGATGACGCTGGAGCAGGCCCGCTCGGATTTTGCTTTTCTGGATAGTCTGCCCGGGCAGAAACTGCTTGGAAAAGGCAATCATGACTTCTGGTGGCTGAGTGCATCTAAAATGCAGCGGTTTTTCTCAGAAAACAGCTTCAATACCCTGTCCCTGCTCTACAACAACGCCTGCTACACACAGGGCGCAATCATAGCGGGAACACGCGGCTGGTTCTGGGAAGAGGACGCTCAGCCCGGCAGAAGCCGTGAGGAAATCAAAAAACTGCTCAATCGCGAATCAGTCCGTCTGCAACTCAGTCTCAGTCAGGCGGCTGAACTGAAACTGCTTCATCCCGAGGCGCCTGTGCTGGCCTTTCTCCATTTCCCGCCTGTATGGAACGGAGAAATTGCGCACCCCCTTGTTTCTCAACTGCAAGAGGCGGGTGTGAAGGACTGCTATTTCGGTCATATTCACGGCAATTACCTGTTGCCGGCAACCTTCTCCGCCTGCGGGATCACTTTTCATATGGCAGCCGCAGATTATTTACAGTTTACTCCGCTGTATATTCCCGTATCCGGCAGGAATTTTCAGAATGGGACTTGACATTCTGTTTTTTTTCCTGTAAAATTAAGAGGTTGAAATATAAAATCATAATCACTCAAAGTCTTGGAGGATTTCTCAATGAGCCTGACGAAAAAGGACATGATCGGTACCAATCAGTATGAGATTGCGTTTTCGGTCGCAAAGGATGTATTTGAGGCAGCCGTCAACGCCGCCTACAAGAAGCAGGTGGGAAAGATCAATGTCCCCGGTTTCAGAAAGGGCAAGGCGCCCCGCGTCATTATTGAAAAACTGTACGGAAAGGGCGTTTTCTATGATGAAGCGCTCAACGCCTGCGCTCCCGCAGCCTATGCGGAAGCTGCAAAAGAGTCGGGACTGGACATTGTCGGCCAGCCCGAGATGGATGTCGAATCGATCGACGATGAAGGCGTTGTTCTGAAGGCAAAAGTATATGTCAAACCGGAAGTCACGCTCAAGGAATATAAAGGTCTGACTGCCGTGAAAACCGTTCGGCCCGTCACCGATGCGGAAGTGGATGCTGAAGTGGACCGTGCACGGGAAAGAAACTCCAGAACCGTTGATGTCACCGACCGCGCCGCCGCCATGGGCGATCAGGTCAACATTGATTTTGACGGTTCGGTAGACGGTGTTCCCTTCGAAGGCGGCAAATCGGCCGGCTTCGACCTGAAACTGGGAAGCGGCCAGTTTATCCCCGGCTTTGAAGAGCAGGTAGCAGGCAAGAAGCACGGTGAAGAATTTGATGTGAATGTCACCTTCCCCGCTGACTACCATGCTGAAGAACTGAAGGGCAAGGCCGCCCTCTTCCGTTGCAAACTCAACAGCATCAAATTTACCGAACTGCCCGCAGCAGATGATGAATTTGCCAAGGATGTTTCCGAATTTGATACTCTTGCTGAATACAAAGCGGACATCCGGTCCAAAATGGAAGAGAGAAATGCCAAAACGGCTGATGCCGAAGTGGAAGAACAGCTGATGGCCGAGCTTGTAGAGAACATGAGCGCCGAGATTCCGGAAGTGATGTTCACAGCTGAAACCGAAAACTTCGTGCGCGATTATGACAACCGTCTGAGAATGCAGGGACTGGATCTGTCTACCTATTTCAAGTATACGGGTCTGGATCTTGACAAACTGCGTGCGCAGATGCGTCCTCAGGCTGAGCGTCAGGTCAAAGTACGCCTGTGCCTGGAGAAGATTGCGGCTCTGGAGAATCTCACCGCGAGCGAAGAGGCCATCGAGGGCGAATACAAGCGCATCTCTGAGACATACAATGTTCCGGTTGAAGAAGTGAAAAACATGATTGCCGCCGAGGATATTGCGGCAGACATGAAGGTCAAGGCCGCCATGGACTTCGTGAAAGAGCACGCAGTCATCACCGAGAAGGCGCCTGATACTGCCGCAGAGAAACCCGCGAAGAAGCCGGCAACCAAGAAGGCTGCTGCCGACGACGCTGAGAAGCCTGCAAAGAAGTCGGCTACCAAGAAAGCTGCTGACAGCGAAAAACCTGCAAAAACCACATCCAAGAAAAAAGACGCCGAATAAAGGCGCACATGAGGGGCGGTGCCTTGGGTATCGTCCCTCTTTCATCCTAATGAGACATACCAACCGAAAAGGAGGATTTCCCATGCCACTTGTACCAATGGTCATTGAACAGACCAGCCGGGGCGAACGGTCCTATGACATTTATTCCCGACTGCTTAACGACCGTATTGTTTTCCTTGCGGACGAAGTGAACGATACCACCGCTTCCCTGGTAGTTGCCCAGATGCTGTTTCTGGAAACGCAGGATCCTGACAAGGATATCCATTTTTATATCAACAGCCCCGGAGGATCGATTTCTGCGGGAATGGCGATTTATGACACCATGAATTTCATCAAATGCGATGTCTCCACTTATTGCATCGGGATGGCGGCCAGTATGGGTGCATTCCTGCTTTCATCGGGTACCAAAGGAAAGCGGTTTGCCCTGCCCAACAGCGAGATTATGATTCATCAGCCTTTGGGCGGCATGCAGGGACAGGCATCAGATATCAAGATTCATGCCGACCATATTCTGCGCATCCGCGAGAAACTCAACCGGATCCTGTCCGAGCAGACCGGTAAAGACTATGAAACCATCGTCAGAGATACCGAACGGGACAATTTCATGACCGCCGAAGAAGCGTGCAACTACGGACTGGTGGATCATGTTCTTGCGAAGCGTACCGACGAACCCAAGAAGTCCTGACAGATAGCAAGAAAGGTCAGATACATGCGAGGAGAATCCAACCGCCGCTGTTCCTTCTGCGGCAGAACCGAAAAGCAGGTGCTGTTCCTGATCCCTTCCCCGACAGGCATTTATATCTGCAATGACTGTGTGGATGCCTGTCAGGAACTGATCCGGGAGAGCATGGAAGAAGCCCGGGGCGAACACGCCCCCGGACTTACCTATGAAACCATCCCGAAGCCGAAGGACATCAAGGCCATGCTGGACGAATATGTCATCGGACAGGATGCAGCGAAGCGCGCCCTGTCGGTGGCGGTCTATAATCATTACAAGCGCATTCTGGGCCGTGATGAACAGAAGAAGAACAAGACCGATGCCCCCGCAGACGACGGAGTAGAACTGCAGAAATCCAATGTCCTGCTGCTGGGTCCTACCGGCGTCGGGAAAACCTACCTGGCACAGACTCTTGCGAAATCCATGCAGGTGCCCTTCGCCATTGCGGATGCCACCACACTGACCGAGGCCGGCTATGTCGGCGAAGATGTCGAAAATATTCTGCTGCGCCTGATTCAGGCAGCGGATTACGATGTGGAACTGGCAGAACGCGGCATCATTTATATTGATGAGATTGACAAGATCTCACGCAAAGGGGAGAACCGCTCCATCACCCGTGATGTATCGGGTGAAGGTGTACAGCAAGCACTGCTGAAAATTCTGGAAGGAACGGTATCCAATGTCCCTCCCCAGGGAGGCCGTAAGCATCCCAACCAGGAGTTTATCCAGATCAATACCGAAAATATTCTGTTCATCTGCGGAGGCGCCTTTGAAGGATTGGAAGAAGTGATTGAACACCGCCAGGGCGCCAAAACCGTAGGTTTCGGAGGAGAGGTGCGCAGCCGCAAGGAAAAGATTGAACGCGGCGTTTACACCGATGTAACCGCGCACGACATTGTCAAATACGGTCTGATTCCGGAACTGGTAGGCAGAATGCCGGTGATTGTCACGCTGGATAATCTGGATGAAGACGCGCTTGTACGCATCATCAAAGAACCCAAAAACGCCATGTATAAGCAGTACAAGAAACTGTTTGCCATGGATCAGGTCGAACTGGAGTTTGAAGAAGATGCTTTCCGCGCCATCGCTCATAAAGCAATTGAGCGTGAGATCGGCGCACGCGGACTGCGTTCCATTATGGAACAGGCGATGCAGGAGCTGATGTTCAACATCCCCTCCGACCCCACGGTTCGCAAGATCACCATTACGGCCGACTTCATCAACGGAACCGGTCCGGTACGCATTGAATACGGCCCGCCTCCTGTAAAAGAGGCACCCGCACGCACCGCAGAGGCAGTGAAAGCAAACGAAACTGCCGTATAACTCCCATAGAAAACAAAACGATTCCCCCGCGCGTCCCTGAAGACAGCGCGGAGGAATCGTTTTTATTGATGAGATGGCCCGCAGTCAGCGCTTGTGAGAAGTATCGCAGTAGATGCAGCGGTAAACCCGGTGCACCGGATCGGTAAGGCGGAATACCTGATCCAGTTCCTGCTCGGTCGCAGTTATGCAACGCGGATTTTTGCAGGTCAGGACATTGGTAAGGGTCTGCGGCAGATCAATCTTCCGCTTTTCCACCAGTTCCCCGCCGCGGATGATATCCACTGTTACATCCGGATCCACAAATCCCAGAATATCCATGTTGAGCGTCATATCAGCGTCAATCTTGATAATATCCTTCTTGCCCATCTTCCGGCTGTTGACATTTTTGATCAGAGCCACCGAACAGGTCAGAGCGTCAAGACCGAGCAGGCGATACAGTTCCATGCCCTGCCCGGCAGTGATATGATCGATCACAATACCGTTCTGTATCGAATCAATATGCATCCTTATTCCTCCTTCACATGGATATTCAGCAGTTTCAGAATCAGCGCCATGCGGATGAATTTTCCGTAGAGTACCTGTTTGAAGTATGCCGCGCGCGGATCGCTGTCGATCCGGACCGATATTTCATTGACACGCGGCAGCGGATGCATGATCACCAGATCCGGCCGGGCTTCTGTCAGTTTTTCCGGAGTCAGGATATAACTGTCTTTCAGGCGCAGATAATCTTCTTCGTTGAAGAAGCGTTCCCGCTGGACACGGGTCATATACAGAATATCCAGCTGCGGCATCACACCGAGCAGATCTGTCGTTTCCGTAAACGGCGTACCCGAAGCCTGCAGGACATCCTGCTTGACATATCCGGGCAGGCGAAGCTCGTCAGGCGAAATCAGCACCACCCGGATATCGGAATACCGGCAGAGAGCAGTGATGAGGGAATGCACCGTCCGACCGAATTTCAGGTCTCCGCAGAAGCCTACGGTCAGTCCCTCGAACCGCCCCCGTTCCCGGTGAATGGTCAGCAGATCCGCCAAGGTCTGGGTCGGGTGATTATGGCCTCCGTCTCCCGCGTTGATCACCGGAATGCCGGCATGCTGTGCCGCCACAAGAGGCGCTCCTTCCTTGGGATGCCGCATGGCAATGATGTCGGCATAGCAGGAAACGGTTTTGGCCGTGTCGGCAACACTTTCCCCTTTAGCGGCAGAAGAACTCTGTGCCTCTGAAAAGCCCAACACATTCCCACCGAGCTCATACATGGCCGCTTCAAAGCTCAGCCGGGTGCGCGTCGAAGGCTCAAAAAACAGGGTCGCCAGTTTTTTCCCCCGGCACGCATCGGCGTACCGGTCGGGATGCGTCATGATATCTTCTGCAACCCGGATCAGGTCGTCGATTTCAGCAGGTGACAGGTCGGTGATATTGTTCAGGCCTCTCATACAGCCCCTCCGATCCAGCTTTCATCAGAAGGATTATCCCGGAAACGGATCAGGCGCTGAACATCTTCCGCACGGATGTATCCGGTCTCGGCAGCCACAGCCGCCACAACATCAAAATTGGTCAGACTGACATTGCGTACATCGGCAGCCGCAAGGCGTTCCAGTCCTTTCTTCATCCCGTATGTGAAGATACTGGCGATTCCCAGCACCTCGGCCCCCTCCTCACGGAGTGCCTCCACCACTTCCAGCACACTGCCGCCGGTGGAAATCAGGTCCTCAATGACCACCACGCGCTCTCCCGGTACAAGCCGCCCCTCAATGCGGTTCTGCCTGCCGTGATCTTTAGCGCCCGAACGGACATACCCCATCGGCAGACCCATCAGATGCGCGGTAATGGCCGCGTGGGCGATTCCTGCAGTAGAGGTGCCCATCAGCGCCTGTGCGTCCGGATAGAAACGCCGTACCACATCCGCCAGCCCTTCCTCTACATGCGTACGCACGGCAGGATCGGAGAGGGTCAGCCGGTTGTCGCAGTACACCGGACTCTTGATCCCGCTCGCCCAGGTAAAGGGCTGATCCGGTCTGAAAAACACGGCCTGAATCCGAAGCAGATCCTTTGCAATCACTTTTTCCAGTTGTTCCATCTTTCCGTATCCTTTCTCAGTCCACAAATTCTCTGACACAGCGTTCGTATGCCGCAACCGGATCGGACGCGGCGGTGATCGGACGCCCGACCACAATGTAATCCGAACCGACCAGCCGAGCCTGCTCGGGCGTCATCACGCGCACCTGGTCCCCCTTTTCCCCGTCGGCAAAGCGCACACCGGGTGTTACGGTCAGAAATGCCGCACCGCATGCCTCATGCACCCCTCGCGCCTCAAGCGGCGAACACACCACACCGTCCAGTCCTGCCCGCTTGGCGTTCTGTGCATAGTGCATGACCACCTCTCCGATCGGTTCACGGATCAGCAACTCTTCCCGCATCCGTTCCTCACTGGTAGAAGTCAACTGTGTTACCGCAATCAGAAGCGGCCGTGTACCGTCCGGCCTGGTCAATCCTTCCAACGCCGCCTCCATCATCTGAACGGTACCGGCAGCGTGCAGATTGGTCATATCCACATCCAGACCTGACAGTACTGCCATCGACTTTCTGACCGTGTTGGGGATATCGTGCAGTTTCAGATCCAGGAAAATTTTGTGCCCGCGCGCCTTGATCTCGCGGACAATCGCAGGCCCCTCCGCATAAAACAGTTCCATGCCGATCTTGACAAACGGCTTTCTTCCGGTGAAACGGTCCAGAAACGCCAGTGCTTCCTTGCCGCTGGCAAAATCGCATGCAACAATCACATCTTTTCCCATCAGTGTGCTCCTCCTGTCAGTTCACTCAGTGAAGTGATGCCATATTGCTGCATCACCGGTTCAAACGACTCAATAATCTGCTTGCAGGCATATGGATTTACCAGGTTTTCCGCTCCTACTTCCACCGCAGTGGCCCCCGCAAGCATCAGCTCTATCACATCCTCCGCACTGCGGACGCCGCCCATTCCGACAATGGGAATTTTCACCGCCTCATACACTTCGTAGATCATCCGCACGGCAACCGGCAACACGGCCGGTCCGGAAAGCCCGCCAGTCCGATTGGCAAGAACAGGACGGCGACGGCAGAGATCAATGCGCATGCCGGTCAGGGTATTGATCAGGGAGAGACCGTCAGCACCGGCCGCTTCACAGGCCTTCGCAATTTCGGATATGGAGGTGACATTGGGCGAAAGTTTCATGAGAATGGGCTTTTTCGTCACCCGGCGCACCGCTGCAGTCACGCGTGCTGCTGCCTCAGGCGAAGTCCCGAAACTCATGCCGCCGCCATGTACATTGGGACAGGATATATTGACTTCAAACCAGCCGATTCCCTCCTCGGCATCCAGTCGCTCACACACATGCGCATACTCCTCAACCGAAAACCCCGATATGTTCGCCATCACCGGTTTATGAAAGCAGGCACGCAACCGCGGCAATTCCTCCGTAATAACCCGCTCGACGCCCGGATTCTGCAGTCCCACTGCATTGAGCATGCCGCCCGGTGTCTCGGCAATGCGCGGCGTCGGATTGCCGAAGCGGGGCTCGGCAGTAGTTCCCTTAAAAGAAAAGCTGCCCAGTATATTGATGTCGTAAAGCTGTGCAAACTCATATCCGTATCCGAAGGTTCCGCTGGCCGGAATCACCGGATTATCCAGCCGGATGCCGCACAGATCCACCTGCGTGTTTACCATACAATTTCCTCCCGTTTCAGCACCGGACCGTCCTTGCAGATCCTTTTGTTGCCGTATTTGGTCTTGCAGGTACATCCCATGCAGGCGCCGAATCCGCACCCCATGCGCTCCTCAAAACTGTACTGTCCGCTTCCACTGACCACCCGTTCGATTGCATGATACATGGGCAGCGGTCCGCAGGTGTAAAAATAAGTATAGGAAAGCCCTGCCATGGCATCCGTAACAAATCCGTGTACGCCACGCGAGCCATCCGCAGTTGCAATCGTCACCTGCGCCCCCAGGGCGCGGAATTCGTCTTCATAAAAAATCTCCTGTGCAGTATTGAAGCCCAGAATAACCTGTACGGTCCGTCCCTGCTCCAGAAGCTCCTTAGCCAGCCGGTAGAGCGGCGGGATCCCTACGCCGCCTCCGATCAGAAGAGGCCTGTCCCCGCTGAGCGAGAGGTCGAATCCGTTCCCCAGGCCGCACAGCAGGTCTATTTTCTCACCCGGAGCGTATGCGGTCATGCGCCGTGTCCCCTCGCCTACTGTCTTGTAGAGCAGGGTCAGGCTGTCCGGGCCGAAGTCACAGACCGAAATGGGGCGCCGCAGGTACAGTCCGTCAATTTTCAGATTTACAAACTGTCCGGGGGCGGTCAGCGCGGTCGTGTCTCCCTTGAGGATCATGCGCCAGACCGTATCGGTCAGAGGCGTGTTTTCCAATACCGTGTAATACCCCTGTGTCATACCGTTTCCTTTCTCAGTTTCATCACATCGGGATGCATATAAACCACTTTTCCGTCAAGCACGGTCATCATGCACATTCCCTTGACCTCCCATCCGGCGAAAGGAGTACTGCGTCCCTTGGAGCGGAAAGTCGCCGGATCAATGCGGTAAGTCCGGTTCAGGTCGTAAACCGTATAACTGCCTCCCTCGCCGAAACGAGCCTCCGGCAGAGAGAAGCGCCGTCTGGGAGCAGTACTCATCAGGTGCACCAGACGCTCAAGCGACAGAATCCCGGTGAGCACCAGATGGGTATACAATACCGGGAACGCGCACTCCAGACCTACCACCCCCATCAGACTGCCGGCAAGTCCGCGTGACTTCTCTTCTGCACTGTGCGGCGCGTGATCGGTCGCGATCATGTCGATGGTCCCGTCCAGCAGTCCCGCCAGCAGCGCTTCACGGTCCTCGGGACCGCGCAGCGGCGGATTCATTTTGAACCGGCCATCCTCCTGCAGCATGGTGTCATCCATCAGCAGATAATGCGGTGCAGTCTCAGCGGTCACCGGCAGTCCCTCCGCCTTGGCTCTGCGGATCAGTTCCACGCTCTCCTTGGTGGAAACATGGCAGATGTGATAGTCGACACCGGTCTTGCGCACCAGTTCCAGATCGCGGCGGATGGGACCGTATTCACTTTCCGAGCAGATCCCGCGGTGCCCATGGGCTGCCGCATATGCGCCGTCATGAATGTAGCCGCCGTGCAGAAGGCTGTTGTCTTCGCAGTGCGCGGCAATAATCAGACCAAGTTCGCGCGCCCGGCGCATAGCCTGCAGCATCAGCTCTTCGGACTGCACCCCACGTCCGTCATCCGAAAGGCCCGCAACAAAGGGAGCCATCGCATCAAAATCCGAAAGTTCCGCTCCTGCTTCCCCGCGCGTGATTGCGCCGTACGGACGCACACGGATGCAGGCACCTTCTGAAATGCGGTGAAGCTGCTGACGCAAGGAATCCGCGGAATCGGGTACCGGTGCCAGGTTGGGCATGGCGCACAGATCGGTGTATCCACCCGCGGCTCCCGCGGCTGTTCCGCTCTCCATCGTCTCCTTATAAGAAAAACCCGGCTCACGCAAATGCACATGCACATCGGCGAAACCGGGAAATATGGTAAAAGAAGAAAAATCCACATACAGATCCTGATCAGGAAACACGCCGTCCGCAACAAATGCGGAAGTCTGACCCACCGTGCGCCGCACGCCCGCGTCCACTTCGGTTGCTCCGGAAAATATCAAATGCATATTTGCCTCCTGAAAAGCTCTGTCCTTCGGTCGTCCAACTGAGGGCGGCCTTTTTGTTTTCATAATATTATACAACACAATCTGCGGGCTGTCAAGCACTTTCTTTGTGGAAAGCCTGCTCCCGACAGGCGGCGGGCAGACAAAGGGCGGCTCCTCAGAGTCCTGCGTGTAGGCTCCTGCGATATGCTGCGGGACTGGTTCCGGTCATCGCACGGAAAACCTCTGAAAAATACCCCGCGCTGCCAAACCCGCATTCTGCCGCAATCTGTCTGATATCTCTGTCACCGCAAAGCAGTTTCATGGCATGATTGATCCGGATTCCGTTGACATATTCAACAGGAGTTTCCCCGACACTTTCTTTGAAAACACGCGTAAAATAATCGGCAGAAAGTCCCGTCCTGTCAGCAAAAGCGCCAACCGGCACATGTTCGCGGAAATCTGCATGCATCATATCCAGCACTTCGGTCAGGCGATCGACATTATGATAAACCTGACGCTCATTTTCCTTTTTCTGCTCTCCGTAGGTGCGCAGCATACAGGTCAGAATGCGGAACATGCACCCGCGCACCGCCAGAGTCCACCCCGGCTCACAGGCAGAATACTCTTCTTCGCATTCGCTGATCAGCTGCGCCAGGCGTTCCCTGACCGGATGTCCTTCGTGATACCGGACGCCCCGGGCGCGCGCCTGAGAGCAATAGAGTTGCAACAGTTCACGGTCCAGCGGGTCCATATCTTTTGCAAACTGATCGATATAAAAAGTGAGGCAGGATATCAAAGCCGTGTCTTCAGAGGTCACCTGATATACAAGGCCGGCCGGAATATAAAGCACATCGCCGGCACAGCAGACACCACATTTTACCCCGACACGCACATCCGCTTTTCCCTTCCGGATCAGCATCAGCGTCCCTGCATTCTCCTCCCAGACACCCGCGCAGATGACCCCCTGCCCCGCCAGACGGTGAAGCCCTACACCGCCGGTCCGATCCTGTTCGGTTCTCGGTTGTTCATTCATTGATCCCATCCCCCAGGTTTTACAAAATATTTAACAGAATGTCATGAAATGGTCTTTATTTTCCGATATACTCACATGTAAGAATTCTGAAAAGACAAGAGGAGCTGGCAGTATGAAAACGAAAGTCTTCCTGCAGTTTTTCGCCCTGTTGCTGATGTCGGTATTGTTGCTGACCTCATGCATGGGCACCACGACCGTAAGCGGCGGCAAAAGCGCTTATGAGATCGCAGTTGATAACGGATTCAAGGGGACCGAGCAGGAATGGCTCGCAAGCCTGAAGGCCGATTCCCCTTCGGTAGAGAGCCTTTACGAAGCTGCACAGCAAGCAGGCTTCACGGGATCCATGCTGGATTTTCTCAAAGAATACATGCAGCCTGAAGACGGCGAAATCACCATCTTCAACACGAGTGAAACCGACCGCTCCGTAGCTAAACCGTTGCTTGCTTCCGTAAGTGTGACCGCCACCCATACGATACGCACAACCAATTTCTGGGGTCAGGTAACCACTTCCCAGATGCAGTCCAGCGGTTCAGGCGTCATCTATCAGATGGACAAAGGAGCCGGTGACGCATACATTATCACCAATCACCATGTGGTCTACCAGAACAATTCAACCGGAACAGACGGCATCAGCGATAGCATTCATGTCTATCTGTACGGAACCGAGGGCATGTCAGATTATGCCATTCCGGCCAG
The DNA here is from genome assembly GCA_949293405.1 of uncultured bacterium. Classification (GTDB taxonomy): domain Bacteria; phylum Bacillota; class Clostridia; order Oscillospirales; family CAG-272; genus UBA1740. Next base: position 14,472 of record CASFDI010000043.1, on the reverse strand, counting down.
TTATGTAGGCGGCTCGATGACTTACGATATTGCCGTACTGAAAATTACCGGCAGCACCCTGCTTCGCGCCAGCGATGCGCAGCCCGTCACGGTCAGCGACTCCAATCTGGTGACAGTAGGTACCGATGCCATCGCCATCGGAAACGCAGAGGGAGCCGGCATATCGGTCACCAAAGGCATCATTTCCATCGACAGCGAACAGTTGACGATGACTGCAGCCGACGACAAAACCGCTGTTACCTACCGCGTCATGCGTATCGATGCGGCGGTGAACTCAGGAAACAGCGGCGGCGGACTCTTCAACAGTCAAGGAGAACTCATCGGCATCGTAAATGCCAAAATTTCCGATTCCTCGGTTGAAAACATTGCCTTCGCCATTCCTTCCAACATTGCGGTCTCGGTCGCACAGAATATTATTGACAACAGTACTTCCGCAGGATACGCGAGCGTGCATAAATGCATGCTGGGTGTCACGGTAGGCATCAGCGCATCCGAAGCATATTACGATGCGGATGCAGGTGTCACGAGACTGCGTGAAACCGTGATGATTACGAATGTTTCCTCTGACGGACTGGCTGCAGGCCTCCTCGAGAGCGGCGATATTCTCAAGAGTTGCACTATCCATGATACCACTTATACCCTGGACCGCTCATTCATCCTGGTGGACCTGCTGCTGCAGGCACGGGAAGGTGATACGATTTCCCTCACCGTGCTGCGCAACGGAACAGAGCAAACTGTTTCCGTCGCGCTCTCCGCATCCGGGATCAGCCAGATCCCGTAAAAATCAGGCACCGAAACAGCCGCACCCGTCACCCGGGTGCGGCTGTTTTATTCGTTCAGCAGGCTGCGCCTGCCTTCCAGCGCACGGTGAAGGGTCACCTCATCGGCGTACTCCAGATCTCCCCCGACCGGAATTCCGTATGCCAGTCTGGAGACGCGCACACCGAGTCTGCCCAGAATTTTTGCCAGATAGACAGCAGTGGTTTCACCCTCTACCGTAGGGTTGGTTGCAACAATCACCTCTTCGACACTGCCGTCCGACAACCGCTCCAGCAATTCACGGATGTGCAGGTCTTCCGGGCCGATGCCATTCATCGGAGAAAGTACACCGCCCAGAACATGGTACAGGCCGTGATAATCACGCACCCGCTCCATGCTCAGCACCGCACGGGCATCTTCCACTACGCAGATCACCCTGCGATCCCGCTTCGGATCGGAGCAGATCGGGCAGAGCTCGCCGTCTGAAAAATTAAAACACACCGGGCAGGTATGAATATCCCGCTTGGCAGACAGAATCGCATCAGCAAATTCCTGGGCTGCGGCATCCGATCCTCCTACCACGGAAAACGCCAGGCGCACAGCGGTCTTTCCCCCGATCCCGGGCAACGCGCGGAACTGATCAATCAGCCGCTGCATGGGCGCAATATATTCGGTCATGTCTCAGAACAGCCCCGGCATACCGCCTGCGAGTCCCATCGCACCTGTGATCTTCCCCATCTCCTGCGCAGCGGTGTCATCCACCTTCTGGATGGCCTCATTCACCGCGGCAACCAGCACATCAGACAGGGTTTCAATATCGTCCGGATCCACGATGTCGGGCTGAATCTCCATATGCAACACCCGGCGCTTGCCGTTGATCTGCAGTTTCACCATGCCGCCGCCCGCGCTGATATCATATACGCGTTCTTCCAGGTCTGCCTGGAGTGCCGCCATATCCTCCTGCATCTTCTGAGCCTGCCGGAGCATATCCTGCATCCCGCCGCCGCCATTGTTGGGCAATCTCACTTTCATATTCTTCCCGTCCTTTCCCGGAATTCATATTCATGCCGTCAGAGCATAAAGAGCGCACCCGCGCAACGGAACCGCCCGCGGGAAGCCGCATACACCAATCGGCAGATAATCAGAAAATAATTTCGTCGCCGGTACCTTTGCCGTCGCTCTTTACCGAAAAGCGGATGGCAACCGCACCGACCGAAGCGCCGCCGTATTTCTGCACCAGACCGAGCACCGTGTTCTGAAGGGCGGTGTCGTCAAGCAGTTTGGCAGTAAAAAAATTGGGTTTATCCAGACGCACCAGAACCGTTCCGTCCCGGTCAATGATGCCGCTGGAAGCACGCAGCGCAGTCGCATAAGCGGGCGCCACAGCAGTGAACTCCTCAGTCACCCGACGCCAGCCGGGAATCGGCGTGCCTGTCCCCTGGGGTGCCGCCGGTGCCTGCTCTTTCTGCCGGGGCTTTTCGGCATCTTTTCTTGCTTTGGCTGCTCCCGCATCCGTGCCTGGCGCCTGCTTTTCGGGTGCGGAAGGGGGCTCTGCCGTAACACCTGACGCACGCAGAGAAGCCACCTCACGCTCCAGAGCTTCAATACGCGAAAGAAGCGCTTCAGGCGCAGTTGACAGCCGCGCATCGCACAGACGCACTGCTGCAATTTCCGCTGCAGTGCGTTTTTCATTACCCGACCGGCGCACCGCATCCAGCGTTGTCTCCAACAGGCGCGTACGGTAAAGCAGCCCCCCGACCGTCTCCCGCTGAGCCAAAGCAGACAGTGTTTCATATTCATTGTCCGGCAGATCCAGATAGCGCTTGCCGTCAGGTGTGCTCTTCAACACCAGCAAATCCCGATGAGCATCCAGCAGTCCCTGCCAGAACACTCCCAGATCTCCCGAGCGCATACAGATCTGCCCGAGAAGCTCCAGCAACACACCGCAGTCCCCGCTGCAGACTGCTTCCAGCGCCCGCAGTACATCGGAGCGATTCCCGCTCCCTACCGTCTCATATACCAGTGAATCGGTGATCTGCTGTCGGGACGACGCACACAGTTCCAGAAGACTGATAGCATCCCGCATCCCCCCCTCAGACAGCCGCGCGATCGCCTGTGCCCCCGAAGTGTCCAATGCGATGCCCTCGGCCTGCGCAATCTCCTGCAGCCTTCCGGTCAGTACCTGTGAAGAAAGCCTGCGGAAATCAAACCGCTGACAGCGGGACACAATGGTCGCCGGCAGTTTGGAAAGTTCGGTGGTAGCGAGGATGAACAGCACATAGGCAGGCGGCTCTTCCAGCGTCTTAAGCAACGCATTGAAGGCACTCGCACTCATCATGTGTACCTCGTCCACAATGTAGACGCGGTACTTCAGTTCTGCCGGTGCGTAAATGATTTCATCCTTGAGATCGCGTACATTTTCGACACCGTTGTTGGAAGCCGCATCCATTTCCAGCACATCGGTTGCACTGCCCTCATTGATACTGCGGCAGGCAGAACAGCGGTTGCACGGATTTCCGTTTACAGGAGAAAGACAGTTGGCTGCCTTGGCCAGAATCTTGGCACAGGTGGTTTTTCCGGTTCCGCGCGAGCCGCAGAACAGATAGGCATGCGACAGTTTCCCGGATGAGACCTGATATTTCAGAATATCGGTGACCTGAGGCTGCCCGCAGACACCGTCGAAATCGGTCGGCCGCCATTTCCGATACAGTGCTTTATACATATCTCCCCCCGTACAGCAAAAAGGGGACTGTGCATCGTAAGTGCAACAGTCCCTCCGTGTTCGTGTGACGCCGGCTCGGTTTGTCGAAGAGAACCATACACCGCACCGTCGAACATATCCTTACATACGTTAACCGCCGAATCCGCTCCGGACAGGCTGCCTCGCGGCACATCGGTTCGACCGCTTAATGCTGCTTGGTTCCCCACCTGACATGGTTCACAGCCTCCGATTGCGCAAGACCCATCCATCAACACATTTTCAAACGGCGCAGACTACACAAAGACAGCCCTCTGGCACGGGATTCCCCCCTGCTACAGCGGATTTCAGGTACAAGGCACCGCTACCGCCCCGGATAGTATGATCCTCTTCCACAAACCGAACACCGGAGAGCGACCTGCTCCGTATATAGTATACCAGAAAAGCCGCCGGATTGCAAGCGGTTCACAAAAAATTAAATATAAAATCCTCCGTTTGGCGCCAGTACCTGTCCGGTATAGAATGCCCCCGCGGGTGCAGACAGGAACAGAAAGGCTGAAACCACCTCAGCAGGTGTCCCCAACCGCCCAAGCGGCGTCTCGTCGCACAGCGCACGCAGATCCTCTTCGCTCAACGAGCGGTTCATTCCGGTATCGATCACACCGGGCGCCACGCAGTTGACCCGGATGCCCGATGGGCCCACCTCTTTTGCCAGAGCCTTGGTGAATCCGATCAGTCCGGCCTTTGCCGTAGAGTAATGTACCTCGCAGGAAGCGCCGGTCTGCCCCCATACCGATGCGACATTAAGAATACACCCCGACTTCTGCCGGATCATATCGGGCAGAATCTGCTGGGTATAGAACACATGACTGTCCAGATTCACCGCCAGGAAAGCGCGCCACTGCGCAACCGTGAGATCGGTCAGAAGGGCGAAAGAAGAGGTTGCGGCATTGTTGATCAGCAGATCAAAGCCGCCGAGATACGCGCGCGCCTGCTCCACCGCCCGGGTGATCTGTTCCGGATCAGCCGCATCGGCGCGCAGGGCAAGCGCCCCTGTCTGCGCGGCAATCTGCTGCGCCCGCTCTTCTCTGCAGAGATATGTGAACGCTACCCGGTCACCCCGTTCACAGAACGCCCGTACTGCCTCCCTCCCGATGTCTCCGGTTCCTCCCGTAATCAGTACTCTCATACACGCCTCCCCTGTTTCCGGCGGGTCTGCCGGAACGAATCCGTTTTTTCCATTATACCCGCCATACAGGCGGACTGTCAACAGAATTTTAAACTTTGCCGCTCTTGCATTGTCGGATATTCTGTGATATAATACGCTTGTATCATAAAATGTTAAGGATGTGAAAATGCTTGTTGGCTTTGATTGCTCTGTCGCTGAAAGCCGCCAGGCCTTATTACCGGCATCTGACGCAAGCCGGATTTGTGGTAAGTGTTTACGATCCCTATGAGTGCGACCTGATTCCCATCCCCGGTGTGCGTGCAGTACTCGCCTGTGACACCGGCATTTACCGGGAGGATCTGGAGATGCTTTCGGCACACTGTCCTGTATTCCGGGTCCGGCAGGGACGGCTGCCGCGTCATTCGCTGCTGCGCCGTCAGACCGGCCGTACATACACCGCCTCACGTTATCGGGATAGGGTGGGAGAGCCGCTTCCCTTCTATGCCGGTTTCCCTTTTTCCCTTGAGGCGGAGGACCGTTATCTGCTCCGTACCCTGATCATGTTGCCGCCCGTTCCGCACGCAATATCGGAATTGTCTTATTACTATGCGGCACGCAGTCACCTGTCTGCCCGCGTACGCGCATCAGTGGAACGGATCAACAGTTTCACACTTTCATGCACAGGTGTTCCGCTCATCCGCGTCAACAACCGTCATTATCATATACCAGTGAAAGAGGTACCAAACTATGCTACGCGCTATACAGGACAAGATTTTACAGTATAAGAAGGAAAAAGATGTGTGTATTCTTGCACACACCTATCAGTCTCACGATATTCTCGAGATTGCCGATTTCACCGGGGACTCGTTTGCCCTCTCGCGGAAAGCGGCAACTGTCCTGCAGAAAACTGTGCTGATGTGCGGCGTCCGGTTCATGGCGGAAACCGTGAAACTGCTCTCTCCCGAAAAACGGGTTCTGCTTTCTGCTCCCGATGCCGGCTGTCCGATGGCGGAACAGTTCACACGCGAGCAGATCATGGCGTACCGGGCAGAGCATCCCGACACGACTGTTGTGGCCTATATCAACACCACCGCATCGCTCAAACGGGTCTGCGATGTCTGCGTGACCTCGGCATCTGCACTGAAAATTGTCTCTCAGCTGAACGGCAGGATTCTGTTTATTCCCGACTGCAACCTGGGCGCTTATGTGCGCGACATGCTCCCTGAAAAAGATATTACTCTGCTCACCGGAGGCTGCCCTGTGCACGCAGCGGTGACCGAAGAAGAAGTCCTGCAAGCCAAGGCTGCACATCCGGGCGCTCTGTTGCTGGTACATCCCGAATGCCGGCCGTGCGTTACCCGCCACGCGGACTATATCGGCTCCACATCGGGCATTATGGAATTTGCCGGGCAATCCGATGCCTCCTCATTCATTATCGGAACGGAAAATTCAATTGTCGAGCATCTGCAGTACGCATATCCCGGGAAGCGGTTTTTCCCTCTGTCAAAGAGACTGATCTGCCGCGACATGCGTCTGACCACACTGCCCGAAGTGCTGGCGTGCCTGGAGGGGCAAGCCGGAGAGGAAATTGAGCTGGACGAGCTGACCATGCAGGAAGCGTCGCTATGCATCCGCCGCATGATCGAAATGGGCTGAAGACACGCATATTTGCAACTGCAAAAGCATACCATAATGCGTACGGAACCGGGCATCCTTTCCGGACGCCCGTCGGTGCAAGGTTTTTGTCTGTGACGGAAACCTTGCTTTTTCATACGCAGGCGCCCGACGGCGCGGAGGGAGTATGCATTCTATCCTTTCGGTTATTTCGCATTTTCTGACCCTGATCCTGGGCATCACGCCCGGGCAGAACTTTCCGCCGCCGCTCTCGGCAGCACAGGAAAAAGAAGCGTTTGCCGCCCTGTCCCGGGGAGACAATAAAGCACGGACGCTTCTGATCGAGCACAACCTGCGTCTGGTCGCGCATATCGTGCGTAAATACTACGGTTCTGCACAGAATTCAGACGAGTTGGTTTCCATCGGAAACCTGGGGCTGATCAAGGCGGTGGATTCGTTCCGCTGTGAAAACGGGACCCGCTTTGCCACCTATGCCGCGAAATGCATTCAGAACGAAATTCTCATGTTTTTCCGGGCGCAGAAAAAACTGTCATCCGAAATTTCCATTCACGAAACCATTGATATGGACCGTGAAGGAAATCCGCTCACCTACGCCGATATCATCAGTTCGGAAGATACCATAGCGGAAGATCTGGATCTGAAAATACATACCGAACGGTTGCGGCGGCTGATTGCCGGCGTGCTGGACGAACGTGAAAAGCAGGTGATCGTTCTGCGGTACGGACTGTCGGGTAAAACGCCGCTGACCCAACGCGAAGTCGCCAAAAAACTTTCCATATCGCGCTCTTATGTTTCCCGTCTTGAAAAAAAGGCGCTTGAAAAATTGCGTGCAGATTTCTGGCACTCTTCATCCGGCGTATAAAAAACCTGTCACCGCCCATACTACCGACAGGCGGAAACGCTGAATTTCAAAACAGAGGTAGATCATATGATACTCGACCGGATCGCGCTGGTGCTCACCATTATCGGCGCACTCAACTGGGGCAGTATCGGTCTGTTCCGGTTTGACATCGTGGCGTGGATCTTCGGCGGACAGGATGCCATTCTCAGCCGAATCATTTACACGGTGGTCGCACTGGCGGGGGTATGGTGCATTTCCCTGCTCTTCCGTTCGCGCGAAGAGCATTTCATCTCGGAATGACCGATGGCGGCGGATCCGACAATGCCGGTTCCGCCGTTTCTTTTGTCCTTCCTGCTGCATACACTGAAAAATGAAGAGATTTCCAGCAATTGACTGTTTAGATTCCCTCCGATCCGGGCAACAATAATATTGCACCAAAATCGGAAAGGAAAGGCAAAACGCCGTGCAAAGCATGAACATAAAAAGAGGAGACATTTACTATGCGGACCTCAGTCCGGTAGTCGGCAGCGAACAGGGCGGACTGCGTCCGGTCCTGATCGTTCAGAACGATGTCGGAAACCGTTACAGCCCGACGGTTATCGCAGCGGCCATCACCAGCCGCATGGGAAAAACAAAACTGCCCACCCACATTGAAATTTATGCGGATAAGGTAGGACTGTCAAAAGATTCAGTCGTTCTGCTCGAACAGATCCGTACCCTTGACAAGCGGCGTCTGAAAGAAAAAATGGGACATCTCGGAGACGATGTCATGCAGCAGGTCAACAACGCCATTACGGTCAGTTTCGGACTTTCGGGCGAACGCGCCGAGGCTCTCTCTTGATTTTCGGTCCGGATTGTGATATGATAAATTCTGCCATACGCGCCCGAGGCGCAATCTGAAAAGGCAAGGACAGAAAATCATGATCTGGACAGAACAGGTCCGCGTCAACACGCACGACACGGACTGCAACAGCATTCTCCGCCCGGCAGCAATGCAACGCTATATGCAGGAATGCGCCAATCTGCAGCTGCATACACTCGGCCCCTCCAACGAACAGCTGCGCGAATCCGGCTACGCATTCCTGCTTTCCCGTATTACCGTCAATCTGTATGCCACGGCTCACCCCTACGAAGATCTGCAGGTACAGACCTTTGCATGCTCGGAGAGCCGCGGGTACAGCTTTTTCCGCTGTTACCGGGTTCTGCGGAAAGAGGAACTGATTGCAGAGGCATCCTCGCAGTGGGCGATGGTCTCCATCAGTGACCGCGCCATGCAGCGGGTAAATGACTACAAGCCGAACTTCACCTGTGAGCCCATGCTGGAGATGGGTGCTCCGGAGCGCCTGGTAACCCCCCACGGTTTTGAGCCTCCCCTGCTCGGTACTTATCCGGTGCGCTATGCAGACACCGATATGAACCATCATATGAACAATACCCGGTACATTGATATGCTGCTCAACTTCATCCCCATGGAAGGGCGGACCGTAACCCGATTCTCGGTCAATTATCTCAAAGAAGCGCCCTTTGGAGAAGTGCTGTCTGTATACGGAGAAGATCACGGAACCGATGCGGTATTCCGGACGGTGCGCTCAGACGGTGAAACCAATATCAAGGCTTCGTTCACCTTTTCCCCGTCGGAAGAATAATCAGCCTCACGTCAGTACCCCTTCCGACTTCACCCCCATTTTATACAGATCCGGAGTCATCTCCCTCACCTTCCCTGTAAAAAGAGTTGAAAAAAGCGTCTTTCGGACGCTTTTTTTCTTTTTCTTCTAAAGTGGACGTGTCCATCATATACTCTATTAGTACGAACAAAAAACAAAGGGGTATGATATGAACGGAATGTATTTGCCGGAGGGTTTTCTCCTGGGGACTCCCGAAAATCATGAATTTCTCTCTTCCCGTCAGGGTCTGGAGCGCGCGCTCGAACGCCAGAAAATTCTGGAAGCATGCGCTACTCTGTGCGATGCGGACATGTGTCTGCATTTTGATCTGTTCGGCACGCCTGCCATCATGCCGAAAGAAGAGGTTGTCCTGACCAGAAACCGGGAGGAGATCAAAGATATTGCCGTACTGACCCGCGTGGGCAAGCCTGTCTGCTTCAAAGTTTCCGGCTTTACCCGCAATGCGGCAGGTGAAACGGTTGCGCTGCTCTCCCGCCGTGCTGCACAGAAAGAATGTCTGTATCACTACATAGAAGGACTGATCCCGGGAGACATCATTCCCGCGACTGTCACACATCTGGAGAGTTTCGGGGCGTTTGTGGATATCGGATGCGGGATTGTATCGCTGCTTTCAATCGACTGCATCTCGGTATCGCGCATCTCACACCCACGCGCCCGTCTGCGCCCCGGTGACCGCATTCATGTGGTAGTCAAGCATATTGATCCGGATGGCAGAGTATATGTCAGTCTGCGTGAACTGCTCGGTACATGGGAAGAAAACGCAGCGCTGTTTACCGCCGGGCAGACGGTTGCCGGCATGGTGCGCAGTATCGAACCGTACGGCATTTTCGTTGAACTGACTCCCAACCTTACCGGCCTTGCGGAATGTAAGGAAGGAGTTTCGGTCAACCAGAGCGCCGCCGTATTCATCAAAAGCATTATCCCGGAAAAGATGAAAATAAAACTGATTGTCATCGACACCCATGACACCGAAGCCGCGCCGGCACCTCTGCGGTATTTCACGGATCCCAAGACAACTGCGCACCTGGATGTCTGGCGCTATTCTCCCCGGCAGTGTGAGCGGGTGATTGAGACACGGTTCGACTGAACTTGCAATGATCCGCCGGTTGTGCTATAATAAAGCCAACACTTGTAAGGTTGCGCGGTAGCGCTGATCGGCGGGAGGCAGGCATGGTATCACTCGGCAATGACTGGGACGAAATCATCGGAGGCGAATTTTCGGAACCCTATTATCTCAAACTGCGCGAATTTCTGAAAAGCGAATACGCCACGCATCAGGTGTATCCCTCCATGTATGACATTTTCAATGCATTGAAGGAAACTCCATACCACTGTGTTAAGGCGGTTATTCTCGGGCAGGACCCGTATCACGGTCCCGGCCAGGCGCACGGTCTCAGCTTTTCCGTCCGTCCCGGCGTTCCCCAGCCGCCGTCTCTTGTGAACATATTCAAAGAACTGCAGGCAGATCTCGGGGTCATACCTCCCTCACACGGCAATCTCATTCCCTGGGCGCGCGAGGGCGTGCTGTTGCTCAACGCCACCCTGACCGTGCGTGCCGGCATGCCGCAGAGTCATCGCGGACACGGCTGGGAACAATTCACCGGTAAAGTGATTGAAGCGCTCGACCGGTCCCCTCAGCCCATGGTTTTCCTGCTCTGGGGCGCGAGCGCACGGCGGCAGAAAGAATTGCTGCACAACCCCGCCCACCTGATTCTTGAAGCGGCACACCCGAGTCCGCTCTCCGCGTACAACGGATTTTTCGGCTGTCGTCACTTTTCAAAGTGCAACCGGTTCCTCGAAGAGCACGGGCGTACTCCCATCGACTGGAACGCTGTCAACCGCATCTGAATCCCGGCCTGCCGTACCGGGAAGGGATCGGATGCATTCAGGCTTCCCCGCAGATCGATGCCATACAGCACAAAAAGTGCAGGCACACACATGCCTGCACTTTCTTTTCGCTGTTTTTTCACAGATCAGACGGTTTCCACCTTAAGCAGATTGGTATTGCCCGATACTCCGTTGGTCATTCCGCCTGTAATGACAATGTGGTCGCCTTTTTTCAGCCCCAGCGTGCTCTTTGCCAGCCGTTTTGCAGTATAGAACAACACATCGGTGGAATCGTATTGCTCGCACATCACCGGAATGACGCCCCAGGAGAGCGCAAGCTGCCGCCAGGTCTGCTCATTGATGGTGAGCCCGACAATATCCACCGGCGGACGGAAGCGTGATACCATGCGGGCGGTGATGCCCGAAAGAGAACAAACCGCAATGGCCTTTGCCGATACATCAATCGACATGCCGGCCGTCGCATGTGAAATAGCATCCAGCGTACTGCTGATCTTGAAATTATGATGCAGGAACTCCTGGTCATAGCGAATGCTCTGTTCGGTACATTCCGCAATGCGGGCCATCGTCTGCACCGTCAGGGCAGGATACTTGCCCACCGCGGTCTCACCCGACAGCATCACAGCGCTGGTTCCGTCATACACCGCATTGGCAACATCCGATGTTTCTGCCCGGGTGGGGCGCGGATTCTGAGTCATGGACTCCAGCATTTCCGTAGCGGTAATAATACGTTTTCCCAGCATGCGGCATTTCGTTATCAACTGCTTCTGCACCGCCGGCAACTCCTCAAACGGAATTTCAACCCCCATATCACCCCGGCCGATCATGATTCCGCTGCACGCCTCGCAGATTTCTTCTATATTGTCAATTCCGGTCCGGTTCTCAATCTTAGCAATCAACTCAATGCCGCTACCTCCGTTTTCATCCAGAAGGCGGTGAATATCCATGAGATCCTGCTTGCAGGATACGAACGAACAGGCGATGAAATCCACCCCCTGTGAAATGCCGAACAAGATATCTTCCCGATCCTGCCCGGAAAGATACGGCTGTTTCAGTACTTTCCCGGGAAAACTCATACTCTTGCGATCGGACAGTGCACCTCCGATCACAACCTTCGTCACCACAACGCCGGGTTCAATATCCGTCACCAGAAAGGAGAGCAACCCGTTGTTGAGCAGAATGGTGTCGCCCGTTTCCAGCTCACGGTCCAGATGCGCATAGGAAACAGAAACACCGGACTCATCGCCTTCCCGCTCCGCAGTATAAAAACGGAACTCATCCCCTTCTCTCAGTTCCACCCTGCCATCCCGGAAGGTACGGATCCGGTATTCCGGCCCCTTGGTATCCAGCATGACCGCGATAGGCAGTCCCAGTTTCTCACGCACACGCCGGATCAGCTCCATACGCTTGCCCTGATCTTCATGCGTGCCGTGAGAAAAGTTAAGCCGTGCAACATTCATGCCGGCCCGGCACATAGCGGTCAGAGTCTCTTCGTTTTCACAGGCGGGTCCGATGGTACAGATAATTTTTGTTTTTCTCATATGCATACTCCCCGTTTCATTCAATCCATATTATACCACATCCGGCGAAAAAAAGCAGGTTAAATTTTAGTTAAGTCATCAAATAATTTCGGCCCCGCATTCCTTTCAGAGTCCGGCAGACGCATCCGCCCCCAGGCGGTTCTGCTTCTCCCTGTATGCCCGTGGAGAGCACCCGGTGTATCTGCGAAAGGTATTGGAAAAATAATTCGCATCCGAAAAGCCTGTCAGGCCGGCAATATCCGAGATGCGCAGGTCCGTCTCGCAGAGGAAGCGCTGTGCCGCCCGGATCCGCAGATTCAGCACATAAGAAATCAGGCTCTGCCCCGTTTTATTCTTAAAAAAATGCGACGCATAGGAGGGGCTGCACCCTACAGCATGCGCCACATCCGAGACACTCACCGGACCGCTGTAATGCTCTTCCAGAAAGTGCAGCATCCGTGAAAAGAGCGGATCGTAGGCATCGGGCAGGTGTCTTCTCATCCTTGCCAGAGAACACAGCATCTGGCACAGGGGGTGAACCCGTGCGGTCAGTGTCGCGGAATCCGGCAACTGAGGGGTCAGATAGCGGTCATATGCAGCCTTGTAAATATCCCGCTCATAGCCGTACTCACCCGCATGCCGGTCGATGGCGCGGAACGCGCGCGCCCGATCGCTGCGGTATCCGCTCACAGACACGAACCCCAGCACGGCATCCTCAGACGCAAACGGAAAAATGAATTCCCCCACTCCCATCCAGCAGGTACCGAAATAGTCCCCCTGTTCGGATGCACGCTGTGCCACTTTTTTCTGACAGGCAATGCAATGCTCCCATGCCTCATGGCGTGTCTTGACCAGCAGACAGTAGGGATTGGAATGAATATTGTAGGCGATCAGGGCGCCTGCATACGGGGTAAGAAAGCCGGAGGTATCATGCACGGTGACCCGCAACCCTTCCCGGTTGAGCAGGTCGAGATACGCGGTAATATCGGTCAGCAGTTCTTTTTCCACACCGTGCCTCCCGAAAGCAGAATTTTACAGAAAAAAGCCGAAATACTGCAAGAAATTTCCGACCGACTGTGTTATTCTGTATACAGGATCATTTTATCACAGAAGAGGACATTCTGTCAAGAGGAGGACCTTATGGACTACATTACCGAACCCGCCAGACAGATTCCGGTTCGTCACCGCCCCGATGTTCTGGTAATCGGCTCCGGCCCCGCCGGCATGGCAGCCGCTATCTCTGCTGCGCGCATGGGTGCACAAGTACTGGTTGTGGAACAGTGCGGCACCCCCGGCGGAATTTCCACTGCGGGCATGATGAGCCACTGGACCGGTACCTGCGGCAGCACACTCTATCATGAGATTCTGCGCCGCGCGGGAGAGCGGAACCTGTTTTCCAAAGAAAAAACCGTCACGATCGATCCTGAACAGTTGCGCACGCTGTATTTTGAAATGCTTGCGGAAGCAGGAGCATCCATACAACTGTACACCTTTGCCGCAGATGTGATCAAGGAGGGCAACCGGGTAACCGGCATTTTCACCGAGAGCAAATCCGGAAGAGAGGCCATCCTTGCCCGGGTCATTATTGATGCATCAGGTGACGGGGATATTGCCGCGCGGGCAGGCGTTCCCTATACGCTTGGCCGTGAGGAAGACGGCAAAATGCAGCCCGCTACCGTGATGTTCAAGGTAGGCGGAGTGGATACCGAACGCGCAGTCTTTCTCCCCTCGTTTGAAAGCACCTACGAAACTCCCCGTGGAGAATTGCAGGCGCTGGCGCGTCAGCATTTGCCGGCCCCTGCCGGGCATGTGTTGCTCTACCGCTCGACCCTGCCCGGTGTTGTCACCTGCAACATGACCAACTGTACCGATATTGACGGCACCGATGTGCGCGATCTGACCCGCGCGGAAGCGGTCTGCCGCTCCCAGATGAATGCCATTGTGGACTTTCTTCGCACCTATGTGCCGGGATACGAGAACTGCTATCTGCTGACTTCCGCTTCCCTGTGCGGCATCCGGGAGAGCCGTCATTTCCACGGAAAATATACCCTGACAGAATCCGATATTCTCAATGCACGCGTGTTTGAGGATGCGGTGGTGTATGATGCCTGGTTCAACTTTGATGTACACAACCTCACCGGTTCCGGCCTCGATCCGACCGGACAGCAGAAGAAATTCCCTCAGAAACACGGATACACCATTCCCTATGGCTGTATGGTGCCCGAGATGGTGGAAGGGCTGCTGCTCTGCGGACGCAATATTTCGGGTACACACCTGGCGCATTCCAATTTCCGGGTCATGCCCATCTGCGTCGGAATCGG
>CASFDI010000042.1 GCA_949293405.1 uncultured bacterium | reverse complement strand
TTGCTGATACGGGGGGTCAACCGACATGAATTTTCACCGTCAGGCGGCAGAACGGTCACCCGCGGAGAGATGATCGAGGAAATCCGCCGCATGAAAGCCCTGCACATCAATGCGGTGCGTACCTGCCATTACCCCGACTGTCCGGAATGGTATGAACTGTGCGATCGGTTCGGGCTGCTGGTGGTCTGCGAATGCAATCTGGAGACGCATGCCGTAGCGGGGGCTCTCACGCATAATCCGGCGTGGGCGCAGCAGTTTCTGGAGCGTGCGGTGCGTATGGCGCAGACTTACAAGAATCATCCGTCCATATATGCCTGGTCTCTTGGAAACGAGAGCGGAACAGGCCCCAATCATGCCGCCATGTACGGCTTCCTGAAAGCATACGACCCCGACCGGCTGTGCCAGTATGAAAGCGGGAATCCCGACAGCCGGGTTTCGGATGTGCGCGGGGACATGTATGCGACTGCGGACCGTATTCTGCAGATGCTCACCGACCCCACAGACCGCCGCCCGGTCGTGCTGGTGGAATATCTCTATCAGATTTCCAACAGTGGCGGGGGGATGTACCGCTTTCTGGATCTGACCGAGCGTTATCCCGGTTTTCAGGGGGGATTTATCTGGGACTGGCGGGATAAGGCGCTGCAGATGCGCCTGCCGGACGGTCGGATCCGTTATGCGCACGGAGGAGATTTCGGAGAATCGGTGCGGGAAAAACAGAATCCCCTTTTCATGACCAACAACGGAATTCTGCGGGCGGACCTGTGTGAAAAACCGGTGGCCCGGGAAGTGCGTCAGATATACTGTCCGGTTCGCATTGATCGTGCCCATCAGTTTTCTGCCTGGCATACCGTGGGACGGGAAGGGGATTTTGAGTTCCGGAACCGGACCATGACGCAGTGGGGCAGTGCGTTCCGCTGCGAAGCCGTGCTGCGCGAAAACGGAGCGGAAATCTGTCGCTGGGAGGTTCAGCTCCCGGACGCCGGGCCGATGGAAACCCTCCCGCTCAGGATCGCTCTGCCTGCCGGGCGCCGTCCGGACTGTATCTATCATGTGGAATTCATTATTTACCGCCGCGCGTGCGGAGAGGTACCCGAACAGGAGATGGGCTTTACCCAGTTTGCTCTTGAGGGCGGGCTGTATTGTCCAATGCGGACGCAGGCCGCCGGAGGGACTGCGGAAGTGGTGCACACCGGGGAAGGCTACCGGGTATCGGCCGGGGCGTGCACCGTGGAATTTGACGCGCACGACGGCTCCATGCGGTCGCTGAAAAAGGGGAAGACCGAATATCTGGCCGGTCCCTCCTGTATCCCGTGTTTCGGCAGGCCGCGCACCGGATTGGATGCCGGGCCCGGCTGGGGATGGCACGGTCTGCTGCAGCGATTCTCGGATCTGCGGACGGAGGCAGGGGTGCCGCGCATCTATCGGGGCGGCGACCGGGTACGGCTGGAGTTTCCTGTTGCGGTGACCGGGGACGGGGTGCGGTTTGAGGGGCAGATTGCCTACACGGTCCGGGAGGATTTTGCAGAGGTTGAATGGTATATGGCAACCCCTCCCTCTGTACCGGCGCTGTCGCGTGCGGGGCTGGAACTGATCCTTGCCCCCGGATTTGAGATGCTGCGTTCTTTCAGCCGCGGCGGGGAAGAAACCTATTCCGACCGCAGCTGCGCCGGTCGTATGCAGGTGTGGGAATCCACGGTTGCGGAACAGACCTTTGCCTTCTGCCCGCCGTCGGAGACCGGAGGGCATGAATCCTGTTACTGGCTGCAACTGTTCGATGCATCCGGGGCTGGCATTGAGGTGGAAAGCGACGAGCCGTTCCATTTTGATGTGCGCCATTTTGCCATACCGGACTTCGCGGTTCTGCATCCCGATGAAATGACTCCGCGTGCTGAGGAATATCTGCATGTGGACGCCTGTCATGCTCCCATCGGGTCCGATATGGCATGGAGTACTGCCATGCCTGCGAATCATCCTGCGGGCGGGGTTTACCATCACCGTTTCGGAATCCGGCTGCTGTGAGGATGCCCGGATGCGGGAAATAACCGGATGATACGGCAAGAGCCGCCGGACGCATTTGCGTCCGGCGGCTCTTGCCTGCAGTCTTACGGTCCGGGATTGTTCTTAATCTGCGCTGTAAAATTGTCAAAGTAAATCTCTCCGGTCAGACGGCTGTTGGCCGAGAGAAACAGGCAGGCGCGCTTGGTGCTGAGCAGACACTGCTGCGTATTGTATATCGCCTGGGAAACCGTACTGTCTCCCTGTTCCGGCAGTGCTGTTACGGATGCAGTGTAACCCAGGTGTTCTCCGTTGAGCAATACCGACGCGTTGCCGAAGGTGAATGTTCCGTTGCCCTCGGTAGTATAGGCAATCTGCAGGGTGACCGTGTTCCAGGTGTCGGGCAGGAAGGTGCCGTCATAAGTTCCGCTGATCACCTCGCCGTTGGATTCTTTGGTCATATCTGCAAGGTAGAAAAAGGCTCCTTCTTCATCCGATGACAGATCGGACATGCGGATGAGCAGCATGTACACGCCGTTGTTTCCGCTGTCGTTGAGGCGGAAGGTGCACTGATAGCAGATGTTGTAAAATTTCGCATCCGAAAGGGTCGCTGAATCGATGTAAAGATCGAAACTGATCTGCAGGCAGTTGCCGCGCGTCAGGTCGCGCGAGGAGGTAGAGCCGTCAAGGAAGCGGTAGTAGATGTCCTGGCCGCCTTTGCCGGCTTCGGTTTTGGTGAAGCGGTAGGTGCCGTTTTCATTTTCCGCACCCGTGGGATCGGGGATTCCGTATTCGAGGGTTCCCGATTTGTTGGTTCCCACATACAGGTAGTTGTCTGCAAGGCCGTTCATACTGTTCGGCTCAGAGGGGCGCGGCTTTTTCACGGGCGCTTCCGCTTCGCTGCACAACTGAACAAAGAGGTTCCCGTGTTCGGGCGTGAACAGCGGAATACTTGCTCCAAGCCCCAGCACATTGCAGGCCGCATCCGAAATACTCTTGATTGCAATCAGGGTACCGTTGACATCCCCTTCGTAAACCCCCAGCGACACCGTGGTTCCGTAGATGGTTGCGAGTGAGCCGCCCGGATAATAGGAATAGGAGCCGTCCGTTTTGCGGAAGAGCGACAGTTTCTGAATCAGGCTGTCCAGCATCTGCGGCAGATCTGCCGAAAGGGCATTTTCATAAGCGGTTATATCTCCTCCGTTCGCAGCCAGGTTGGAACGCAGATAGCTCAGGGAAGCCCAGGGGTTGAAGAGATAGCACACCGTGGCAGGTGTGATATCTGACAGCACCGCCAGTTTTGCACTTTCGATAAAGGCGTCGGCGTGAGCAATGGGTCTGCCTGCCGTATTGTAGAGAAAGGCAATCTTGTATGCCGCAGTCAGCACGCCGTACGCGGATTCATTCTGCCCGTTAAAGGCGAGGTAGGTGCCGTCTGCGTTGCGTCGCGTCACCCACATACCGGATTCCGGATCCTGTGCGTCATCCAGTATGTCAAGCAGCGTGGAGAGCATGCCGGAAGCCAGGAATTCCTGCGCCGGCGCCGACAGGGTATTGGACCAGCCCTCGGTCGAGTGATTGCTGAAAAGATCCTGCACATAGGCTTCCAGCGCCTGCGGATCGGTCAGATAGTTGCCCCCTGTTTCGTCGTCATCGTCACCCGACGCCATATATTGCGTGGCACGGTCCTCCAGACGCTCCAGCGCCGTGGGGTAGAGCGGTTCCGCCTCCAGCCATTCAAGAAGTCGGATGGCGGAGGCCAGATCCCGGCTGCGCCGCATGACGCCGATGTCCGATGAGAACTGCGGATTGTAAAAATAGCCGTCATCCGGGTTCTGGGTATTCTGAATCCAGGTGACAATCTTTGCAGTCATTTCCGTGCCCAGCAGGTCAGGCAGGCTGCTGCCGGATTCCAGGGCACCCATACCGCGGAGCATGTTCAGAATCTGATAGGTACTCTCGATATCCGGCCCGAATCCCTCGTAATCGCGGGCGCTCGGCGCGTAATAGAAGGCCCCGGTCTGCGGATCCCACATGGATGCAAAAAAGGCAATCAAAGTGTCCGGATCATACAGAGCATACAGCTCCTGCATGGCCTCGCGCAGTTGCGCATCCCCGATTCTGTCCCAGATCTCTTCTTCCACTGCGGGAGGCGTCTGGGGCTCTGTGGTATCCGGCTGGGTATCGGACGCTCCGGTTGTCTGCGCGGGAGTGGTGGTGTCCGGTTCGGTCTCTTCCGGTTCGGTGTTCTGCGGTGTTGTAACAGAAGTTCCGGCCTGGTTCTGCGGAGTTGTCACGGTTGTCGGGGTACCGGATCCGGTTCCGCAGGCAAACAGCAGCGGGAGCAGAAGAAGGGCAGCCGCTGTAATGAACCATTTTTTCATTTGTGATCTGATCCTCCTTTGATACGATTTCCGAAATTGCCCGGTTTGTACCTTTATTTTAACAGAAACCCGGCGGGTGAACAATGTTCTGAAGAAAGGCGGAGCATGTCTTTTTTGCGCATGTGATTGATACTTGCTTCGGGGCGGAAAAAGTATTATAATGGAAGAAAAGGAGGGGAAACCGCTATGCGTGAAGAGATTTATCACGGCATTCCGTGCCGTATTTATGACGGAAGTATTCCTTTCCGGATCACGATGGCCGGAGTGACCTATCCGACGCCCGATTATCAGGTCAATTGCCGTCATTCGCGCGTCAACAGGCTGGAATACGCATTGGCAGGGAGAGGTGTGGTGCATGCGGGGGATGTGACTTTTCATCCGGGGGCATCCGATATGTGGCTGCTCAAAGAAGGGCAGGATCACCGCTATGCATCCGATCCGCAGAATCCGTGGGAAAAAATATGGGTGAATTTTTCAGGACCTCTTGCCGAGGACTGGATCAG
This sequence comes from uncultured bacterium, assembly GCA_949293405.1. GTDB lineage: Bacteria > Bacillota > Clostridia > Oscillospirales > CAG-272 > UBA1740. The sequence continues at coordinate 6,664 of CASFDI010000042.1, read as the reverse complement.
GGGACTCAAACTCAAACAGGTTCACTTTTTTCCTTCCTGTGACCTGTACAGTCCGTTGCGTCATATTGTGGATCTGGTAGCGTGCAGAAGCGTGGAGGCGACCGAGGAGGCCTGCTTCTGCCTTGCGCGCCTGCTCTGGAAATTGCAGGAACATGTCGGCGGGGAGTTTACAGAGGAGCAGCAGCGGGTGCACAGACTGATCAGTTACATCGACAGCCATATCGGAGAAGGCGTTACTCTGCCGCAACTGAGCGAATATGCCGGCCTTTCGGTATCCCAGACCATCCGCATCTTCCGCAAGCATGCGGGGCAGTCTCCTTATCAGTATATCCTGGATTCCAAAATGACGGTTGCCCGCCGCCTGCTCACGGAAACTGCGCTCTCTGTCAGTGATATTGCACAGCATCTCGGTTACAGCGACGAATACAATTTTTCCAGGGCTTTCAGAAAGAAAAACGGATGCACGCCCGCCGCATTCCGACGGCGCTGACGGTCCGTGCAAAGGAGCAGAGATGTATATTTATAAAGCCGAGGAATATATTCCCCAGGGGCTGAGTCTTTCGGTTTTTCGCGAACGGTGCAAAAGGCAGATGCCGGCCCACAGCCACGATTTTATCGAGATCGTGTATGTCGAACAAGGGCAGGCGCTGCAATATGTTGCAGACCGCTCCTATACGGTGCGTCGGGGAGATTTGCTGTTCATCAACTGCGGCAGTGAGCACCGGTTTGTGCCGCAGGACGAGTTCACCTATATCAATATCTGTCTTCTTCCCGATCTGATCGGCCGCAGGGTCAGCAACCCGCGCGGGGCGTTTGATCTGCTGACACTGACCGCTTTTGAAGAACTGCAGGCAGAGCAGGGGAGCGAGGGACTGGTAGTGTTCCGGGGGCGGGAGCGGCAGAGCATGGAAATGCTGCTTTCGGATATGCTGGAGGAATACCGCAGCGGATTGCCTGACCGGCATACCGTTCTGGAAAGTTATATCCGGATCATTATTGCGCGTATATTGCGCAAACTGCTGCCGCAACCGACAGGGACCCCCTCGGGTGATGCACTGTGGCGGGATCTGTTTGCCTACATTGACCGGAACCTGGACCGCAAACTCACTCTTGCCGCACTGGCTAAAATCTGTTTTTACAATCCGGCTTATTTCGGCAGGATGTTCCGGGAGACTTTTCACATGACTCTGCCGGAATACATCGAACAGGAGCGTCTGGCGCTGGCGGCGCGTCTGCTGAAGGAGACTTCTCTGAAAACAGAAGAGATTGCCGCACGGTGCGGCTTCGGCGACCGGACGGTACTGTACCGGACATTTACCAGGGTATACGGCTGTACACCTGCGGATTATCGTGCCGGAACAGGTACGCAAATGCAACAGGAACCTGCACGGGTGCACTTGCCTTTTTCATCTGCTTCTGATAAACTGTAACCGTATTCCAACCGGAAAGGAGCTTGTGTCATGAAACTGAATCGCGAAATATACCGCGATAAACTGTACGCCTGTTTCCTGGGAAAAAACATCGGCGGAACCATGGGGACACCATATGAGGGGAAACGGGAGCTGCTGGATATCAAGGGGTTTTCCACGCCTCCTAATGTAGTGCTTCCCAATGATGACCTGGATCTGCAGCTGGTGTGGCTGCGTGCCTTGGAGGAGACCGGGCCGTGGGATCTTGACGCGCGCCGGCTGGGTGAGTTCTGGCTCAGTTTTGTGACGCCGCACTGGAACGAGTACGGCATCGGCAAGTCCAATATGCAGCGCGGGCTTCCGCCCCCTCTCAGCGGAGATTTCGAAAACCGGTGGCGCGACTCCAACGGCGCCTGGATCCGCACGGAACTCTGGGCGGCACTGGCGCCCGGATTCCCGGATATCGCCGCACGGTACGCCTTTGAGGACGCGTCGGTTGATCACGGGACCGGAGAGGGAAGTGTGGCCGCAGTGTTTGTCGCCGCAATGGAAAGCGCCGCGTTTGTGGAATCGGATTTCGGGCGGCTGATTGAGCTGGGCCTGTCCCGTATTCCCGAGAAGAGCAGGCTGGCACAGAGTGTGCGCCTGGTTCTGGACTGCCGCAGGAAGGGGATGACCTGGCAGCAGGCGCGGGAAGCCGTGCTGCATGCCAATGCGGATATCGGCGACGGATGGTTCGAAGCACCGTCCAATGTCAGTTATACTCTGATCGGCCTGCTGTGGGGCGAGGGGGACTTCAAGCGCTCCATGATCATCGCGATCAACTGCGGGGACGATACCGATTGCACCGGAGCAACTCTGGGGTCTCTGATGGGAATAGCGCACGGCAGCGCGGTGATTCCCGCAGACTGGCGTGCTCATATCGGAGATGCCATTGCTACCGTCTCGATTGCGCGCGGTACGCTTTCCCGTGTGCCGGAAACCTGTACGGAGCTGACGGAGCGTGTACTGGCACAGGTGCCGCATGTGCTCAGAGCCAACCGAGCGGACTTTTGCTTTACAGACGGCGAATCGGAAATCAAAGAGGGATACTGGGAGCGGCTGATGGCCTCCGGAAACGCTTCCCTTGCCCTGCTCAGCCGTCCGCCCATGTCCTATACCGAAAAGTTCGGCTATATGTCTGCCACAGTCATGTATCCCGCAACGGTGCGTATTCAGCCCGGTCAGACCATTGAGATCAGAATCCGGTTTGAAAACAACGGTTCGGTTTACGGGCAGATTCCGTACGGTCTTTGCCTTCGCTGGCTGCTTCCGGAAGGCTTCTCGGTCAGCGGACCGAAGAATGTGCAACTGCCGCACCGCAATGCGCATTATGACGGCACGGCAGAAGCGGTGTTTGCCATTACGGCGCCCGATGCGGTACAGCCTCAGAACCGACCGGTGCTGGAAGTAACCGCTCCCGGACGGCTGACTGCTGCTTATATACCGGTGATTTTGCTGGGATGAACCAGACGGCAGAATGCGGATCCCGCATTCTGCCGTCTCCGGTTTTCGGGACTTATGGGTTGACAAATCCCGGTGCCTGTGCTATGCTGATGCATGATCAAATCCTGGTAGCGGTCCGACGGATCGGACGGAGGAAAGATGGAATATATCAGAGAACCGGAGCGGCAAGTTCCGGTCATTGCGGAAGCGGATCTGTGTGTAGTGGGCGGCAGCTGTACCGGTCTGTTCGCGGCGGTCCGCGCTGCACGGGCAGGCCTGCGAGTAATCCTTGTGGAAAAACTGAACTGTCTTGGTGGGACGGCAACTGCCGCCCTGGTTAATATCTGGCACAGTCTGCACGATACACAGGGTGAGGAGCAGGTAATCGGCGGCCTGACATGGGAGACGCTGGAGCGCCTGGAGCGGCGCGGCGGCATGCAGCGCGGTCCGGCGGCGCATGTGGCATACCGGCTGAACACGGAATTGCTGAAGCTGGAACTGGACCGCTATGTGCGTGAGAGCGGAATCCGGGTTCTGTTCCATACCAGTTATTGCGCGCCGGTCACCGACGGAGACCGGATTACGCATGTTCTGGTGGAGAATAAATCGGGAAGGGGAGCGATCCGGGCACAGTTTTTCATTGATGCGTCCGGAGACGGGGATCTGGCATTTCATCTCGGCCAGCCGTTTTACAGGCATGAACATGTACAGCCGCCCACTCCGTGCTATCATCTGATGGGTGGGCCGGACGAGGCCCGGTTTCAGGAACTTCTGAGTGCGCACGGTGCGGAATTCGGTCTTGCACAAGACTGGGGCTGGTCAAGCGAAATCCCGGGCATGCCGGGCGTGGCCCTGCGTGCTGACACGCATGTTTTCGGTCTGGACTGCGCGGACGGAGAGGCGCTGAGCCGGGCGGAGCTGGAGGGACGCAGGCAGATTGATGCCATTCTGGAGTTGCTCAGACGCTATGATACGCATCCGGTGTCCCTTATTTCGCTGCCTGCGGCCCTGGGCATCCGGGAGAGCCGGCATTTTGAAACCCGGTACCGTATTACAAAGGAAGATCTGCTTACCGGGAAGGTATTCCCGGATACAATCGGCCGGGGAACCTATCGTCTGGACATGCACCACAGTGACCGTGCGGGCATCACCTTCCTGTATCTGGACGGGACCACCGAGACACATCGGGACCGCACTTCTCCGGCAGAATACGGCAGGTGGGCCGCCACATCGTCTACGCGCTATTACTGCATTCCGTTCTCCTCTCTGGTACAGCAGAAGTATGCCAACTTCATGGCAGTGGGCAGAATGCTCAATGCGGATGAAGCGGCTTTCGGCGCTTTACGCGTGATGGTCAACCTCAACCAGATGGGGGAGGCGGCGGGGTGCGCTGCGGTATGTGCTCTGGAAAGCGGGGAACCGGTATGGCGGTTGGACGCCGGACCGGTCATCCGTCTGATGGTCCGGGGCGGCAGTCTGCTGGACATTCCGGGATAGCAGAAAGAAAAGGGTGCGCGTGCGGAAAATCCGCACGCGCACCCTTCTTGCGGGGCTCTTCCCGACGGGTGACCTTTATCCGGCCGGGGTGAGAGTTGCGTCATTGCCGTCCGGAATCACATCGGCATAGACATAATTGCCGCCGCTCTCCTGGTCGTGAAGGACCGTGAGTTCCTGAACGGAACCGTTCTGCGTCATGGTAACAGACTCCCAGGAGGGGTCAAGCCAGACTTTTACGGTGAGGGGGAAATTATAGACGGCATCGTCCATTTCATCGGTGAGCCGGAGCGTGATGCTGTTTTCACCGACGGAAGTTTCAAGCGTTGCGGTCTTATATTCCCGGGTGTAGAGCGCCGCTTCATCCAGTGTGGCGCACCACAGGCGGTTTTCTGCTGCAAGAGAGGCCGCATGGGCGAGCATGTTGTTGAAATAAGTCTTCCCGACCATCAGGCCATCCGCGTCCTTGTCTTCCTTGATGACATGGAAGAACACGACTGCCCACTTGCGGGCGTCAGCCGCCTCGTCAATATGCGAAATCACCGTGTCATAGTTGTCGGTTGTGCATCCGATTGCCAGCAAGTAACTGTAATCGGTGGCGCCGATGGTGTTGATAGCGGTGGTGTTGGTCAGGCCGCGTGCCGCAATGTAGTGCTCCATGATCAGATCCTTGGAGTACTGGCTGTAACGGATGCCGTCTGCGTTGGCATTGAAACCCGGATAGACGAAGGACAGCACATCCTCTCCCGGGAACAGCTGTCGGAGCACCTCGCCCGAGGTAATGATTTCCTGTGTGAGTTTCTCAATGTCGTTCTCGTCAACGCCGTAATGACTGTGGGACATGGAATGGTTGACCATTTCAAAGAAGCCGGTGTCCAGCAGGGTCTGCCAGTTGTCCACAAGGGTCTGGTTTGTGACCGTCTGGCTGGTGGGGTTCCAGATCTGATTGACGATCATGGCAATGCTCATACGGATCAATGTGCCCGCCTCTTCGTACTTTCTGAGCTGAGAAGTCACATAGTTCATCGTATCAAGCGTACCGTCATCGTGAACCAGTGTCAGGATGCCGTCGGCGCCTCCTTTGGCATTGCTGAGAATGGCGTTTCCGTGTGTGGTAATGTCTTCCCAGACAGCGTACAGGGTCAACGCTTCTTCTTCCATGGTGAACATGCCGCCGTCCGCAACCGCGACTTCTCCTGTACGGCTGAGCGACCATCCGACAAACCGGCGCCCCTGCCAGGTATAGGTGCAGGCAGGAAGGGGAGCAACTGCGCCAGGAGCAATGCCGATGCCCGACATGGCGCCCGATCCGCCGTTGGGATCAAAGGTCACGCGCAGCAGGTCTTCGGATACGGAAGAGGGGCGTCTGCCGGTTCCGAACCGGAAATCATCCAGAATGAATCCGCCCTGTACCGATGTATCAAAATACCAGTTCACCCGCGCCAGAGTACTTTCGTCAAGGCCTGCGGATACGGGCAGATTCCGGTATACCATGGCGCCGTCAGCCCAGACACTGACCGTTTTGTGGAACAGGTCAATATAGAACGCCAGCTGAATGGGGGTGTCCTCCGATACTCTGCCGATGACATAGGCGCTGTTGTTGCATGCCAGCAACTCGCCTGCGCTGTTGGTTCCGAAGAAGACACAGGTGTTGTTGGTCGTGGAACCGATCAGGCGCAGAAAACTGTCGGGCAGAGCGGTTTCGGGAATCGCCTGAATACTGAATTCCACCAGAATGCAGGGGGCGTCTGCTTTGGTCGGATACTGGAAGAATCCGTTCCCGCCTGCAGCCTTCAGAACCGACAGCACGCCGTCTTCGGTTGAATAGGTCATGGTGCCGTTGGCGTTGCCGAGCTGGAATTTTCCGCTTCCGGACGAAAAGTCTTCCGTGTAAGTATATTCGGCGTCAGCAGGCCACTCCCAGACGGCATACAGCGTTGTGGTTTCGCCGAGGATGATACTGTCGCCCGGCTGATAATCGGCAAAACCGCGTTGCGTGAGCGACCACCCTGCAAAGGTGGCATGTTCATGCGTGAACAGATTTTCAGGCAGGATGCAGGGGACGCCGATGGTGAAATCAGTGCGCGGCACATATCCGCTTCCGCCGTTTGCGTCATAAAGAATCACACCGCCGGTTACAGGATCGCAGGAAACCGAACTGTCGGTGTAAACACGCCAGTTGTCAAGACTGACAGTGCCTGCCGCTTCTTCATCAAACAGAAAGGTCAGACCGGTGACCGCGAAAGAGGACAGATCATCGGCAAAATACGACAGTG
>CASFDI010000041.1 GCA_949293405.1 uncultured bacterium | reverse complement strand
TACTCGTGAAATGTAGAGCGGATCGGAAAATCCGGATGAAAAGGCGATGCTTTTGGCGGACAGGTCTTCCCTTGTCAGAAGTTCACAGGCTTTTTGTATCCGTAAATGGAGAATGTATCGGTTGGGTCCGAATCCAAATTCCCGCTTGAACCACCGGTAAACAGAAACACGGTTGATGTTGAAACGGGCGGCCAGAAGATTGATGTTCAGTTCCGGTTGCTGGAGGTTGTTTTCAATAAATTCCAGCAGCCGGATAAAGTTATCCGGTCCGGAGGATTTTCCGGCGGGGTATGTTTCCAGATAGTATGCAAGAAGCAGCCGGAGATTACCGTTGCTGCGGCAAAGTTCGGCGGCTGTGGATGTCCTGAACTGGCTGACGGTTGATAAAAACAATGCCCGGAGCTGGTCGGATACCAGATCTGCAACCGGATTCTTTTCAGACAGCGAACAGTTCTCCATCAGCTGACGCGCTTCCATTCCGGAAAAATTGACCCAGATATATTTCCAGGGGTCTTTTCTGTCCGGATAGTACCGAATCAGAACGCCGGGAACAATCAGAAAGCTTTGTCCGGCAGTCAGGCGGTAGGTCTTTCCGGCAGACTCAAAATACCCGCACCCCGACACAACGAAGTGGATGATATAAAGGTCGCGGATGCCCGGACCCCATTGAAACGGTCCCTGATAATCCATTGTTCCGGCATCATACAATGTCAGGAACAGCGGTTCTTCCTTCATAACTGTTTTACTCTCCTTTGCAACAATAATCCATATATCTGCAACAAATATCTCTTTAACGAAATGATTTTCCATGTATAATGATAATATACGGTAAACGGAAAGTCAACCGCCCATACAAAGCGGTTGCTGAGAACAGAAAGGAATGGTAGAACCATGTTTGTCAATACTCCTCCCCTTGGATGGAATACCTGGAATACGTTTGGTGCAAATATCAATGAAGAGCTGATCTTGCAGGCAGCAGATGCAATGATTGAAACCGGGCTGAAGGACGCCGGGTACAATTATGTGGTTATCGACGATATCTGGGCCTTGAAGGAACGCGATCAGAACGGCCGGCTTGTGCCTGACCCGCAGAAATTCCCGCACGGTATGAAATATATTGCGGATTATCTCCATCAGAGAGGGTTAAAGTTTGGAATGTATTCCTGCGCGGGATATCTGACCTGTGCAGGTTACCCGGCAAGCTTTGAGCATGAATGGGATGATGCAAAGAGTTTTGCCGAATGGGAGGTTGACTTCCTCAAGTATGACTATTGTTTCCATCCGGTCAGCGTCCGTGCCGACATTCTGTATAAGCGGATGGGACTGGCACTTGCCAACTGCGGACGGGATATCCTGTTTTCGGCCTGCTCCTGGGGCAGCGATCACACCCGCCGTTGGATTAAGGAAACCGGTGCTTCGATGTGGCGCTCTACCGGCGACATCATGGATTCCTGGACTTCCATCCGGGATATCGCCCAGTCGCAGCTTAAGGTGATGGAATATAACGGCCACGGCTGCTTCAATGATATGGATATGCTGGTCGTCGGGATGAATGGTCAGGGAAATGTCGGCCTGACCGGCTGCACCTATGAGGAATACCGGCTGCATTTTTCGCTGTGGGCGTTTATGAATTCGCCGCTGATGATTGGCTGTGATGTCCGCCAGATGGACGATCAGACCCGGTCGATTCTGACAAACCGGGAAATTCTTGCCATCAATCAGGACCCGGATGGACGTTCGCCGTTTTTTGCCAACAGCCACGTATTTACACCTGCGGAAAATCGCGGTCCGGACGATGCGTTTTATAAAGACTACCCGTTGGATACGCCAATTCTTGCAAAATACCTGTCGAATGGCGATATTGCAATCGGCCTGTTCAACCTGTCGGATACCGAGGCGAGTATGTGGCAGACCACCATTACTTTTGATATGCTGGGTCTGCCGGCCACTTCCGGAAAGACACTGGAACTGCATGATCTGTGGAATGGTGAAGTGATCCGTGCCGTAAACGGCGTTATTCAGATTGGCAGCTGTCCGGCACATGACTGCCGTGTGTTCCGTGCCAAAGTCGTGGATGCGGACTGATGGTTTGCAGGGAATGCGGGCGGACGCTGACAGCGGATGAGGTCGGCCTTTATAAAAAGATGGTACATCGGGGTGCGACCAGCTTTCTGTGTATCCGCTGCCTGGCGGCTCATTTCCGGTGCAGTGAGGAGCTGCTCCGGCAGAAAATTGTCCAGTTCAAACGGATGGGCTGTATGCTGTTTCCGCCTGAAAACAGTCAATAATCGAAAAAGGGAGACAATCTGCACGCTCGCAGATTGTCTCCCTTTTGGCTTATACAGACTTATTTTTGCAGATTGCGTTCAAACCGCTCAAAATATCCAATCAGTTCACCTTTTTCGTTGCGGACAGGATTGATATATTTCCGCTCGTTGTACACGCTGACACCGAGGTAGATTTCATTGCCGTGGTTGCGGAGCTTTTCGACCGCTGCAATCAGCATTTCTTTGGATTTTTCCGAATGGCAGGTAAAAATCGATTTCCCGACAAGCTCATCGTATCCCCGCACGTCGTAATAATGATGGCGCGCTTCCTTGTTCAGATACCGGATGATATGGTCGGTATCGACAAAGACAATCCGATAAGGAATGCTGTCCAAAATAGCTTCGAACATCTCTTCGCGGCTCATGACGTTCCCTCTTTCTGCTCAAAATCTCAAAATCAATACTGTCTGCCCCAGTAAACCAGCTTGTGCGCGGGTTTGCCGCAGCATACGCAGACATCCGAAACAGGTTCTTCACCGAACGGGATGCAGCGGGATTTGATGCCGGTTTCATCCTTGATCTTATTTTCGCAGGCTTCGTCACCGCACCACATTGCGCGGATAAAGCCGGACTTTTCGTCTGCAATCTTTTTGAACTCATCCCAGTTGTGGGCATCCCAGGTGCGGTTCTGACGGTTTTCCAGTGCTTTCTGGTACAGACCGTCGTGGACGGCTTTCAGTGCTGCCGGAACAGCGGTTTCCAGCTCATCAAGCGATACAACGATCTTTTCACGGGTATCACGGCGAACCAGTACACACTGATTCTGTTCGATGTCCTTGGGGCCGATTTCCAGACGGAGCGGCACACCCTTCATCTCATATTCCGAGAACTTCCATCCGGGAGAGTTGTCCGAATCATCCAGTTTTACTCTTGCAACCTTCTTCAGTCGTTCCAGCAGCTCGCCGGCCTTGTCCAGAACGCCGGGTTTATGCTGGGCAATCGGGATAATGATGACCTGAATCGGAGCAATAGCGGGCGGCAGTACGAGGCCGTTGTTATCGCCGTGGGTCATGATGATGCCGCCGATCAGACGGGTGGAAACACCCCAGGAAGTCTGGTGCGGGTAAGCAAGGCGGTTGTCCCGTCCGGTGAACTGGATGTTGAAGGCACGGGCAAAACCGTCGCCAAAATAATGGCTGGTGCCCGACTGGAGAGCAACACCGTTGTGCATCATTGCTTCGATGGTATAAGTCGCTTCAGCACCGGCAAATTTCTCCTTGGGGGTCTTCTCGCCTTTCAGAACCGGGATAGCAAGCGAATCTTCGCAGAAATCAGCGTAGATGTTGAGCATTCGCAGGGTTTCAGCCTGTGCATCTTCTGCGGTTTCGTGCATGGTATGACCTTCCTGCCAGAGGAACTCGGAGGTTCTCAGGAAAGGACGGGTCGTCTTTTCCCAACGCATGACCGAGCACCACTGGTTGTACAGCATCGGCAGATCACGGTAGGAGTGGATGACATGGGAAAAATGTTCGCAGAACAGTGTCTCAGAAGTCGGACGGACGCACAGCCGTTCGGTCAGGGTATCCTGGCCGCCGACCGTGACCCATGCACATTCGGGCGCAAAACCTTCGACATGGTCTTTTTCCTTTTGCAGAAGGCTTTCGGGAATCAGCATCGGCATATATACATTTTCATGACCGGTTTCCTTAAAACGGGCATCGAGGATTTTCTGGATATTTTCCCAGATCGCGTAACCGTAAGGGCGGAATACGATACAGCCGCGCACGCTGGAGTATTCGCACAGCTCTGCTTTTACGACAACGTCGGTATACCATTTGGCAAAATCGGTGTCCATCGAGGTGATGGCTTCCACCATTTTTTTCTGTTGTGCCACAGGCAATCTTCCTTTCTCTAATTACATTCGCGCCATTTAAGGCGTCTCACGCAGATAATCTGATTATATCAGTTTTGTCCGCCGTTTGCAAGCAAAAACGGCAGAATACGGTTTATTTTCCGGACGCTGCCGGTTCCGGATAAATTTCTGTCCGGTTATTTTCTTCCATAAACCGAAAATATTCTTCGCGGGTCAGCTCAGGGGTAAATTCCGTAATCGTCTTTTTGGCAGCAAAGGCCCCATCTTTCAGCAGCCGGTAGGCCATAAGTGCAAAGATTTTGGCCGCTTCGACGTAGGCCAGCTGTTCATCTGTCACCCGGACGTTAGAATTATGCAGCTCTCCGACATATCCGCCGGTGTGAAACTGGTACAGCGGCATGATGGAGGAAACTTCGCCGAAATCGGTCGATCCGCCCGAATGGCAGTCACGATCATGGAAGCTGACCGGATAATCCCGGCCGCGTGTTTTTTCTTCAGCCGACAGGTCCTGCAAAACACCT
>CASFDI010000040.1 GCA_949293405.1 uncultured bacterium | reverse complement strand
GAACGAAACAGAGTCCCGCCGTACCGGGCGTGCAGATGGCCGAAATCCACTACCGGAACCAGCCGGTCGGAAAGCCGGCACAGACGCAGGATTTCCTCCAGGGTGCCCAGCTGATTGCGCATGCCCATGGTTTCAAGTCCGATACGGACCCCGTTGTCCGCGATCTCCTCCAGCGCCTGCGCAAGGGTATGCTCGGCAAGGCGGAGCGCGTCTTCCCGCTCGCCCTTTCCGGCGCCGCCCGGATGCACGACAACCGTGCGCGCACCGAGCAGCCCGGCCGCCTGTACACTCTTCTCCATATGGCGGATACTGCGCTGTCGCACTGCGTCATCGGCACCGGCAAGCGAGATATAATACGGCGCATGCAGCGACAGGACAATGCCGTGACGCGCTGCCTCCCCGCCGATCGTACGCAGCGTCTCCTCGCCGGCAGTGATCCCGTTTCCTGCCTCGTATTCGTACGCCCCGAGGCCGCGCCCGGCAAGCCAGGCCGGCGCCTGACGGGTATGTTTGTTTCCCTCGGCATAGAAAGAGTCACTGTTGCCGCCCGGTCCGAACAGCGGCCTTCCGGGACTGTCCGGGCGGTCTGTTTTCTGTTCAATCATCTGCCGGATGCTCCTTGTTCTTTCTTTTATCATAGTATCGAAGTACCGGACGCTCCAGACGGCGCTTCAGGCGCGTGAAGAAATCTCTTTTGTCTCTGATAGGCGGAACCAGAATGGTTCTGATCCCTGCCGCTCTGCCCGCCCAGACATCGGTGAACACCTGATCCCCCATGATGGCAGTATCCGAACGGCCACTCTGCATATCCGCCATGGCGCGCACCAGATACTTGCGGAACGGCTTGCGACCCTTCGGATACATCGGAAGACCAAGTGTCCGGTTGAACAGTCCGACCCGTTCCGGATGGTTGTTCGATACGAAGGCGCACCGTACACCATTCTGACGCAACGCACCGAACCAGGCAAGCAGCTCCCCATCCGGTTCGGGCTGCTCATACGGCGCCAATGTGTTGTCAATATCCAGAATCAAGGCGCAGATGCCCGCGCCCTTCAGAAATTCCGGTGTGACCTGCCGATAGGTATCAAAGCGGTAATCCGGACAAAAATACTTCCTCATGCCATTCTCCTTGCAACTCTTTACTGCTTTATTCTATCACAAAACCCGTTTGGGAGCAAGGGGCGGTCTGTAAAAGATTTCTGAAATGGCCGCCGCGGTGACCAACCGATGCAGATCGATAAAAAAACCGTGTTTTTTTGAAAAAACCGTGTTTTTTTGAAATATCCACTTGACAAAGCGAATAAACTGCTGTATAATAAGCAAGTACCGCAAAAGCGGTGTCCATGCGGGTGTAGTTCAATGGTAGAATTCCAGCCTTCCAAGCTGGTCGCGTGGGTTCGATTCCCATCACCCGCTCCAATGCGCCCTTAGCTCAGTGGATAGAGTGCCCGGCTACGAACCGGTAGGTCGAAGGTTCGAATCCTTCAGGGCGCGCCATTACGGCAACAGAAAGCGAGTATCTTACAGGATGCTCGCTTTTTGTTATGTATAGCAGTAATGATCGATTATTCGCATCCAAAAGGCGTGCACAAGGGATCAGTTCTGCATGACTCCGGACCTTCATGATCCCGGAAGAGTATAGTGCGTTCATCGTCCGCAAGCGCTCTTCTTTGTTTCATCCGCCGATATCCTGCAGCTGATCAGCCACCTCGGCAATGGTCCTGCAACAACGGACTGTACCGTCCGTCGCAGGTGTGTGCAGCAGGATCGGTAGGATACCCGCACGGTCCGCCCCCTCTATATCTGCTCTGATATTGTCTCCGCCCATCACACAGGTGTCAGGATGCCGCAGAGCGTCCAGAACATACCGGAACGCCATGATGTTCGGTTTTTCATCCCCGATCAGGGCGGAGATGAAACATTTTTCAATCACTCCCGAAAGCCCCAATCTGTTCACCATATCAGGCAGTTCCGGAACATGATTGGATAGAATTACATTCACCCATCCCGACTCCTTTAATCTGCCCAGCGTTTCGATGGTGCCGGGGAAAATCTGATACCGTTTTTCGTCGATATAGATTTCATGCGTCCGTCTTGCCAGATGCTGTGCTCCGCGACGGTCTATCCCCAGTTTCTCAAAGACGGTCCTGAAGAACCCTTCCATATGATTCCACCAGGCACCCGGAAGCGACAGCTCCGGGTGCGCTTTTTCAGGCTCGTGCCATGGGAATCCGGTTCTCAGAAACGGCTTGATGTCATCAACCGATATATCTGTATGGTCGGACCATTCCTCAAGAGCCGCCATCATTGTCCCGCTCCATAAGCCCTCCTGTGAAAAGCCAATGTGCCGTCAAAATCCCAGATCACCGCTTTGGTTACCATCCGACAACTGCCTCCTTCCTACCGGATCTGTCCGCATTATACCACAGAAGGACAGAACTGTCTACAGATATATCCGGTAACGGCACCGCATCTCTTTAACTTTGATTTAACGCAACTGTACTTTTGGTTTTTACATTGAGCGTGTATAATTTGATTTGTGTATTGAAAATATGAAAATAAGAAGGTTGTGTGAGGTATAAAATGGACTTTTTTGATGTATTGACCATGTTCCTGGGTCTTGCCCTGTTTCTGCTGGGCATGAACCTGATGGGCAATGCCCTGGAAAAACGCGCCGGAAGCCGCATAAAGAAAATTTTAAGCGGCCTGAGCGACAAACCGCTCAAGGGATTTTTGCTCGGGGCGGCGGTGACGGCAGTCATTCAGTCCTCCTCCGCCACCACTGTCATGGTGGTCGGCTTCGTCAACTCGGGTCTGATGACCCTTCGTCAGGCCATCTACATCATTATGGGCGCCAATGTGGGCACCACCGTCACTGCATGGATTCTCAGTCTGTCGGGGATTCAGGGAGACTCGTTCCTGCTCACCATGCTCAAGCCCACCTCCTTCACCCCCATTCTGGCGGTGATCGGGATTATCTTCTACCTCTTCTTAAAGAACCGCAAACGCAAGGACACCGGCATGATCCTTCTGGGATTTGCGGTGCTGATGACCGGTATGGACATTATGTCGGGTGCGGTCAGCGGACTGAAGGATGTTCCCGAATTTGCCAATGCTCTGCTGCTGTTTTCTAACCCGCTCTTCGGCGTACTCGCAGGCACTGTGCTCACCGCAATCATTCAGTCCTCCTCGGCATCGGTCGGTATTCTTCAGGCACTCTCCTCCACAGGCACCATTACCTTCGGCAGCGCCATTCCGATCATCATGGGACAGAATATCGGAACCTGTGTGACTGCCCTGCTCTCCTCCATCGGCGCCAACAAAAACGCCAAACGCGCCGCCATGGTACACCTGTACTTCAACATCATCGGAACCGTCGTTCTGCTCTCTCTGTTCTATATTGCCAATGCCATCTTTACTTTCCCGTTCATCACACAGAATATTGACGCAGCCGGGATTGCAACGGTGCACACCTCCTTCAACCTGCTCTGCACTCTGATGCTGCTGCCGTTCGGACGGGGACTTGAAAAACTGGCCTGCCTCACCGTGCGTGAAAAGGGTGCAAATCAACAGGCCATTCTGCTGGACGACCGTCTGCTCGGTACCCCTTCGGTGGCGGTGGAGCGCTGCGAGCGCATCACCATGGACATGGCAACCCTCTCCTGCAACGCAATCCGCAACGCTCTTCCGCTTCTCCGGTCGTATCAGTCGCAGACCGCTGAGGAAGTGCGCGCCATGGAAAGCGAAGCCGACCGATACGAAGACGCACTCGGCTCTTATCTGGTCAAACTGTCCTCCACCCAGCTCAACGATCAGGACAGCATGTCGGTGACCGAACTGCTGCATCTGATCGGGGACTTCGAGCGCATCTCCGACCATGCAGTGAACCTGGTTGAATCTGCTGAGGAGATCACGGAAAAGAAAGTGGTCTTCTCTCCCGAAGCAATGGAAGAGTTGAACACCCTCGAATCCGCCGTCATGGAAATTCTCAGCCTCTCCGAACAGGCCTTCTGTAAAAACGATCTGGAGGCGGCCTCCATGGTGGAGCCGCTTGAACAGGTGATCGACGACCTGCGCGACGAAATCAAACGCCGTCATATCATCCGCCTGCAGAAGAGCGCCTGCACCATTGAGCACGGCTTCGTCCTTTCCGATATTCTCACCAATCTCGAGCGTGTGGCGGATCACTGTTCCAATGTCGCTGCCTGCCTGATCGAAGCGCAGCAGCACCACGCGCTGGACATGCACGATTTCCTCAGCCGCATCAAAGCGGGCGGTGAAGATTTCAATCAGCGCTACCGCCAGTTCAAAGTCAAATACGCCCTCCATGCTCCTGCATGAAAAGACCGCCGCGGGCATTTGACCGCGGCGGTCTTTTCTGATTTTTCTGATGGCACAGGATTCTGCACCGCCAAGCTTCATGCCGGAAGAATGCAAAGAAAAGCACATCTCCGTCCGCGACAGAACACGGAAAAACGTGCCCGATCACACACCCGGAGAAACCCGGGAACGGCAGTCTGCTGGGGACTGTCTTATTTGTTCCTCAGCCGGAACATGATAAATGCCCCCATGGTAATAACAGCAAGGGCAATGCCCAGCCCGGGGAGATTGACTCCCGGGATCATTTCCATTGCAGTACCGACGATATACGCAGCAAAGGAGCAAACAACACTCAGAATCATCAGCCCCATGGATAAAGCCTCTTTTCGTTTCCCGCCCGGAATCTGCCGGGAACCGGGCGGCCGCGTTCAGAAACGGATCCGCCGGGTGATCCGCACAATGGATTATTCTGCCTTCAGGAAACGGTATGTGCCGCTCTCAAGCGGTACCCGGTCCGCCCCCTGTTCCGCCCGATAGCCAACAGGAGCCAGCAGCACGCCGTGGGCCGCACCGGTCAGCCGGACCGTGAGAACAAACGCCTCCCCGTCGCGTTGCCATCCGACCGCAACACTTCCGTCCGGGGTACGCAGGCTGCCGCTGACTGTATCGATCTGCGGAACAAAGCAGGGGCTGACGCATACCTCATCAGGATCCCTGCCATCCGGATTCGGGCGGATCCCGGCGAAGTACTCGATAAACAGCGCCGCAATATCTCCCCAGAAATGATGATTGAACGAAATAGCAGTCCGCTCGCCCAAATCCATGACGAAAGCCAGCGCCTCGGGCAATGCAGTCAGACCAAGATCAGTCAGACGGCCGTAAGAGGGAGCCTGTTTACGCACCAGCATCCGGTAAGCAAGCTCTGCCTGACCCATATCGCACAGTTGCCGGAACAGCACGCGCGCACCCAGTACCCCTACATACGTGGCCTCCTGCTTCTGCGCAATGATGCGCAAAAGCTCACGCTCTGCAGCCGGGCGCTCCGCTTCATCGAAGACACCGTAATACAGTGCCATCGCCTGTGAAGTCATACAGTTGCCCGCTGCGGTCATGGTTGAATAGTCGATCAGGTGCGCCCGGATGGCCTCCCGGTAGGAGCGTTCATTTGCCGCCGCATAAGCGGCCTCACGCTCAAGCCCCACAGCCGCAAACATCTGCCGTGCCTGCCCTGACATATTCATACACATGACCGTATCGGTAAACGCCAGAGGACTTTCCGGGGTGTTGCCGGGTGCGCACCAGTCCCCGAGTCCGATTGCGACAAGTCCGTCCGGGGTGCGACGTGTATTGATATACGCAAGATAGCGCAGCATGGCATGCGCGTTATCGGAAATGACTGCCGTGTCTCCGCGCAGCTGCCAGAGACGGTACGGCAGCTCAAAGAGCACGCAGTCCCACGCCGGGCCGTTCCCCCATGCAAAGCCCCATCCGCCCGTCGGCACGATACCGGGCAAGGCTCCGCGACGGTCCATCGCAGCGCGGATATTTTCCAGCCA
>CASFDI010000039.1 GCA_949293405.1 uncultured bacterium | reverse complement strand
GCTCCGATCACCAGGGAATCGCACTGTGTGTCGCGGCCGTCATAGAGCACGGTGCCGTCGGGTCCTTGCCCTTCGCCCATCAGCACCACGCCGGAGGCCTTGATGGTCAGCGTATCGGAGAGGATGTAGACGCCCGCCTTGAGCAGGATGGCGCCGCGCTGATCTTCGGGCAGGGCGCTGACTTCATTGATGGCGTTCTGGATCAGATCGGTATGATCGGTCATGTCGGGCCATTCCGCCGCATCCACCGTCCGTACCACCGGCACATCGGGCAGGGGGGCGCCTTCCCGGTATCCCACTGTGGAGTAATCCATCAGCTGGCTGCCTTGCCCGTCGTAGGCGGTATAGGTCAGGCTGCCGTCTGGGTTGACCGTGACCAGTTGGGAGGACACGGCTTCGGATTGTTCAAATGTCTTGTACTGATTGGAAGGAAGCAGCTGATCGGCAAGCATACCGTTGTAGTACTCCTTTACGGCTCCGGTATCGTTGGTCTGCACGGCGCTGAAACTGTAGATACCGAGCGGGGTGGACGAGGCGCCGATGACAACGCGCAGGGCAGTGACATCCACAATATCGGAAAAAGAAATGTAGTGCTCATCGATTCCTGCCACGGTGACTGTGGTGATATCGTGCCATTCGGCGGAAGTACCGGCGGTGTACTGCAGAGTAAAGGTCGTGTAGTTCTGCGGATTGAGCAGCAGTAGCCGCACCATGTTCAAGTCGGCAGGAAAGGTCAGCGCCGCGGTCAGGGAAGGTGTCCGGTCAGCGGCCAGTGTGCGCCAGGAGGTGCTGTCGTTGAGGTCTGCAGCATAGGAAGCGGGCATCTGGGAATACTGTGACGAACAGGAGAGCGACGCCGTGGATACCGCATCTGCCGAGATGTATACCCCGTTTTTATCATAGATGGGATCCGGCTTCTGAATGGTGGTCACCGATGTAACGGTATAGTTATCGACCAGGACGGAGGCGCCGCAGTTTCCTTTTGCGGTGGAGATGCGCACCCGGTCAATGGTGTTGTCGTCTGCTGCAAAAGAGGCGGATGCGGTATACCGGTGCTCACCGTCCACATAGTAATCTGCCACGCCCACTGCAAGGTCAATTTCCACACGCAGGGACACCCAGCCGCCGCGCGACAGGGTAAACAGAGGGGTTGTACCGGGGATCACTTCGCCGTCCTGCAGCTGGCCGGTTGCATATGCACCCGACGGCTTGAACTGGATAAAGGTGAAGGTGTTTTTCGTGGTATCACTGCGCAGCTGGATATTTCCGTTGGCCGGAGCGGTTGTGTCAGTGGACAGATCAACTTCCACAACATATTTTCCGGCACGGCCGGCAGCGAAGGTGACATCCAGATAATAATCCAGACTGGTATCGCTCTCATGCAGGCGGTAAGCAATATACTGATTGCCGCCGTTGGATTCAAGACTGAGTTTGTGTACCGAATCGGCCGATCCCTTGTGAGCAGTTCCGCTCAGAAAATCAGAAGCAGTGGCATCGTCGTAGTCGTTATCATACAGGGTGGTAACGATTTCCCGGACGGTATCGTTCTCTCCCGCAGCGTTAATGTGCAGGACAGGCGTGAAGGGAACGAGCAACAGGGAAAGCAGAAGCAAACCGCAAAGCAACTGTCTTGATCTGGTACGCATGGGGCATTCCTCCTTGAAAATGAATAAAGTCATTCGGTACCTACATAGCAATTATAACATACCACAGAGTCGGTTTCAATCCCGTTTACAGGCAGATGCACAGAGAATTTCACGCGTGCTTTTTGTACATAGCATACAAAAAGCCGGCCGGAGTAAACCGGTCGGCAATATGTGATGACTATATAGAATAAATATCAGAACGGATCAGTTGCCGGAGTGAGCTTTGCATATGTTGCCATCAGCTTCTTGACATCTCCCGAATCAAAGGCCACTTCGTAAAGCAGGTCTCCGCCCATATCCCGGCAGGAAAGCACCGTGCCGTCTCCGAAAACCGCATGATGGACTCTGCTCCCTTCCTCAAAGCGGCGCAGAGCAGCGGTTGCCGGACGGCGCTGACGGATATCGGCAGGACGCTGCAGAGGAGTGCGCGATGGGGTAGGGCGCGGCATACCGCCTCCGGAGGCGTGCATGTAGGTGCCGGGAGGGGAGAATCGGTTGCGGCAGGCATCCTGCTCCAGCAGATCCTCCGGAATTTCTTCCCGGATGAAGCGAGACAGAAGGTTCTGCGCGGTGCGTCCGTACAGGGTGCGCTCTCTGGTATGAACGATGTAGAGTCGTTGCTTTGCCCGGGTGATGGCGACATATGCCAGGCGGCGCTCTTCATCCAGTTCTCCCGGGTTCATGATCGACTGCATGCCCGGGAAAACCCCTTCCTCCATTCCGGCAAGAAACACTTGGGGGAATTCCAGGCCCTTTGCGCTGTGGATGGTCATCAGAACCACCGCATCGGCGTCCTGGTCGTATTTATCGACGTCGGAAACCAGCGCTACTTCTTCGAGAAATCCGGCCAGCGTCGGATCCTCTTCGTTGCGGCTTTCGTATTCCACGGCGGCGGATACGAATTCTTCTACCGAATCAATGCGGGGCTTTGACACCTCGCCTTCTTCTTCCAGCATGGCTTTGTATCCCGTCCGGACAAAAACCGACTGAATCAGCTGGGAAGGGCGCAACTCTTCTTCGCGCAGTCCTTCAATCAATCCGGTGAAGGCTTTCAGTTTTTCACACGCCCGGCTGAGGGCAGGGTAGGAATCGGAGCGGCGCATCAATTCAAACATACTGACACCCACCTTGCCCGCCATCAGTTCCACCGCATCCACGGTTGCGGCGCCGATTTTCCGCTTGGGCTCGTTGATAATGCGTTTGAGACGCTGGTCGTCGGAGGGATTGAGAATCAGGTACAGATATGCGACAATGTCCCGGATTTCCTTGCGGTCATAGAAGCGCTGTCCGCCCAGCACCCGGTAGGGAATGCCGCTCTTGGCAAACCCGGCTTCCAGCGAGCGCGCCAGCTCATTGACCCGGTATAGCACCGCAAAATCGCGGTACCGGCATTTCTCCCGCACCACGCAGGAAGTAATCGTGTCGGTAATGTACCGCGCCTCATCCGCCTGATCCAGGGCCTGATAAATGCGGATGCGGTCTCCCTGTTTTGCGGCGCACCAGAGCGTCTTTTCATGGCGGGTGCGGTTGTGCGCAATTACGGCATTGGCTGCGGCAAGAATATTTTTGGTGGAGCGGTAGTTCTGCTCCAGTTTTACTACCGTTGCGTCCGGATAGGTGCGGTCAAAAGACAGAATGTTTTCAACTGTTGCTCCGCGGAAACGGTAAATCGATTGGTCATCGTCTCCGACCACCATGACATTGCGGTACCGGTCTGAAAGCAGTTGCGTCAGACGGAACTGGGCAACATTGGTGTCCTGGTACTCGTCCACCAGCACATAACGGAATCGCGACTGATAATAGCTGCGCGCCTCTTCATCGGACAGCAGCAACTCGACTGTTTTCATGATAATATCGTCAAAATCCATCGCATTGCATTCCATCAGTTTTTTCTGATAGGCGTCGTAGATTCTGGCGATATCCTTGGTGCGCGGCATTTTGGGTTCGACTTTGTATTCCGAAGGGGGGATCAGCGCGTCTTTACAGGCGCTGATTTCGTTGCATACTGTGCGTACTGCCAGCGTTTTTTCATCAATATTCAACTTTTTCATGGTGTCGGACACCAGACGCTTCTTATCATCCGTGTCATAGATGGTGAAGCCGCTACGGTATCCCACCGATTCTCCGAACCGGCGCAGGATGCGGACACAGATGGAATGAAAGGTGCCCGCCCAGATTTCTCCCGAAATCTCGGGCCCTCCCAGTGTGGCTGCCAGCCGCTCCTTGATCTCGTTTGCCGCTTTATTGGTGAAGGTGATCGCCAGCACCGCCCAGGGCGGGCAGGGATCGGTGGCAAATTCGGGCAACACATAGCGCTCAATATCTTCAACCGGCATCTGCAGCGCGGTCCGCAGATCCTCTACCGACTCTTCCGTTACTCCTGCCGGCACTTTTTCGTCATGATAGGCATTGCCGTACCGGATCAGATACTGAATACGGTTGACCAGTACGGTGGTTTTTCCGCTGCCCGCACCGGCGAGGACCAGCAGGGGTCCCTGTGCCTGGAATACGGCGCGGCACTGCTCGGGATTGAGCTTGCTGCCGTACACTTTTTCAAACAGCGCACGCTTCGCTTCCAGGTACCGTTCTTCTGTTGTAGTCATAAAACCTCCGTCTAAAGCCCGGCAGGCACAGAAAAGACCGCCCGTCGGATGCCCTTGCGGACACTCCGGCAGGCGGCCCTTTCTGTTACGCGATCACCCGCACGCGCATGATATCTTTGTTTTCGCTGATCTGCTGCGGAAGGGTATCCGGAATGGTTCCGTTTACTTCCAGAATGGTGTAAGCATTCTCTCCCTTGGAGCCGTTGGCCATGTTCTCAATGTTGAGTCCGGCTGCCGAAACCAGAGTGGTAATGTGGGAGATCATGTTGGGAATATTCTTATGGAATACGCAGATGCGTCCTGCGCCGCTGTAGGGGATTTCCAGAGTGGGGAAGTTGACGCTGTTGCGGATGTTGCCGGTACGCAGATAAGTATCCAGCTGGCGTACCGCCATCACCGCACAGTTGTCTTCGCTCTCAGCGGTGGAAGCACCCAGATGCGGCACATTGATAATGCCCTTGACCCCCAGCGTTTCCTCAGACGGGAAGTCGGTCACATAGGTGGCAACCTTTCCGCTGGCCAGCGCTTCTTTCAGGTCTGCAATATTCACCAGATCGCCGCGCGCCATGTTGATAATCCGGACGCCGTCTTTCATCATCGCCAGCGTGTCCTTATTGATCATGTTCTTGGTGGTGGGCGTTGCGGGGACATGCAGGGTAATGTAATCCGCATTGCGGTATACTTCTTCATACGAAGCCGCGTTGTTGATATGGTGGCTGAGCGACCAGGCTGCATGTACGGTCAGGTAGGGGTCGCATCCCAGAACATTCATGCCGAGGTGGGTCGCGGTGTTGGCCACCATGCCCCCGATTGCTCCGAGACCGATGACACCCAACGTCTTGCCGGCAATCTCGGTTCCGGCAAAGGCGGATTTTCCTTTTTCAACCGCTTTTGCTACATCGCCCTGCAGTGTTTTCACCCATTCGATGCCGCCGATCACATCGCGCGCCGCCAGAATCAGTGCGGCAATCACCAGTTCCTTGACGCCGTTGGCATTGGCGCCCGGGGTGTTGAAGACCACAATACCGGATTCGGCGCATTTTTCAACCGGAATGTTGTTGACCCCGGCACCTGCTCTTGCAATAGCCAGCAGGCGGTCTCCGAAGTTCATCTCATGCAGGGAAGCGGAACGGACCAGCAGGGCATCCGGGTTCTCTGCCTGGTCGGTCACCTGATATTCGCTGCGGTCAAACAGATCGGTTCCGACCGCGGCAATTTTATTCATCAATTGTATTGTCTTCATGGCGGATCCTTTCGGTCAGGCTTCTTCTTTGGGATTTTCGGCTGCGAATTTCTTCATGAAAGCGACCAGCGCTTCCACCCCCTCGCGGGGCATCGCATTGTAGATCGAAGCACGCATACCGCCTACCGAGCGGTGACCCTTCAGGTTCTTCAGCCCCGCTTTGGCAGCGTCGGCGGCAAACTTCTTGTCAAGGTCGGCGTTCCCGGTCACAAATACGACATTCATCATGGAGCGGCTGGAACGGTCCACGGGAGTGGAATAGTAGTCCTGGCTGTCCAGATAGTCGTACAGCAGAGCAGCCTTCTCCTTATTGCGCTTTTGCATGGCTTCCAGTCCGCCGTTTTCCAGCAGCCACTCAAACACCAGTTTCGCCATGTAGATGCACCAGCAGGGCGGGGTATTGTACATGGAGTCATTGTCCGCCATGAGCTTGTAGTCAAACATGGCGGGCGTGTCAGGACGGGCATGACCGATCAGGTCTTCACGCACAATAACAATGGTCACACCTGCGGGCGCCAGATTCTTCTGCGCACCGGCATAGATCAGTCCGAACCGGGTCACATCAACCGGCTCCGAGCAGATGCAGGAAGACATATCCGCTACCAGCGGAATATCGCCTGTATCGGGAATGTAGGGGAACTTGGTTCCGTAAATGGTGTTGTTGAAGCAGATGTGCACATAGTCTGCATCCGGACGGAAGCTCTCGCGTGTGGTCTCAGGCACAAAGGCAAAGTTGGCGCCTGCCGAGGATGCCGCAATCACAGCGTCACCGTATTTCTTCGCTTCCTGGTACGCCTTCTTGGAGAACTGGCCGGACACAATGTAGTCGGCGCGGTTGTTCTTCGTCATCAGGTTGTAAGGAACGGCGGCAAACTGGGTGGATGCGCCTCCCTGCATGAACAGGACCTTGTAGTTGTCGGGAATGTTCATCAGTTTACGCAGTGCCTTCTGTGCGTCCGAAATAATGGCTTCGTACTCAGGCGAGCGGTGGCTCATCTCCATGACGGACATGCCGCTGTCGCCGTAGCAGAGCAGTTCGGCCTGGGCTTTTTTCAGCACCTCGAGGGGAAGCATGGAGGGGCCTGCAGAAAAATTGTACACTCTTTCCATGGTAATCGGTCATTGCGCTGTCCCGCAGGACAGCTTCCTTTCTCCATCGGTTCAGCAAATCGTTGCCGACAGAAATATATTCAATTGAAATGAACAAAAGTATTATACAACTTTTCACGCCGCTCGTCAAGGGCTGTGCTTACTTTTTTCGCTTCTATACGCCACAAACAAGCGGTGTCAGAAGCCTATTTTTCAAAAAATATGCTGAAAAACAAAAAAAGTCTTGACAAGCGCTCCTATGCGTGATATAATAGCAAAGCGAGTTTGCGGAGGTCTTTCGCAACATGGCGGAATAGCTCAGTTGGCTAGAGCATTCGGTTCATACCCGACAGGTCGTTGGTTCAAATCCGACTTCCGCTACCAGGCCCGTTGGTCAAGTGGTTAAGACACGGCCCTTTCACGGCTGTAACATGGGTTCGACTCCCGTACGGGTCACCAGACAAGTTAAAAGCGCTTCCGGTTCCTTATGGAATCGGGAGCGCTTTTACTTTTCGTAAAGGCGGGCATACGGAATTCCGTATATCTTTCACGCATTCAGCAGCGGGGAAGCGGGGCAGCATTTTTGCCGGCGGGTATGGTCCGCGGTGCTGCAGTCTCCGTCAAAAGAGCGGTTTCATGATGCATCAACGGCCGTACAGCAGATTACCGTTTCCGTCATAGACGCTGTCGTCAGTGATGGTCATGATCGAATCTGTTCCGTTTTCGTCATACTCCCAGATCCAAACGCACTGTTTGTGAATATATCCAAGTGTGTCTTCTGCAATCATGTAGATCCGGAGTGTCTGCCCACGGGTGATGCTGATTTCTTTATTATATGTTTCGCTGTATATGCCGTCGGCACTTTTGACAGCGGTAGTCATATCCTTTCTGCTGATTTCCGTCCCGTCGATTTCTTTCACGAGGATGTACGAAACAAATGCAGAAGTATTTGTGACTGTAAGGTCAAAATCGGCATGCAGATTTCCGTCCGGGCAGGTGCCGCGGACTGCCATATATCCATTCAGGACAGGGAGAAAACGGGTGTACAACTTAGAAATCTGTATGTTCTCAAGGACTTCCGTCTGAGTTCCGGATGCCGTTTGGATCGTGAGAAGCGGAGACTGTACATGATCAAGGAACAGACCGACCTCCAGAGTTCCTTCAAAAGTGCTGCCGTTCTGTGTCAGTTCGGCAGTCGCGCCTTCTGTGCTCACGGAAACAGTCATATTGTCTGAAAGTACTTTCGGGACTACCGCAAGATGGACTTCTACAGTGTGGTGCTCCGCGTT
>CASFDI010000038.1 GCA_949293405.1 uncultured bacterium | reverse complement strand
TGCAGATGCGATCAGATGACCGTATCCTTCCCGTGTCAGCATGGCATACAGTTCGCTGACTGTTTGCGGCGGGCAGGGAGGCGTATCGGCCAGCGGGAAGGGAATGCCCAACCGCTGGTATTTTTCGTCAGAGAGACGGTGAAAAGGCAGCAGTTCCAGCCGGGTAGCACCGGCGTTCTGCGCCAGTTGCGCGACCGCGCGCACCTCCTGCGGGGAATCGGTGAGTCCGGGTACCACCACATGTCTCACCCACAGCGTGCAGCCTGCCCGGCGCACGGCGGACAGAAAGCGTTCCACAGTCTGCGCTTCCATCCCGAACCCGGTACGGTATTGCGTGAAATCGGATGTTTTGATGTCGCACAGAACATAATCTGTCGCGACAAGCACCCGGCGTACTTCTTCCGTGAGGGGCATGCCGGCGGTATCCAGAGCGGTTGATATGCCCTCCTTCCGCAGGGCACGGAAGAGTTCTGTCACGAATCCGGCCTGTACCAGCGGCTCGCCGCCCGATACGGTCACTCCGCCTTCCTTTCCGAAATACGGGCGGTAGCGGCGGATCAGACGCATCAGTTCTCCGACGGTGTAACGGGTGCCGCCTGAGAACGGGCGGGTATCCGGATTGTGACAGTACGGGCAATGGTAGGGACATCCCTGCAGGAAGATCACATACCGGATGCCGGGGCCGTCCACAGCCCCCAGCGACTGAAGGGAATGAACCAGACCGCAGACTTCACCTCCTGCAGACAGGGAGGTGCCTGCCTGTTCTGTGGGTGCGGCTTTGGTGCACGCGGGCACGGTGTCAGACATGGCTGTGGAAGGTGCGCGAGATCACCTCACGCTGCTGCTCGGGCGACAGCTTGTGGAAATTCACGGCGTAGCCCGAGACGCGGATGGTCAGGTTGGGATATTTTTCGGGATGCTCCATCGCGTCCTCCAGCACATGCCGGTCCAGCACATTGACATTGAGGTGCTGGGCATCCTGGGCAAAATAGCCGTCCAGAATGGAGCACAGGTTGGTGTAACGGTCTTCCGGCGTCTTACCCAGCGCGTCCGGGATAATGCTGAAGGTGTTGGAAATCCCGTCCTTGCAGGTGGCATAAGAAAGTTTCGCTACCGAGTTGAGCGAGGCAAGCGCCCCGCTGGCGTCCCGGCCGTGCATGGGGTTCGCTCCCGGTGCAAACGGTTCGCCGCGTTTCCTGCCGTCGGGCGTGCTGCCGGTTTTCTTGCCGTAGACCACATTGGAGGTGATGGTCAGAATCGAGAGCGTATGCTCCGCGCCCCGGTAGGTGGGGATTTTCTTCAGTTCGGAGAAAAAGAGTTCTACCTGCTCTTTGGCTATGCTGTCGGCGCGGTCATCATCGTTGCCGTATTTTGGGAAGTCGCCTGTGGTTTCAAAATCCACAATCAGCCCGGTGTCATCGCGTATGGCGCGCACTTTGGCATACCGGATGGCCGACAGAGAGTCCGCCAGCACCGACAGCCCTGCTATACCGAACGCCATGAAGCGGTGCACATCGGTGTCATGCAGAGCCATCTGCACCTTTTCGTAGGCGTATTTGTCGTGCATGTAGTGGATCATATTCATTGCGGTGACATAGGTCTTTGCCAGCCAGGGCCGGTACAGGGCCATCAGATTCATCACCGTATCGTAATCCAGAATATCCCCGGTGAAACGCCCGAGATCGGGTGCGACCTGGTCGCCGCTCTTTTCGTCACGGCCTCCGTTGAGGCTCATCAGCAACAGTTTGACCAGGTTGGCGCGTGCGCCGAAGAACTGCATATCCTTTCCTACGCGCATGGCGGAAACGCAGCATGCAATGGCATAGTCGTCTCCGAAGGTACGCCGCATCAGGTCATCGTTTTCGTACTGAATGGCATCGGTGTCGCAGGAAACCCGGGTTGCGTACCGCCTGAATGCGGCCGGCAGATCCCGGGACCAGAGCACCGTCAGGTTGGGCTCGGCAGAGGGACCCAGGTTGTACAGGGTGTGCAGTATCCGGAAGGAGTTCTTGGTGACCAGGGGACGGCCGTCTTCTCCCATGCCGCCCACCGATTCGGTGATCCACATGGGATCTCCGGCAAACAGCTCGTTGTATTCGGGCGTGCGCAGGTGCCGCGCCAGACGCAGCTTGATCACGAAGTCATCCACCAGTTCCTGGACCTGCATTTCGGTCAGGTCTCCTGCCGCCAGATCACGCTCGAAGTAAATGTCGAGGAAAGTGCTGGTGCGCCCCAGGCTCATAGCCGCGCCGTTCTGCTCCTTGATGGCGCCCAGATAACCGAAATACAGCCACTGAACCGCTTCACGGGAATTCCTGGCGGGACCTGAAATGTCGTATCCGTACAGTGCCGCCATTTCCTTGAGTTTTTCCAGAAAGGCGATCTGCTGGTAGAGTTCTTCCAGCAGGCGGATTTCATCGGTATTGACCGGACCGGATGAAATCCGGTCACGGTCCGCCTGTTTGCCGGCGATCAGCCGGTCTACCCCGTAGAGCGCCACCCGACGGTAATCCCCGATAATGCGTCCCCGGCCGTATGCGTCGGGCAGACCGGTGATGATGCCCGCATGCCGCGCCGCACGGATATCCCGGTTATAGACGCGGAACACGCCGTCGTTGTGTGTGGTACGGAACCGGAATTCTTCTTCCACTTTATGAGAAAGGGTATAGCCGTACGCCCGGCAGGCCTTGCGGGTCATGTTCAGTCCGCCGAACGGATTGACCCCGCGGCGTAGCGGCGCATCGGTCTGTAGCCCGACAATGAGCTCCTGTTCCCGGTCCACATAGCCGGGAGCGTAGTGGGTCAGGGAGGAGACTGTTTCGGTATCCACATCCAGCACCCCGCCCCTGGCCTGCTCCTGATTGAACAGATCCAGTACTTTTCCGTTGACCGCACGGGTACGCGGAGTGGGGCCGGCCAGAAATGACTCGTCTCCCGTATAAGGCGTATAATTCTTCTGAATAAAATCCCGGACATTGATCTCCTGTTGCCAGATTCCCGGGACAAATCCCCTCCAGGCTTCTGTCTGTGTGTTCTGCATGGCTGCTCCTTTCCTCACATACCGAAACAAAAAGGGCAACACTCATACGAATGTTGCCCAGACGGTCGGCATAATACCACCGGAAGCCTCCCTGTGGTGCTCCACCGGCCGCATGGCCGTTCCGTCAGAGACTCCGGATCGGAATTTTCAAATTCACATGTTTATTTTAGCATAGGCGTTGCGGTTTGTCAAGCGGTCGAGTTCATTTTCATTATGAATTTATGCCGTCTGAATCGGAGAAAATGCGCCGTAGCCAACGGGTATCTTCCGTCTGAGTTGCTTTCATGCCGCTTCGGAACCGGAATCAGGAGTATTCGGCTGAAATCGGATCGGCAAGCAATCGGAACCGGATGGAAGGTTCTACCGCCGGCCCGGAGTATTCCGGGTGTAAAGGTTGCAAGCCTGTTCGTTCCTTCTGCCGCAGGGACCGTTTTTCCTTGCGGTCTGTTTGCCCGGATCAATCGCCGGCTCCGGGCAGACAGACCGTAAAGATTGCCCCCGCATCTGCCGACGAATGGGCGGCAATGCTTCCGCCGCACAATTCCAGAATTCTCTTGACAAGCGGCAGGCCCAGTCCGTTTCCCTCCGTGCGGTGGGAAGTATCTCCCTGATAAAACTTTTCAAAGATATGGGAAAGCGTATGATCGTCCATGCCGGGCCCGTTGTCGGAAACGGTGCACTGTATACCCTGCTCATAAGTTTCGAGCAGTACCAGAATGCGGCCCCCGGTGTCGGGACAGAACCGGATGGCGTTGGTCAGCAGATTGAGCCAGACCTGCGAGAGCATCTCTTCGTTGGTGGTATAGGGCAGTTCGGGTAACTCCAGATCAAAGGAAATTCCCTTGGCGCTCCATTGCTTCTCCAGCAACAGGATGCAACGCCGGATCTGTTCTGCAAGATCGAAGGTGGTTTTATCGGTGACAATCTTCTGGTTTTCAAAGCGGGTGAGCAGCAGAATGGAGGAAGAAAGGGCGACCAGACGGTCGCACTCGGAGACAATGATGCGCGCATATTCCTGCCGCTCCGCACAGTCCGGATCTTCCGCCAGTTGGCGCGCAAATCCCCGGATGGAAACAATGGGCGTTTTGAATTCATGTGAAAAATTGTTTACAAAATCGTTGCGGAACAACTCTACTCCCGACAACTCTTCCGTCATCCGGTTGAAACTGCGGATCAGCTGTCCCAGTTCGGCACGCTCATTTCCGACCGGAATCTTGACACTGTAATTGCCCTCTGAAACTGCTTCGATGCCGTCAATCAGCCGGCGGACCGAGCGCATGAGCAGCTTGCTCATCGTCAGAGAAAGCACAGTACCGAGCACGGTGCTGGCCAGCAGAGCGGACAGAATCACCATGGAGGGAGGTGCCTGCTTGATGAATTCGGGCAAGGATGCTTTGTAAATCAGATTCATTACCGATCCGACTACCACCGCCGAGGAAAGCATCAGCAGGAACACATAGAGGATCAGATAAAAGCGAATGGAAAACAGATGTTTTTTGCGTGCGGTTTTCTGCTTTTTCTGTTTCATCGGTATACCGCCTTGTAGCCCAGTCCGCGGATGGTCACGATTTCAAAATCCGGATTATCCCGGAATCGGTCCCGCAGCCGGTTGATATGCACATCCACGGTGCGCTCGTCGCTCTGAGATTCCATATCCCACAACTCGTCCATCAGCTGACGACGGGTGAAAATGCGTGAAGGATAAGACAAAAGTGTAAACAAAAGTAAGAATTCTTTTTGCGGCAGTTCATGCACCGTCCCGCCGGCGCAGACCGTGCGCGCATCAAAGTCCAGCACGGTACCTCCGACGCACAGCCGATGCTCTGCCGCAATACGCGAACGGCGCAGCAGGGCGGCGATGCGCAACAGCATTTCTTCTTCGTCCACCGGTTTTACCATATAATCGTCGGTGCCGGCAAGAAAGCCGCGCCGTTTGTCTGCCGGTGCCTCACGCGCGGTGACCATCAGAATGGGAATGGTGTCCCCCGCCTGACGGATCTGCTGTGCCAGGGTATAACCGTCGATGCGGGGCAGCATGACATCCAGCAGAATCAGGTCTGCATGTTTTTTGTCCAGGATTTCCAGTGCCTCTTCTCCGTCAGCGGCAAGCAGGGGTTCGTAACCGCCCCGGCGCAGCACAGCAGCCATCAGTTTACTGGTATGCGGGTCGTCTTCGACGATCAGAATATGGAACATAGATACCTCTCTTTGCTTTTTCATGGACAAAAGCACATTTCTTCATGTGACGTTCATGATATGTTCATTTTTATATGCTAAAATCCCAAAACATCGGGCGACAAATGCCGGATGCACCCGACGGAAGCATCCCGCATATACCACAGTGAGCGCCACCTGTTAGGCGCCGGGAAGGAGCAGGCTGACAATGGAACTGATCGGCTGTGAAGTAGAGCATAAAGCGTTCGGAAACGGGGTAGTGGTTGGTGCGGATGGAAAATACCTGACGGTCCGGTTCGGCACCGCAGAAAAGAAATTCGTTTATCCGGATGCTTTTGTCAATTTTATGAAATTCAAGGATGAATCATTGCGTCCTCTTCTTGAGGACGATCTGGCACGCCGCCGCAACCAGGATGCGGCAGAAGCGGCACGCCGCGCTGAAGAAAAGAGAAGGATCAGCGGACATGGTATTGTGATCCCCGGCAAAGGGATCGGACCGGTCGATGAGGTTCTCAATGCCAACGCGGATGACGGTTCGGATGAGGAAATCTGAAACAGAGTGGAGCCGTCCTGCGGATGCGCCGCATCCGCAGGGCGGCTCCTGCTTTTCAAAGAGTATAGCATATTGCAGCTGAAAAAACAAGATGTTTGTGGACAATCCGTGCGGGGTGTGGTATAATCGTTGCAGAGAAAAAACGGGGGTGAGCCGGTGAAGAGCAGATATACAAGAGTAATATGGGACTTCAACGGCACGCTGCTTGACGATGTGGATCTGTGCATTGAACTGCTCAACCGGTTGCGTGCGCAGCGCGGGCTTGTCCTTCCGCTGAGTATAGAACGGTACCGGGAGATTTTCCGGTTTCCGGTGCGGGCATATTACGAGCTGGCCGGATTTGATTTCTCGCATGAGCCGTTTGAGACGGTGGCACACCAATGGGTAGCGGCCTATAACCGGTCGGAACCCGGCACGGGTCTGCGTGCAGGTGCTCTGCATCTGTTGGGGAAACTGGCCCGGGACGGTGTGCGTCAGGCGGTGCTGTCGGCCACCGAATCGGCTATGCTGGAGCGGCAGCTTAACAGATTGGGAATCCGGGACTATTTTGACCGGGTGTGCGGCAGGAGTGATGTCTATGCCGCCGATAAAGCCGCGCTGGCCCGGTCCTTTGCGGCAGAGTTGCCGGGGGAGCGGGCGGTTCTCATCGGGGACACCGATCATGACTATACCTGCGCCCGGGCTGCGGGCTTCGACTGTATTCTGCTGTGCGGCGGACATCAGAGCCGCGCTGTGCTTGCCGCCACCGGGGCGCCGGTAGCGGCGGATTTTGAAGAACTGGAGGGGTTGCTGTATGCTGTATCCGGAACCTGAAGAAGAAGCGTTTGTGCTGGAAAACGATATGGACACCGCGATCCCGGTATATGCCGAACAGATCGGCGGGGAGCGTTCGGTTCACTTCTATCCGCGGGCGCAGGAACTGGTGCGGCTGTGGCTTGCGGCATGTCCGGAGCCGTTGTCTGCCGCCGGATGCGGCTTTCTGTGGCAGGAAGGGGAAGAATTGCTCGCAGAGATGGGATATCTGCCTGACCGTGAGGAGGCGTGCGGGAGTATTTTCCGCTGCGACAAGGTAGCGGTGGGGGTGCCCGGGACGGCGTGCCGGCTGGGTGCTGAGCATGAAGAGGAAAACAGGACTTCCTATGATTTCGCGGCGACCGCGGCGGACGGCAGACCCATGTGGGGAGTACGGCGGGACGGCGCTGTTGTGGCAGCGGCAGTTGCTGCATGCCGGCCGGGCGACACGGGGAATGTCGTGGAAATAGGTGTGGAAACAGTCGCCGGATACCGCCGCTGCGGGTATGCAACCGCTGCGGTGATCGGTCTGTGTAAAGAACTGATTGACCGGGGGTTTATCGTGGAATATCGTGCTCCGGACAGCAATACAGCCTCCCGGGGTGTGGCGTTGCGATGCGGATTTGCGGAATGCGGCCGGTATGCGGCGTTGGTGGGACGGCGGAGAGGAGGAGACGGGAATGGCATATGATGCCGCAATGATGCGGGCGGTGCTGCACGATCTTTCGGTGCACACCGCGGCAGGAGCACGGGTGGAGAAAATTTATCAGCCCTCCAAGGATGAAGTGGTGCTGATCCTCAAGGCCGGGCGCGAAAACCTGCGCCTGCTGGTGCATATCGGGAATGCCGCTGCGCGTCTTTCCCTGACGGGGCATACACCCGAAAATCCCGCGGTGTGTCCCATGTTCTGCATGCTTCTGCGCAAGCATCTGACGGGTGCCAAACTGCTTGGAGCAGAGCAGATGGGGTTTGAGCGCGCCGCGCGCCTGCGCTTCTCCGGGTATGATGAAATGGGATTTGCGACCGAAAAGTCGCTGATTGCCGAAATCATGGGCAAATACTCCAACCTGCTGTTGCTCGACGGCAAGGACCGGATCCTCTCTGCTCTGCGCACGGTGGATTTCACGACCAGCAGATTGCGTCAGGTACTTCCGGGGATGCAGTATGAACTGCCACCCCCCCAGGACCGCAAACCGCCGCTCTCAGAAACGGCAGAGGGCTTCCTGGCGTTGCTTGCCGCGGCGCGGGGGCGCAGTATCGAGAAATTCATCACATCCACCTACCTGGGGACCGCCTCCGTTGTGGGGCGGCAGATTGCCTATTTGGCAACCGGCCACGCCGATGCGATGGTGGAGGATGTTGATCCGCAGGTGCTGTGCGACACTTTCCTCTCCTGGTTTTCGGATGTGCGGGAGCATCGGTATACCCCGTCTCTTGTGCGTGATCGGGAGGGGATGCCGGTGGCATACGGATATGCTCCCATTACTTTTTATGAAGAGCGCGGTACTACCGTGCAGTGCGAAAGTTTCACGCAGTTGTTTGACGCATATTACGGCGAACGTGACCGCATGGAACGAATCCGCCGCCGCGGGGCAGATCTGCTCCAGCTGATCGGCCATGCCAAGGCCCGGCTGGAGAAAAAAATCTCCCTGCAACGGGAGGAACTGGCGGCATGCGGGCAGGGAGAAGAATACCGGGCGAAGGGAGACCTTATTACCGCCAATCTCTGGCAGTTGCGCCGGGGGGACACCCGGCTGACTGCGGTGGACTATACGCTGCCTGACCCGAGGGAGGTTACGGTGGAACTGGACGGCAGGCTGACACCGGCGGCAAATGCGCAGCACTTTTACAAACTGTATGCCAAATCCAAGACCGCCCGGACAGAACTGACCCGTCAGATTGCCCTTGCCGAACAGGAACTGGAGTACCTGGAAGGGGTGGGGGGATTCCTGGAACGGGCGCAGGGCGAATCCGACCTCAACGAAATCCGGGACGAGCTCTACCGCGCAGGGTACGCTTCCCGGATGAAGCAGTATACCCCGCAGAAAAAAGCGCCCACCGGCCATCCGCTCCTGTTCCGCTCTCCGGGCGGCTACACGGTATTGGTAGGGCGCAACAACACGCAGAATGACAACCTCACTTTCCGCATTGCGGACAAGGGGGATCTGTGGTTTCATGCAAAGGGGGTCCCCGGCTCCCATGTGATCCTGCAGTGCGCCGGGGCGGAGCCGCCGGCAGAGGACTATACCTATGCCGCCGCGCTTGCGGCACGCTACAGTCAGGCGACAGGCAGCCGGATCGCTGTGGATTACACGCGGGTCCGGATTGTCAAGAAACCGCCGGGCGCCAAACCGGGCTATGTCACCTACCGGACCAATTACACCGCATTTGTGACACCTGATGAAATCCTGGGAAAAGAGGGAATGCCGCATGCAGGAGCCTGAACGCAAGCCGTACGGTACGATGGTGGATCTGCTTGAATTGCAGAAATATTTTATCTGTCGGCATCTGAGAGAGGGAGATATCGCGGTGGATTTCACTATGGGCAACGGCAATGACACCCTGTTCCTCTCACGGACCGTGGGGCCGACCGGTCATGTATATGCTTTTGATATCCAGCCGCAGGCACTTGAGAACACACGCGCCCGGCTGAAACAGGAGGGAGCGCCGGACAACTGCACCCTGATCTGCGCTTCTCACCACCTGGTGCGTCGTTATGTGGAGCAACCTTTTTGTGCCGGCATGTTCAATCTGGGCTATCTGCCCGGCAGCGGACACAAGCAACTGACCACCGTGCGGGAAACCACCCTGCCCGCGGTGCAGGATGCGATTGACCTGTTGAAGGCAGGGGGCATCCTTCTGGTAGCGGTTTATCCCGGCCATGAGGAGGGAAGACTGGAGGGAGAACTGCTGAACGGCTACTTTGCCACTCTGGATCGCAGGCGCCTTTGCTGTTCCCGGTTTCAGATTGTCAACTCACCCACCTCCCCTTATTTCTTTCTGGTGGAAAAAAAGTGACAGAATCTTTCTTTCCGTACCTGTATACGAGCGTAAAATAAAAACATTTGTTAGCAAGATCGAGCAAAGTGCTGCCTGGGTATCCGTACCGCGGGGATGCACAGACACAGAGGCTGTGCATCCCCTTCCGGCACGGCGGTTCCGGCTGCAGGCACGGGCAGACCGGCAGACTTGCGGCTGCGTGCAGTTTACAGAGCGTTTTACAGTTTCAGGCAAACCATAGCAAACCATAAAAATAAACGGAGGAACCATTATGAAATTCAGCGTGAGTACCTATTCGTTTTCCGCCTGGATCAGGCGTGAGAAGCCCGATTATCCCCGCCTGATCGAGCAGGTGGCGAAGATGGGGTTTGAAGGCATTGAGTTTGTGGATCTGGACCGTGGAGATATGACAGCGGATCCCGCGCGTGAGGCGCCGCGTATCCGGCAATGGTGTGCGGATGCCGGACTGCCGGTGGTTTCCTATACGGTGGGCGGGAACTTCATGTGTGAGGATCCGGAAGCAGAGGTGAAGCGCCTTTGCGGTCAGGTGGATATCGCCGCAGCGCTCGGAGCCCCTCTGATGCGTCATGATGTGGCGTACAGCCTGCCGCGTGGCATGACCTGGGAGGAGGGAGTGGAGCGGATGGCTCCGTACATCCGGCGCGTGGCGCAGTATGCATCCGATGCCGGACTGCGTACCATGAGTGAGAACCACGGTTACATCTATCAGGATCCCGATCGTGTGGAACGCCTGATCCGTACCGTAGACCATCCGGCGTACGGCTGGCTGGTCGATATCGGGAATTTCCTGGTGACCGACTGCGATCCGGCAAAATCAGTGGCAATTGCGGCACCGTACGCCTTCCATGTGCACGCCAAGGATTTTGTCAGCCGCCCGGGCAATGGAATTGTGCCCGTCGGATTTTCGTATTCCCGCGCCGGCAACCTGTGGCGCGGAACGGTGCTGGGACACGGTGTTATTCCGGTCGTGCAGTGCCTCTCCGTGCTGAAACGGAGTGGATACGATGCCTATGTGTCGCTCGAATTTGAGGGACCGGAAGAACCGATCGCTGCAATCGAAAACGGCCTGACCTATCTCAGACGCATCCGGAATGCACTGGAGTCGGGCTGAGTATATCTGTCGATACCCCCCGGGAATCATATGATTCCCGGGGGGTATCGACAGCAAAGTGGCTTCATATATCCAACTGATCGCCGGCATGAAAACAGATCAGCCGGTCTTTGAGGATCTGCTTGAGCAGGGCGGCCTGTTCCTCTCCGGTGCAGTGTCCGGTCAGGTAATGGGTGGGGAAAGAGGCCAGCCGCTGTGCATCTTCAAGCAGGGCGCGCCGGCCGGTTGGCGTTTCGGTGTCCCGTTTCATAAAGTGAAAGCCGCCCACCAGTATATCGGGATGAAACCAGTGCAGCAGGTTGAAGATGCCCTTGTGCGAGCATCCGCTGAACAGCACGGTTCTGCTGCCGTCACATATCAGCAGGTACTGCTCGTGACGGTAGTCATCCGGTACAGTGCCATGGCGCAGTTGCAGGGTCTGACCGTATGTTTCGGCAGGGAACGGACGGCGCCGGCGATTGCAGGAGCAGAGTGTCATGCCCGGCGCAGGGTGCATCCGCTCGCCAACCGCTACCGTGCGTCCGGACCGGAACAGGGCTGGATCGGCCGAAAGTGGTTTCCCGGCAGCATTGCTGCAGGGCAGGTGTGCATAGCGGCTGACATATACCGGGGCATCGCGGTTGAGCTCCAGAAAGCGCAGCATGCCGCCGCTGTGGTCGTGGTGCGCATGGGAGAGAACCGCAAAAGTGACAGCCGAAAGATCAACATTCATGCGTGCGGCATTGTCCGCAAAAGCGCCCGATTCTCCTGCGTCAAACAGGATGCGCTGCCCTCCGGTTTCGATATAGAGACTGAGTCCGTGTTCGGATGCAAATCCGGCAGATGCGCGGTTTTCCATCAAAACCGAAATGTTCATCCTGCACCCCTCCCGGCTATAACTTGGATGCCTTCTGCAAGAAGGCAGAATCCACAGTATTTATGATACCGGTTTCTCAGGGCGCTGTCAACATCTTTGAAAAAAATTCCCGGTTTTCTGCATTGCGGAGAAGTTATGCTTGCAATGCGGTAGAATTCGTTGTATAATAGAACTATATTGAACAGGCGGGAGGGTATTGTGGAGCAGATCTATACCATTCCGGTCAACGAGGCATTTGATCTGGCACTGGAGCATCCCGAGGACGGATGCCCGGTCTGCTCGCTGTACCGGAGACTGGAAGAGAATGAACTGGAACGGATCCTCGGCGCCGCCATGATGGAACCGGATGTCCGCATCCGCACCAACCGGACAGGCTTCTGTGCCGATCATTTCGGGAAAATGTGCCGGCGCAAGAACCGCCTGGGACTTGCACTGATGCTGGAGAGTCATCTGTCCGAATGGCGCTCCCGCATCGCGCCCGGCGGACCGGCCGCCCTGCTGCACAAGCCTGCAGCAACCGTGCGCGACCTTGCCGCTTTGGAGTCGTCGTGCTATGTCTGCGAGCGCATAGAGTTTCACCTGTCCCGGATGGTGGATACCGTGCTGCTGCTCTGGGAGAGTGATCCTGCCTTCCGGGAGAAATTTGCCGCACAGCCCCGTTTCTGCCTGCCGCATTACAGACGGCTGCTGCAGCAGGGGGAACGCAAACTTCCGAAGAAGCGGTTTGCCGCCTTTGCGAAAGAGGCGCAGCAGGTTGTGATGACCTATTTTGAGAAGCTGTGCACAGATGTCAGCTGGTACTGCAAGAAATTCGATTACCGCTACCAGGAGGAACCCTGGTACGATTCCAAAGACGCCGTGGAACGCGCCATCGGCTTTTTGAGCGGAACGGAAGGGAGAGATCCAAATGATCATTGAGAGCATATCCATCCGTCATTTCGGCATGCTGCACGATTGCGAATTGCGCATGGGCAAAGGTCTGAATGTGATCGAGGGCAGCAACGAGTCGGGTAAATCCACCCTGGCGGCATTCATCCGGTTCATGCTGTACGGTTTTACCGATACCGATGACCGCGACCGTCTGCCGGGTGAACCGGATGAGCGGCACCGTCGGATCAGTTGGCAGAGCGGGACTGCCGAGGGCAGTATGGTGGTGTTTGCCAACGGTAAGCATTATCGGATTGAACGGTATTCCGCGCTCAATACCATCGCCGGGCAGGAGGTCAGCACCGACCGCGGTTCGATCATGGACCTGGAGACCGGTGCGGTGGTCAGCCGTAAGAGCGCGGGGGAATATTTCTTTGCCATCTCTCCCGAAGTATTCTGCAACACCGCCTATATCGGTCAGCTTGCGGATACCAGGGTGGGGGAAGAGCGCATGCAGCGCGCTATAGAAAACCTGCTCTTCTCGGGCGATGAGACCATCAATTCCCGCACGGCCGCGCGGGAGATGAACCGGATCCGACATGCGCTGATCTCCGAGGAAGGAGACAGCGGAATCCTGGAAGAACTCAAACGCAAGGCTCAGGAGTTGTGTGAGAGGCGCGAGGAAGCCGAGCGGCTCAATCATGAGATCCTGGCGGGTGAGGCGGAAGTTGCGAAACTGCGCCGTCGCCGCGTGGACTCCGAGAAGGAAGCGGAGCACCTGTCCACTCTGCGCCGCAGTCTGAAAACTTCAGCATTGCTGGACGCTTTCGAAGAGCTGCATGCCGCACAGGGGCGACTGGAAAACGCGCAGGAACGCATCAATGAATACCGCCAGAGTTTTGCCTTTGACGGTTTTATTCCCGATAAGGAGTATGCCAACGAGCTGGCCATCAACCGCAGGGTACTCAGCGATTCGTACAATGCGTTCCGGGATGCCGAAAGCCGCCTGGAAGAACTCAATGTCAAGTACAGTTCGGACCGTGAAAAGGAGAAACTGATCCGTCGCGTGGACCGTCACGGCGGCGAGAAACAGGTAGAATTCAATTACCGTTCCCATCAGAGCGCCGTCATGCTTTCGGTGATCCTTGCGGTGGTATGCATTCTGCTTTCGGCAGCTTCTGTGGCGCTGGGATTTGTCTATCTGGTTCCCATGCGGCCGGGGATTCTGCCGATTGCTCTGTGGATCGCCGGAACGGCGGTTCTGTTCGGCGCAGGGGTGCTGTTTGCTTTCAGGTCCCGGCGCGCGTTGGATTCGTTGCGCGATTTTCTTTCCGACTACGGAGCTTCCAATGCCGGGGAACTGCGTGCCTCGATGCGCGGTTTAGCGGCGCTGCGGCATGAACTTGCCGATCAGATTACCGAAATCACCAAGGCGGAAGAAGATTACGACCGCACCCGTAAAATTTATTTCGCCACGCTGGATTCTCTGTCGAAAGTGTTGTTGCGCTGGGGAAAAGCGCTGCCAGCCGGCGGCTTCAACGAATATCTTGACAGCGTGGAGCAGGAACTGGCAGGTTATCTCAATACCGTTGCCGAACGGCAGGCTCAGCTGGAGCAGGACCGTGCCACGGTGCGCGAGCTTGGCAGCCGTCTGTCGGGCGTGGATGAGGACCGGCTGCGCGACAGCCTTCCCTCCGAATTGCGGGTGGCGCTGAAAGGGGTCACGCCCGAGGAACTGGAGCGTCGGATGGATGACGCCCATGTCCAGGCGATCAAACAGGAAGCGGAACGCAGAGAGCTGGAAGAGGGACTGATTCAGAAGAAACTGCGCGCCGAAAATACGGCTTCCATTGTGGAAAAGATCATGTCGCTTGAGATTCAGCTTTCCGGATTGCTCGAACAGTACCGTGCCATCTCCACAGCCCTGGATGCGATCGGCGGAGCAGAGGATAGACTGAAGACAGAGGTGACTCCGCGCCTGGCGTCCTATGCCAAAGCGCTGATGCAGGCAATGACCTCCGGAAAATACAACGGGATCCGGGTTGACGGAACTCTGAATGTGAATTTCTGCGTCAATGACGAAGAGCATTCCGCTGACTTTCTGAGCGGAGGGACGCGCGATCTGGCTTACATCGCATTGCGGTTGTCCCTGATCGATCTGCTGTACCGTGAAAGTCCGCCTCTGTGCTTTGACGAGAGCTTTGCGCATCAGGATTCCAACCGGGCGCTTGCCACCATGCGGGCCCTGCGTGTGCTGTGTGAGGGAGGCATCCAGTGTATGATCTTCACCTGCCGCAGCCGGGAGGGCACTCTTGCTGCGGATGTGGATCCCGGATTCCGTCACATTGTGATGGGGGCGCGACAGAACAACTCGGTACATACTGCTGTGCCTGCACCGCAAACCGGTGCGGAGCACGGCGCGGGCGACCGCGAACAGGAGGAAGGTCCGGAAGATCCGGACCCTGACCCTGCGCCTGCGGAACACCAACGTCATACAGACTGGTCTTTTCTTTCGGCGCCTTTGACGCGCCGCACGCCCCAAATTTCTCCGGATCAACCCCCCGGAGAGGTTCCGCCGGCTCCCCCGTCTTCTGCTCCGCAGTCTTCGGCCCGGCCGGTTTCGCATTCAGCCACAGCACAGGAAGTGTTCGGTTCGTCGCGGGACAGGCATACTGACTCCGTGCGAACGGCAGAGGCGCCGTCCGCGTCCGGTAACGGCACGAGAGAGTCTGTGACTTTGGAATCTGATGGGCAGTTACATTCGGAGCAGCCGGAACAGGTGGTACAGATCGCTTTGGATTCTGCTCAGAACGCCGGTATTCAAAAGCCGGATACGGAAGAGGCATCGGATCCGAATTTTACCCGGGATGAGTTTTCTGCATCCGGGACTCCTGATTTGCCCGTGGAGGAACCGGTGTCCTGCACGGACCGGCCGTATGCGGCAGAGCGTGCTGTCGGGAGCGAGCAGTCTGCGTACCGGCCTGCTTGCGAGGGTGTTGCTCAGACATTTTCCCGGAACGCCTCTGTTCCGGAGGAGGAGCCGGAACCCGTAGCAATTGACTCGGTTCCGGAATATGAACCGGAAGAAGAGGAGCGGCCTTCGGAACAGGATGTCCCGTGGGATGATCCGCAGGTAGAAATTACGGTCTCCGCTTCGGATGAGGAAGAGGACTTTGAAGAGGAGGAATACTCCGAAGAGGAGGAAGACTCCGAGGAAGAAGAAGAAGACTCCGAGGAGGAGGAAGGTTCCGCGGAGGAGGACTCCGAAGAAGAGGAAGACTCTGAAGAAGAGGAAGACTCCGAAGAGGAGGAAGACTCCGAGGAAGAAGAAGACTCCGAGGAGGAAGGTTCCGAGGAAGAGGAAGAAAACTCTGAAGAGGAAGAAGACTCTGA
This sequence comes from uncultured bacterium, assembly GCA_949293405.1. Taxonomy (GTDB): domain Bacteria; phylum Bacillota; class Clostridia; order Oscillospirales; family CAG-272; genus UBA1740. The sequence continues at coordinate 6,683 of CASFDI010000038.1, read as the reverse complement.
AGAAGAGCAAGACTTCGATGAAGATTTGCCATGGGATGCGGCAGATGAAGAAGATCCTGCAGATGAGAAGACAGAGGTTGGAGCGGATGACGAAGACGGGGATGCTCCGGACGAATCGGATGATTCCGAAGAAGAGCCCGACATTTCATCCTATCTGAAACTCAGAAACTACCGCATCCGGAAAGAAGAAGACGATTCAGATTAAAGGGTGCCGTCCGGCACGACCGCCCGGGCGTCGTAAGGCGCAGGAGCGGATTGTCTGACGGCCGTTTTGGAATAAGGAGGACGATCATGCAACCGAGAATTCTGACAATTGGAAGCGCAAACATGGACCTGGTGATGCGGATGTCCCGGATCCCGAGTGAAGGCGAGACGGTGCTGGACAGCGGAACCGTTTCCTATATTCCGGGCGGAAAAGGGGCAAACTGCGCTGTTGCGCTTGCAAAACTGGGCGCGGAAAGTATTTTCTGTACACGCCTGGGGAAAGACCTGAACGGACAAAAACTGTACGAACTGTACGAATCGTTCGGGATCAACACATCCTGTATCAAAGTGGAGGATAAGATTCCCACCGGTCAGGCAGCCATTATGGTGGAGGAATCGGGGGCCAACAGAATTGTGGTGTACCCGGGCGCCAACCGTTGCATTACACTGGGCGATGTGGAGGAAGCGCTGGATACGAAGCCGGAAGCAGTGTGCCTGCAGTTTGAGATCCCGTTTGCCACCACGGTGGCAGCTGCAAAAATGGCGAAAGCAAGAGGCATTCCGGTGATTCTGGATGCGGCGCCTGCCAGCCCGGATTACCCGCTGGGCGATCTTCCGGAAGTGGATATTTTCTCTCCCAACGAGACCGAAACCATGGCCTTTACCGGCATTCAGCCTACCGGGCATGCTTCCTGCATGAAAGCGGCGATTGCACTGTCCCGGATGGTCAAGGCGAAGGCCTATGTCCTGAAACTGGGGAACAAGGGTGCATTCGTTCTCAATGGCTCTCTGACCAATATGCTGTCGGCATATCGGGTTGAGGTGGTGGATACGACTGCTGCCGGGGACGCCTTTATGGCGGGGCTCGCCATGGCTTATGTACGCAACGGCGGCAATGCAGTGGAAGCCTGCAAGATTGCCAATGCGGTGGGAGCGTTGACCGTCACCCGCGCGGGTGCGTCTTCTTCGATCCCGACAGCCGAGGAAGTGGAGAAATTCTTCAGTGCCTCTCCGCTCTGATAGCCCATATACGGCATCAGGGTGTAAGCACCGGTCCCGCGTTGCGGAACCGGTGCTTCTTCAAAGAAAGAATCAAAACAGGAAAACGGTATGAAAGCTTTGGCAATTGTGGGGCCGACCGCCTCCGGGAAAACCGCACTGGCAATTGCGGTGGCGCAGCGGATCGGAGGGGAAATCATCTCCTGTGATTCCATGCAGATTTACCGTGGTCTGGATATCGGAACCGCAAAACCCACCCCGCAGGAACAGGCGGCAGTGCCGCACCATCTGCTGGATATCCTGACCCCGGATGCTGTGTACAGCGCGGCCCAGTACGGGGAAGATGCCTATACCTGTGCCTGTGACATTGCGGCAAGGGGGCGGGTTCCGGTCTTCTGCGGGGGAACCGGTCTGTACCTTGAGGCAGTGCGCCGTGCCCGGCACGACGCCGAACTGTCGGGCTCTGCCACCGTGCGGGAGCGCCTGCTTGCCGAGGCGGAGATGCCGGGCGGGCCGGAACGGCTGTACGGACGCCTGCTCCAGGTGGATCCCGTTCAGGCTGCCGCATGCCATCCCCACAATGTGCGCCGGGTGGTGCGTGCCCTGGAGATTTACGAGTGGACCGGCATACCGAAAAGCCAATGGGATGCCCGTACAAATAAGACCCCACCCCGGGTGGATTTTCTGACGGTGGGGCTTTGGTTTTCAGACCGTGCTCTTCTGTATGAACGGATCGACCGCAGGGTGGATCAGATGCTGGCGGAAGGACTGGTCGGGGAAGCGCGCCGTGCCGAGACAGCCGGATGGCTGAGAGAACAGTCCACCGTGGCGCAGGCCATCGGGTACAAGGAGCTGGTCCCGTATCTGCATGGGGAAGAGCCGCTTGAGGCGGCGACACAGCGCCTGAAGACCGCAACGCGCCGGTATGCCAAGCGCCAGCTGACCTGGTTTTCCCAAACACCCGGACTGGTCCGGATTTACGCTGATCAGGAGGGCAGGTGCCTGCCGACCGACCGCCTGGCCGATCGGGTGATTGCCGCATGGGCGGAGTTTTGCACCTGCTGACCGGTTACCCCCTGCCGCCGGTTGCGGCACTTGAAATGAAAATCACAACACTGAGGATAAAACGATATGAAAGCATCTGATCTGATTCAACGCATTTGTGAAAACCGGCTGTCCGGTTATGAGCACCTGTATGCGGATACGGCGGCACAGTGTGAGCGCTATCTGAGTGCGGTGCGGGCTTTTATTGATCTGTACGGAGACAGAGAGGGAGTCTGCCTCCTGTCCGTTCCGGGGCGCAGTGAAATTTCGGGCAATCACACGGACCACAATCACGGGCGCGTGCTGGCGGGCGCGATTGACCGGGACATCATTGCGGTTGCGGCACCTGCGGAAGAACCCATGATCTGCTTTAAGAGTGAGGGGTATCCGGAAGACCGGGTGGATCTGAGTAAAACCGACGATCCGGACGCATTTCCGCGCTATACCTCGGAGGCACTGATTGCCGGAGTGGCGGACGGCTTGCGCAAAAGAGGGGGCCAGGTGGGCGGCTTCTGTGCCTATACCACCACCCAGGTGCTCAAGGGGTCGGGCATTTCCTCTTCGGCCGCGTTCGAGGTGATGGTGGGCAATATCTTCAACCATCTGTACAACGGCGGAAGACTGGAAAATCAGGAACTGGCCAAAATCGCCCAGTATGCGGAAAATGTTTATTTCGGCAAGCCCTGCGGTCTGATGGATCAGATGGCGTGTGCGGTAGGTGGATTTGTGGCGATTGATTTTGAGGATCCCGGAAATCCGGTTCTGGAACCGATCGATTTTTCCCTGACCGATGCGGGATATGTGCTGGTGATCGTCAATACGGGCGGCAACCATGCCGATCTCAACGCCGACTATGCTTCGGTGCCCGCAGAGATGAAACAGGTGGCGGCATTCTTCGGTAAGCAGGTGCTGCGCGGCATTACCATGGAGCAGTTGATTGCATCCATTCCCGCCCTGCGTCCGGTGACGGGTGACCGCGCGATTCTGCGCGCCATTCATTTCATCGAGGAAAACGAACGGGTAAAGAACCAGACAGCCGCCTTGCGCGCGCAGGATGTGTCTGCATTTCTCAAGGGCGTGCTTGCGTCCGGTAATTCCTCTTTCCGCTATCTGCAGAATGTCTACACCACGATCAATGTGCGCGAGCAGGGGCTTTCGCTGGCGCTTGCTCTGACCGAGTTGTTCCTCGACGGTAAAGAGTGTGCCTGGCGGGTACATGGCGGCGGATTCGCCGGGACGATCCAGGCTTTTGTAAAAGAAGAACTGGCGCAGCAGTATTGCAGGCAGATGGACGCCGTATTCGGTGAAGGCGCGGCCATGGTTCTGCGTATCAGACGGGAAGGCGCTGTCAGAATTCAGCTCTGACGCCTGCGCCGCAGACCTCTGCGCCCTAACAAAGTCCTGTTAATGGGACATCAATTGTGATATACTGTTCTCAACAAAGAGAAAAAGGAGTCAGGTCATGGCAGCTGAAAAAAAGAAAAATGCAAAAAGCGCCGCGGACGCGGGCGGAAAGGACAGCAAAAAAGCCGCGCTGGAAACCGTGATTTCCCGCATTGAGCATGCATGTGGGAAGGGATCAATCATGCGCCTGGGAGAAAACGCCAACATGAATGTCAGCGCAGTTTCAACCGGTTCACTGACGCTGGATATGGCGCTGGGGATCGGCGGTGTGCCGCGGGGACGGATCATCGAGATTTTCGGGCCGGAATCTTCAGGTAAAACCACGGTTGCCCTGCATGTGATTGCCGAGGTGCAGAAACTGGGCGGGGAAGCGGCCTTTATTGATGCGGAGCATGCCCTGGATCCGATCTATGCCAAGCATCTGGGAGTGGATATCAACAACCTGCTGGTTTCGCAGCCTGACTGCGGAGAGCAGGCGCTGGAGATTGCGGAAGCGCTGGTCAACTCGGGGGCAATTGATATCATTGTGGTGGACTCGGTGGCGGCACTGGTTCCCCGGCAGGAGATTGACGGGGACATGGGCGCATCCCATGTGGGTGTGCAGGCGCGTCTGATGAGCCAGGCCATGCGCAAACTGTCGGGTTCTATTGCAAAATCCAACACCGTTGTGATCTTCATCAACCAGCTGCGTGAGAAGGTGGGCGTCTCGTACGGAAATCCCGAGGTGACCCCGGGCGGCCGCGCGCTCAAGTTCTATGCGTCGGTGCGTATTGAGATCCGCAAGAGCGAAAGCCTCAAGAACGGCACCGAAGTATACGGGAACCGTGTCAAGTGCAAGGTTGTGAAAAACAAGGTCGCCCCGCCCTTCAAAACAGCGGAGTTTGATATACTGTACGGCACCGGTATTTCCAAGTCATCTGAAATTCTGGATCTGGGTGTCGCAGCGGGTATCATTGAGAAGAGCGGATCCTGGTTTGCATACCAGGGGCAGCGTCTGGGACAGGGAAAAGACAACGCCCGCAAATATCTGGAGAGCGAGCCGGAACTGATGGATCAGCTTTCCTCGGCAATTCTCAATGCCTCCGACCGGCTCGAGGGAGAGGAAGAATTCCCGGCAGGCGGTGAGGAAGAGTTTGACCTGGGTGAGTTTGAAGTAGCGGATGTGCAGTGACGGTTATGAGGTCCTGTCGGTACGCGCCTCGCTTGCCGATGAGGAAGTGTTTCTGACGGTGCGCGACGGTACCGCACGGCGAAGGATGCGTCTGTGCGGTGAGGCGGCCCGCGCCGCGCGTGCACTGTCTGCCCGCGATATGCTGACCGGGGAGCAGTATGCCGCTTTTTCGGATGCGGCAGGGGCGTGCGAGGCGGAGCACCGCGCACTTGCCATTCTGGCCGCAGGAGATAACAGCCGCTTGGGGTTATATCGGAAACTGATTTCCAAGGGGGTTTCCCCTGCACATGCAAGACAGGCGGTTACCCAGATGCAGCAAAACGGTTATATCCGGGAAGAAGAAGCGCTGGAGCGCCTGGTGCCCGAGCTGGTGATGCGCCGGCTTTGGGGACCGCGGCGTGTGCTGGCCGGCTGTGCCGCCAAGGGATATGAGGCCGCACTGGTGCGCCGGGTGATGCACCGGCTGGCAGAGTGCGGAGAAATTGATTTCGATTCTGCACGCCGCACGCTGCTTGCCCGCTGTGCCGATGCGGACGAAGCGGCACGCTACAGGTTGCTGCAGCGGTACGGATACTGACGGACAAATAAAAAGGGGCGCTCCTGCCGTGGCAGGTGCACAAGTCCGTTAAACACGGACAATTGAAAAAAAGAGCCTCCTATGGTAGAATTAAAGTAACTACGATAGGAGGTTTTGTTATGCCCAGAGGATATCGACACATACAAGATTATGAAAAAGAAATCTTGAAATTAAGAACGCAAGGAAAAACGAGACGAGAAATATGCGAAAAATTTGGATTCAGTATAAAACAGATGGAGAATTTCATCACCAATTACAATCGTCGTCAAGAGAAAATAGCCGCAGGAATAGCAATCAGGAAGAAAGGTAGACCAGCCAAGGATAGCATAGTAACGGAAGAAGATAAGCTTTCCGACCTGCGCTACAAGTTGGCTCGGAAGGAAGCGCGAATCAAGCAATTAGAAATGGAAAATGAACTGATGCGGGATTTTCTCTCGCTCACAGAAAGGAAGTGAGGACAAGCGTAAAATATATGGTGATCTATCGTCATAAGGATAAATATTCAATCAGCGGGATGTGCCGGTTCTTTGAGGTATCGAGAAGTGGCTACTATGACTATATCAAGAGAATGAATACACCCGCATGGGATCTGCCTCTTGCCGAGAAGATCCGAGAGTGTCAGGAGCATAGCTACAGTACCTACGGATACCGTAGAGTACACATATGGCTTGAAAGGCAAGGAATACATAAGGATCCTAAGACAGTTCTTCGCGTTATGCAGAAATACAATCTGCTTTCTGCTGTTCGTCGTAAGAAATACCGCAATTACGGTGAATATCTTCATAGATATCCCAATTTGCTTAATAGAAATTTCCGTGCCGAACGACCGAATCAGAAATGGGTAACGGACATTTCGTACATAAAGACTGGACAGGGCGTACTATATCTTTCGGTCATTCGCGACCTCTATGACAACAGTATCGTTTCCTACAAAACAGGTACAGAACAGAATATCAATCTCGTGCTCTCCACGATCAGAGCAGCTAAGAGAAAGGAAAAGGTCACCGCAGAGTTGCAGCTCCACAGTGACCAAGGCTTTCAGTACACCTCGCAAGCGTATTATAGCCTAACAAAATCTTATCATATTACACCGTCAATGTCAAGACGTGCGAACCCTTATGACAATGCATTAGCAGAAAATTTTTTCTCTATCCTCAAAACCGAGTGTATTTACCGTGCGAAAATCCGCACCTATGAGGAGGCGCGTCTCCTCATAGGTGCATACATCCAGTTCTACAACAACGAACGTATTCAAACAAAAACAAAACTGACACCACTCGAAAA
>CASFDI010000037.1 GCA_949293405.1 uncultured bacterium | reverse complement strand
CGCGACCTGACTCATACCCAGAGCAGAATTCTGCTGTTCATCCTGCGTGCACAGGCAAAAGGAGCCGTTTATCAGAAACAGATCGAGCGGGAATTTTCCATGCGTGCCTCCACAGCAAGTGTCCTGATCGCACAGCTGGAGAGGAAAGGTTATCTGCGTCGTGAGACCGGCGGTACCGATGCACGGTACAAACAGTTGGTCCCGACGGAAGCCGCTCATTCCTGCCGCCGTGCACTTGCGGGCGCCATGCGCGAATGGAATCATCTGCTGACGGAGGGAATCACGCCGGAGGAGATGGAGCAGTTTCTCAATACCATTGCAAAAATGCGGACCAACCTGTCGAGAACCGAGAAGTAACATTCTGCAGTTTCCGTCATAAAGTGCCTTTTGAAAAGCAAAAAATGTAAAGAAAACATTACGCCTGTGTGCAACAGCCGTCCGGTTGTTCTGCGCAGGCGTTGTGTGTTGTATACAACCGGAGCGGCACCCGGAGCGACACCCGGAGCGGGTTCCGCCTTCATAGCCTGTATCGCCCGAAAATACGCAAATAACTGTTTTCATTTTCAGTTGTTGTACATGAAATAACTGCAAAGCGGAGCGCACTTGCGTGCAGATGCAACAGTAAAAGCAGTGTGCATTTCAGCGTCCGAAGTCCGGACGACCTTTTTTTACAAAAAAAGTAACAGGTCGGTTGCAATGCGTTCATCATCATGATATAATATGAATACAAGGTTGTAATCGGCAACTGTTTTTCCGTCTGTTCCGGCGATTACAGCATGACAGAATGTAACAGAAAGCGGTGATGTTATGGGACTGGAATCCACTTTACTCACGACAGAGATGATCCGGGAAATCCTCTCACGCCACTATGGGCTGCATGCCGACACGGTGGTCCCGTTGCAGCAAGGAAGCGCAAACTGTTTTCACATCACCTGTGACGGTGACAGTTATCTGCTGAAAGAGCACCTGCACAAGACCGATCCTGCCGAAGTTGAGCGTGAAATCAAGCTGAACCGCCATCTGCTGAACGCCGGTATCCCGACCGCTGAAATTCTGACCACCAAGACGGGAGAGAGTCAGTTTTCTTCTGAAGGGAGGGTCATTATTCTGGAGCGCTATCTGACCGGAATTGTTTACAGATCACACAGTTTTCCCGGCAGACTGCTGCCGCGCGCCGCTGCGCTGCTCGCCCATATCCATACTGCCCTTGACCCCTTCGACCTTCCTTCTTCCATGGATCAGGACTGGTTTTCACGCTATAATCCCAAGCGGAAATCGAAGGACCTGCTTGCCCTGGCGGAAGACCCGCACTTTTCCAGAAACACCCCTGCCATGCGCCGCACACGCGCGGACCTGCAGTTCAAGAGCCAGGCCGCTCTGACGGTCGGATCGCTTCCGGAGCAGTTCGGAAATCTCACCTACCGCAACTCCCACGGCGACTACAACTGCCTGCAGCTGATATCCGGCCAGGCGGATGAGCTTTCGGTCATCGATTTTACCGATGCCGCCCGGCTGCCCGTGGTTTGGGAGCTGATGCGGTTTTATGCGCAGTCCCTGCACGACTGCAAAAACCCGGCGGAAATGGATCTCGACCGGTTGACCTCCTTTTTCCGCTCCTACATGCTTTACCTTCCGCTTACAGAGGATGATCTGCGTGCCGCGCCCTACCTCTATCTCTACCAGCTGGCACGCAGCAATTACGGATACCGGCAATACCTTTCCTCGGATTCTCCCAAGCGGCGCGCCTATCTGGATTTCGCTCACTGGCGCACCGAAATGCTGCGCTTCCTGATGTCGGATCACGAAAGGATTTCCTCTGCTCTGTTGAGACTGGCCTGAGCTACCTTACATAAAACACCCCGGACGGGTTCTCCCATCCGGGGTGTTTCATCTGTCAGGACTTGCCTTTTGTTATGCTTTGGGAGCAGCGTCTCTCATGGAGAGATTCATTCTGCCCTTCTCATCTGTTCCCAGATACTTGACACGGACTGTATCGCCCACCTGGACCACATCTTCCACTTTCTCCGTACGGGTCGGAGCCAGTTTCGAGATATGAACCATTCCTTCCTTCCCCGGCGCATATTCAACAAACGCACCGATCGGAATAATCCGGGTCACCGTTCCCTCATAGGTCTCACCGACCACCGGCTCGAACACAATGGCGTCAATAATGGCTTTCGCCATGTTGATGCTCTCGCTGCGAATGGCGGAGATAAACACGGATCCGTCGTCCTCAATATCGATCTTCGCACCGGTGTCCGCAACGATCTTCTGGATCACCTTTCCGCCGGATCCGATTACTTCACGGATCTTGTCGGGATTGATCTTCATGGAAATCATCTTGGGAGCGTATTCGCTCACCTGCGCACGCGGCTTTTCAATCGCTTTGAGCAGGACCTCGTCAATGATATAATCGCGTCCCTTGTGCGTGGTTTCCAGAGCCGCACGGATGATTTCGGGGGTCAGGCCATCGATCTTGAGGTCCATCTGGATCGAGGTGATGCCCTTGTGGGTACCTGCCACCTTGAAGTCCATGTCTCCGTAGAAGTCTTCCAGCCCCTGGATATCGATCATAGTAGTCCAGCTGCCGTCATCCTCGGTGATCAGACCGCAGGAGATCCCCGCGACCGGGGCCTTGATCGGCACGCCTGCATCCATCAGGGCAAGCGTAGAACCGCAAACGGAAGCCTGGGAAGTGGAACCGTTGGAACTTACCACCTCGGAGACCAGTCGGATGGCATACGGGAATTCTTCTACGGAAGGCAGAACCGGAACCAGCGAACGCTCGGCAAGAGCGCCGTGACCGATCTCACGCCGTCCGGGGCTGCGTGCAGCCTTGGCTTCTCCGACCGAGTAGCCCGGCATGTTGTACTGATGCATATACCGTTTGGAATCTTCGTCGTCAATGCCGTCCAGTTTCTGCGCTTCCCCGATGGTGCCCAGGGTTGCGACCGTCAGCACCTGCGTCTGACCGCGGGTAAAGAGTCCGCTGCCGTGCGCACGGGGGAGCAGACCAACCTCAGCCGCAAGCGGGCGGATCTCGTCCATACGCCGGCCATCCACACGCTTCTTATCGTTGATCAGCCAGCGACGCACAATCTTTTTCTGCATCTTGTAGATCAACTCGGGCAGCATCACGGACAGGTTTTCGTACTTGTCACCGAAGGTTGCGGCAATGTCCTCAATAATGGGCTGCATCTTCGCGTCTCTGACATTCTTGTCGTCGGTGTCCAGCGCCTCCATGATGCGCGCCTCGCTGTAGGCAAAAATCTCATCGAACATGTCATGATCCAATTCACCCGAAGCATAGGCAAATTTGGGTTTGCCGATCTCTTCGACAATGCCGCGGATGAAGCCGAGCAGATCGCGGATCACCCGGTGACCTTCCATAATGGCGTCAAACATATCTTCGTCGGACACTTCCTGCGCGCCCGCCTCGATCATGACCACCTTCTCCTGCGATGCTGCAACTGTCAGCTCAAGGGTGCTCTTCTTGCGCTCTTCCTGTGTGGGGTTGATCACAATTTTCCCGTCTACCAGTCCGATAAAGGCTCCGCCGATCGGTCCGTTCCACGGAATATCCGAAATGGACAGCGCGATCGATGCGCCGATCATGGCGGCGATTTCGGGCGAGCAGTCCTGATCGACACTCATCACTTCCAGCGTGATGGCAACATCGTTGCGCAGATCTTTCGGAAAGAGAGGACGGATCGGACGGTCGATCACGCGCGATGTGAGAACCGCCTTCTCAGAAGGCTTACCTTCCCGTTTCAGATAGCCGCCGGGAATCTTACCCACGGCGTACATCTTCTCATTATAGTCCACCGACAGCGGCAGAAAATCGATGCCCTCACGGGGCGCCGCCGAAGCGGTCGCGCACGCCAGCACCACCGTGTCGCCGTAGCGAATCAGGCAGGAACCGTTCGCCAGTCCTGCCAGTTTGCCGGTTTCCACCACCAGCGGACGGCCGGCATAGGTGTAACGGTACACCTTGTAGTTGTCAAATGTTTTTACTTTTGCTCCCATGTTTAATCCTCCGTGCATTTTTTTCATGCCGCAGGATATAGCAGTTATCTATACCCCCGTGGAAATCCGGACGCATAGTTAATTGCTAATTCCCGACGGCAAGGCGGTATCAGCGCACCGAAGACGGGAACGCTTCCGTCCCCGTCTCCGTGTGCAGGTCTTACTTGCGCAGACCCAGTTTCTTTACGATTTCGCGGTACCGCTCAATATCTTTCTTTGCCAGATAGTTGAGCAGGTTCTTTCTGTGACCGACCATTTTCAGAAGGCCTCTCTGCGAATGGAAGTCCTTCGGGTTCTTCTTCATGTGCTCGGTCAGGGTGTTGATCCGGTCGGTCAGAATGGCGATCTGCACCTCGGGCGAACCGGTATCGTTCTCCTTGAGTCTGTTTTCCGCGATAATCTGTTGCTTGCGTTCCTTTTCCATTGTTTTCACCTTTCTGCGCTGTGCGCATATCTTTTGCCTGTGTCTCAGTCAGGGGTGGGTGAAACGGCGCGGAATTCCACGCCCTTGATCCGAAAACCGGGACTCAGGTCAATCAAACTGTATTATACCACAAACCTTGTATTTTGTAAAGAGGTTTTTCCGCATTCTTTGAAAATCCCGTCCCGGGCGGTCTGTTCCCGGAACCCCGCACCGGAAAAAAGAGGACCGGAACAACTTCCGGGGGATGCGGCACCGATCCGATGACTGGCAAAACCGGCCGAGGGTTCCCTGTATGGGATTTCCCCGGGGTGCTGTTCCTGTTTACTTCTTCCCTGCTACATAGGGCCACAGGGCACGCAGATAATCAATGCCCGAAAACAGGGTGGTCACACACATGACCGCCATCGCCGCGTAGGCGATCGGCGCGGTTGCTCCCGAGCGGAAGGCAGGTTCCAGCAACAGGAACAGAATCACGAAAATCTGGGAAACCGTCTTGAGTTTTCCCCAGATGGAGGCGGGCACCACCACGCCGCGCGCGGCAACCACCAGCCGCAGCGAAGTCACGCCCAACTCGCGCAGCATCACCAGTGCCGCCACCCAGACCAGCACCCCTCTGTAAGGGGCAAACGCTTCGTCTGATACAAAACAGATCAGGGCCCCGAACACCATGAATTTGTCAGCAAGGGGGTCCAGGAATTTCCCGAAATCGGTGATCAGCCCGTACCGCCGCGCGATCTTTCCGTCCAGCATATCGGTCAGCGAGGTCACCGCGAACAGGGCTGCGGGCACGCATGCCAGCACCCAGGGATTCCCGGTCAGATACCGCAGATAAAATACCGACGCCATAAACACGGGCACCAGCACCATCCGCAACAGCGAAAGGATATTGGGCACATTCATAATCCGCTGTGTCTGATTGTCCTGCATGAACGATTCCTCCTCAAAGTCCCATCTTCACGGCACGGCCGATCAGGTCGTAATCCATGGTTTCTTCAATATGCACCTGCACGAATTTTCCTTCTGCCACAGGCAGTTTCCCGGCACGGAAATAGATTTTTCCGTCCACATCGGGCGCATCGGCGGCACTTCTGCCGTACCAGGATTCCGCCACGGGATCGTATCCTTCACACAGCACGGCCCTGCGGGTCCCGATGTAGCGTTCCTGCAGTTCTGCGCTGATCTGCAGCTGCGTCTGCATCAGAATATCGTAGCGGTCCTGCTTGACCTGCTCGTCAATCTGATCAGGCATTTCCGCCGCGGGCGTCCCTTCTTCGGGCGAGAAGGTAAACGCGCCCAGGCGGTCAAACCGCGCCTCTTTCACAAACTCACACAGAGCCGTGAAATCCTCTTCCCGCTCGCCTGGGAATCCCACCATCACGGTGGTACGAAGCGTGATATCGGGTACCGCCGCACGCAGGCGCAGAATGGTCTGCCGGATGAGCGCACTGTCTCCGTGCCGGTTCATCGCGCGCAGTACCGGGTCCGAAATATGCTGGATGGGAATATCCATATAGGGCAGCAGGCGCGGATTGTCGCGCAGCTGCCGGATCAGAGCGTCTGTAATTTTGTCAGGATAGCAGTACAGCAGGCGGATCCAGGGGATGTCGGTCGCCGCGGTAATGGCCTCCACCAATTCCGCCAGCCGGTATTCACCGTAGAGATCCAGACCGTAGCGGGTGGTGTCCTGCGCCACCAGATTGAGCTCACGGACACCCAGTTTTTCAAGGTCTTTCGCTTCCGCGACAATATCCTCAATGCTTCTCGAACGGAAGCGCCCCCGGATTCCCGGAATAGCACAGTAGGAACAGCGGTTGTCACACCCTTCCGCGATCTTGAGATAAGCGGTATAATCGGGCGTGGTCAGCACCCGGTCACCCCCCATGGGGGCACTCTCCTGCGGACGGAAAGAGGAATACCGTTTTCCGGCCAATACCGCGCGCACCGCGTCCCCGATGTCCGCAAGACTGCCCACTCCTACCAGGGCGTCTACCTCGGGCATCTGCTCGAAAATCTGTTCCTGATACCGTTGCGCCAGGCACCCAGTCACCACGATCCCGCGCAGGGAGCGTTTTTTCTTCAGCCATGCCACATCCAGGATGTTGTCGATCGCCTCCTGCTTTGCGCTTTCAATAAAGCCGCAGGTGTTGATGATCATCACATCCGCATCGATATCCTCGGACACAATCTCAAAGCCTTCCGATACCAGACGATGCAGCATCACTTCGGTATCCACCAGATTTTTGGAGCAGCCCAGCGAAATAAAGCCGATTTTTGTCATAAACAGTCCTTTGTCGTTTCTATCTGAAATAGCGGAGCAGACGGGAAATCCGGCTGCGGTAGCGGAACACATACAGCGCAGTCAGCCGCGTAAGCAACCAGTCAAACAGCAGCATGATCAGGTTGCACAGCACCAGCAGAAGGCCGGCATACTGCCTCTCCGAAAAGGTATACCCGAACAGGGTGAGATCCCCCTCCATGCCCAGCACACGCAAAAACAGGAATACGGAAGAGAAAAACAAAATATTGGAGATCAGGAATTTAAGCACCCAGGAAAGGATGCGTCCCAACCGGTCACAGTAGTTCTTGATGATGGGATATACGCCCGCGAAAAGGGCGTACTCCCATGCCGCAAATTTTCCGGGAGCAAGCAGAACCGATATCACTGCGGTCACCAGCCACACCAGAATCTGCCACGGAGCCCCCATCTCGATCTGGACGAACAGCACCAGCAGCGCCGCCACAAAGATCACCGTCAGATCCAGCACCTGCAGCATACTGCCCAGAATAATAATGGTCGAGCCCAGAGCGGCGATCAGCGCCGCCAGTGCAAGCCGACGCGTCTTTTGCATGACAGCACCTCCTCAGTCATCGGTACGCTCAGCAGCAGGATATCAGATCTCCGCCCATACACTCGCAGCAGGAATCAGCGCACATCAATCCGAGGCACATGTCGCAGGTAGAGCAACCGGTATTTCTGGTCTGCCTGTTGTCCCCGTAATATATATTGCCAAAACTGTTGCCGCGGCCGTTGAACATCTGCTTTGCCTGCTGATATTCCACATTGGACGGATCCATCGTGCAGGCAGTCTCCAGCTCGCGCATGGCATCGTTGATCCATCCGCGGCGCGCCAGCAGCACACTCTTCAGGTAGTGCCAGTCCGCCGTCTGCTGATCCGCTGGCACGCCGTTGAGCAGGGATTCCGCTTCCCCGAACCGGCCGCGGTTAATCGCGTTGCGCACCTGAGCATAGACCCCCGTACCGCCGGCATAAGTCTGCCCGTTAGCACCGGAATAGGAATTGCCGCCCGCGGTATTGCGTGCACCGCCGGCACGCATACGCTGAATCTCATCGTACGCCTGGTTGATCTCCTTCATCTTTTCAGATGCGAGATCCGCCAGCGGATGATCGGCAGGATAGTTGTCGGGGTGGTATTTACGTGCCAGGGCGCGGTAGGCGCTCTTCACCTCCTCATCGGTAGCGGAGGGAGAGACGCCGAGAACCTTATAAGGATCGTTCATACTGCAGTTGTTTCCTTTCCGGTCGCGCCGCCATCCTCCTCCAGAAAGGAAATACGCCGCAGCAGACCGTCGTACAAAATATTTTCGATTATATGGCGGATGCCCTTCTGCTCACCGAACGGCAGCAGCTGGACCGCCTTTTCCATCTGTTCCAATTCCAGCAGCAGGCCGCAACGCACCGCTGCCCGTGCCGAGCCGGAAAGTGCCCTGCCGCCGTACAGCAACACATACGGATTGTAGGATCCGCTTGCGGCATCGGCCGCAAAATCCTCCGCCGCATCGGCGGCATAGATGAATTTCCCAAGGTGGAAGCCCACCTGACCGGCTACCCGGGCGTCTGCTCCTTCAAGCCCGCAGGCAAACACCGCCCCGAGCAACTCTCCGAACAGCTGCGCCGGCGCATCCACGGAAGCCTCTCGCGCCCGCTCCAGTTCCGACAGAGCGGCAAGTTTTTCCTCACATACCGCCGACAGGCTGTTCAGTCCGCCGCGTCTGACGCCGCGGCGATAGACCGGAGAGGCCAGACGGAGCGCACACCGGCGGAAGAATCCGCAGTCCCGGTCAGCAAGGTCGTCCCGGATCTTGTGCCAGGTCAGCAGAACCGCTTCCCTTCCCACCAGATCCAGCACCGCACTGTCGGTCAGCATGCACCGCTTCTTCAGCGGGTGCGCAATGCACCGGTGTCTGCACTGCGTCCCGCCCGGGGCATACAGCAGACGCACCAGTGCCAGGAACACAAAATCGTAGGACAGGGACAGTGCGGTCAGGCGGCCGCAGGTACGCTTCATGCTGCGGCACACGCCGCAGTAGACGCTCTTATAAAATTCGTATTCCCGCACATAGAGCTCTGCGGGATTGGGTTTTACATACCCGAACACGGCGCCTCCTTTCCGGCACCTGCCGGGAGCATGTTTCTTTTATTATATCATAACGGAATTTATTTTTGTGAACTTTTTTGAAATTTCTTACAAATTCGGTAAAAGTGTTGCGTTTGCCCGCCGATTGCGCTATAATGGATACCATCTATTTCCGAAAACGGAGTCAAACAATGCTTTCCAACTGGCAAAAACGCTTTGAGAAGATTCCCGGATTCACCTTCTGCATGCGTCACGCAGAACTGATCCGCTATATCGTGGTGGGCGGCGCCACCACCTGCGTCAATTTCGCGGTCTGGTTTATGCTCTCCCGGGTCCTGTTTGCCGACCTGTACGCCCGCAACGAAGCGCTGTGGCTGATGGTGTTCAACTGGATCGCCTGGGCTGCGGCGGTGATTTTCGCTTTTTTCATGAACGACCGGTTTGTCTTCCGCGCGCGTTCAAGCGGGGTCGCCCTGTTGTTGCGCTTTGCATCCTTCGTGCTCCTGCGGCTGGGGTCGGGCGTCCTGGAGAATACCCTGCCTTCCCTCCTGGTTCTGCACCTGTCTTTCTATGACCTGATCGCCAAGGTGCTGGTCTCGGTACTGATCATCCTGCTCAACTATCTGTTTACCAAGTTTATCACCTTCCGCAAGCGAAGAAAGGTGCCCATGCCGGACCAAACCCCTGCCGTTTCTGACAGTGAGGAGCCGTCTCAGCCGTCATAACCCCTGTCATTTTTCACATACGAAGTGCCCCGGGCAAATCTGCCCGGGGCACTTCGTATCGGACCCGATCAGGCACTGAGGACCGCTGCGAGGCGCTCGCGCACCGCGGCGATAAACTGACGGGTATTGACCGGGGTGACCGTATAGCCTTCCGAAACCAGACCCACCAGGTCCCGGGTCATAATACCGGCATCCAGCGTGTCGATGCAGGCACGCTCCAGCAGATCGGCAAAGCGGACCAGATCCGACAGACCGTCCAGCTCGCCTCTCTTGCGCAGAGCACCCGACCAGGCGTAAATGGTCGCCATCGGGTTGGTGGAAGTCTCCTCCCCCTTGAGATAGCGGTAATAGTGGCGCGTGACTGTGCCGTGCGCCGCTTCATACTCGAACTTGCCGTCCGGAGAAACCAGTACCGAGGTCATCATGGCAAGAGAACCGAACGCGGTGGAGACCATATCGCTCATCACATCTCCGTCGTAATTCTTGCACGCCCAGATGTACCCGCCCTCACTGCGGATCACACGGGCCACCGCGTCGTCAATCAGCGTATAGAAATAGGTGATTCCCAACTCCTCGAACTTCGCGCGGTAGTCCTTCTCATAGATCTCCTCGAAAATCAGCTTGAAGGTCTGATCATACTGCTTGGAAATGGTGTCCTTGGTAGCGAACCAGAGATCCTGCCGGGTATCAATGGCAAACCGGAAGCAGGCGTGTGCAAACGAGCGGATGGAAGAGTCCTTGTTGAACTGGGACTGCAGAACGCCCGGGCACTCAAAATCGTACACGGTCTGCCGGAATGAAGTGCCGTCTTCCCCGGTGAAAAGCAGCTCCGCTTTCCCGGGTCCCGGGACGCGGTATTCGGTTGCTTTGTATACATCGCCGTAGGCATGACGGGCAATGGTGATCGGCTTCTTCCAGTTGCGAACCACCGGGCGGATCGAATCAATCAGAATGGGCGCACGGAACACGGTGCCGTCCAGCATGGCGCGGATGGTGCCGTTGGGGCTTTTCCACATTTCGGACAGATTGTATTCCTCCACACGCTGGCGGTTGGGGGTAATGGTGGCGCATTTGACCGCCACGCCGTACTCGATATTGGCCTTGGCGCTGTCGATGGTAACTTGGTCTTTGGTGCGTTCACGCTCGGGCAGACCCAGGTCAAAATACACGGTCTTCAGATCAATGAAGGGGAGCAGTAATTCATCCTTGATCATCTTCCAGATGATACGGGTCATCTCGTCTCCGTCCATCTCCACCAGGGGGGTTTTCATCTGAATTTTATCCATTTCATACTCCTTTGGTGTATTTAAGCAGGCCGCCTGCCATCAGCATGGCGATCTGGCGTTCCGAGAAGGAACCGGTCAGCGGATACTCCGCGCCGGTATCGGTGTCGCGCAAAGTGAATTTCCCGCTCTTCAGGGCGGCATGCAGGCCGCTCAACTGCACATGGGCCCCCTGCTGCAGCCGGTCGTAGTCTTCGGGATTCTCAAACACCAGCGGCAGGATACCCGCATTGATCAGGTTGGCGGCGTGAATACGGGCGAAGGACTTTGCCACCACCGCCTTGACCCCGAGATACAGCGGCACCAGCGCAGCATGCTCGCGCGAAGAACCCTGACCGTAGTTGCTTCCCCCTACCACAACCGATGCTCCGGCAGCAAGCGCACGCTCCGGGAAGGTCTCGTCACAGACCGAGAAGCAGAAGCGGGACATGTACGGAATATTGGAACGGTACGGCAGGATCTTGGCGCCGGCGGGCATGATATGGTCGGTCGTGATATTGTCGCCCACCTTCAGCGTCAGGGTGGCGTCAATGACATCGGGCAGCGGAACGCTCTCGGGCATGGGCTTGATATTGGGTCCGCGGCGCACCGTGAGATTCTTTGCCTCTTCCTCATCGGCAGGCATCAGAATGGCGCTGTCGTCAATGCGGAAGGATGCAGGCAAGGTGATTTCAGGGCAGTCGCCCAGGGTGCGCGGGTCGGTGATATGACCGGTGAGCGCCGAAGCAACCGCCACTTCCGGAGACACCAGATATACCTGTGCGTCCTTGGTGCCGCTGCGTCCTTCAAAGTTGCGGTTAAATGTACGGAGCGAAACCCCTTCCGAATTGGGCGAAAAGCCCATCCCGATGCAGGGACCGCAGGCGCATTCCAGCAACCGCGCGCCCGACTCGAGAATATCGGAAAGAGCGCCGCAATCGGCCAGCATGGTCAGCACCTGACGCGACCCGGGAGAAACCGAAAGACTCACCGAATCGGCAATATGTCTGCCCTTGAGCATGGCGGCGACCTTCAGCATATCGGCGAGGCTGGAGTTGGTGCACGAACCGATGCAGACCTGATCCACTTTGATATCAGACAGATCCTCCGCGGCGCGGATATTGTCCGGACTGTGCGGGCAGGCGAGCAGAGGACGCAGGGTAGACAGGTCAATGTCAATCACCCGGTCATATTCTGCATCTGCATCGCTCTCCAGCGGAATGTAGTCCTCTTCTCTGCCCTGCGCGGCGAGGAACGCGCGCGTCACCTCATCAGAGGGGAAAATGGAAGTGGTGGCGCCGAGCTCGGTGCCCATGTTGGTGATGGTGGCGCGCTGCGGCACGGTCAGATGCCGGATGCCTTCTCCGCCCCACTCAATAATGGCGCCCACGCCCCCCTTGACCGAAAGGATGCGCAGGATCTCAAGGCTGATATCTTTTGCGCTCACCCAGGGACGCAGGGTACCGGTCAGATTGACCTTATACAGTTTCGGCATGGTGATGTAGTAGGCACCGCCTCCCATCGCCACCGCGACATCCATTCCGCCCGCACCCATGGCGAGCATACCGATGCCGCCTCCTGTCGGCGTGTGCGAATCCGACCCGATCAGGGTCTTGCCGGGTTTGCCGAACCGCTCCAGATGCACCTGATGGCAGATCCCGTTGCCCGGGCGGGAAAACCGCAGACCGTATTTCTTCGCCACCGACTGAATGTACAGATGGTCGTCCGCGTTCTCAAAGCCCGACTGCAGGGTGTTGTGGTCCACATACGCCACCGACAGTTCGGTACGCACCCGCGGAATCCCGATGGCTTCAAACTCCAGGTACGCCATGGTTCCGGTTGCATCCTGCGTCAGGGTCTGGTCGATGCGCAGGCCGATTTCCTGCCCTGCTTTCATCTCCCCTTCCAGCAGATGGGCGCGAATGATTTTCTGTGCAATTGAATATCCCATTGTATCTCCTTTTCCCGCGCGGGTCTTACAGGCTCATGTGACTGAAGCTGTCGCCCGGCTTTCTGAATTCTTCCACCAGTTTCTCCATCTCTTCCGTGGAGATTGCGGTCTGTCTGCCTTCCTGATACTCCCGGTCCACCCAGTCCTTGATATGAGCGACCAGCGGATCCTGCTTGCTGACTGCATCCGATCCCGAAAGGCGGTAATGCGTGTTGAGCCAGTAGGCGATCCCGGCAAGGCCGGAGGTATTGGTGATGGTCACGGCAGCAGGACGGTTGAGCAGTTTCGCCGTATTGAAAATGTTGTAGATTTCCTCATCCTTCATCAGCCCGTCGGCATGAATGCCCGCGCGGGTCACATTGAAGTTTTCCCCGACAAAGGGGGTCATGGGCGGAATATGATAACCCATCTCGTGCGTGAAGTAATCCGCAATTTCGGTAATCACGGTCGGATCCATTCCGTCAAAGGAACCGCGCAGGGAGGCGTACTGGATCACCATCGCTTCCAGCGGTATATTGCCGGTGCGTTCCCCGATGCCCAGCATGGAGCAGTTGACGCCCGAGGCGCCGTAAAGCCAGGCGCAGGTCGCGTTGGGAACAGCGTTATAAAAATCGTTGTGTCCGTGCCACTCGATCATGTCGCTGGGCACATCGGCATAATGCTGCAGACCGTAGATCAACCCTGCTACCGAACGCGGCAGCGCCACCGCAGTATACGGCACGCCGTACCCCATCGTATCGCACATGCGGAACCGGATCGGAATTCCCGCATCGGTACTCATCTGCTGCAATTCATATACAAACGGCAGCACAAATCCGTAATAGTCCGCACGCGTCACATCCTCAAAATGGCAGCGCGGACGGATCCCCATCTCCAGCGCGGCCGCAACCGTCTTCTTATAGTGGTTGAGCGCCTGGGAACGGGTCATGCCCAGCTTCTTGAAAATATGGTAATCCGAGCAGGACACAAGGATCCCGGTCTCGGCAATACCCATATCCTTGACCAACTTGAAATCGTTGAGCGAAGCCCGGATCCAGGTGGTGATCTCCGGGAACTTCAGCCCCAGGTCCTGACAGCGCCGGATCGCTTCCCGGTCGGTCTCGCTGTAGACAAAAAACTCGGTTTGCCGGATCAGACCGTGCGGCCCGCCCAGACGCGACAGCATGGTGTAAAGGTCCACAATCTGTTTGACCGTATAGGGGGCCTGGGACTGCTGACCGTCGCGGAACGAAGTATCGGTAATCCAGATCTCCTTCGGCATACCAAGCGGCACACGGGTATGGTTGAAGGAGAGCTTCGGCACCTCATCATAGTTGTAAATATCCCGGTACAGGTTGGGCTCATCCACATCCTGCAGCGAGTAATGGTAAGTATTCTGCTCCAGCAGATTGGTTTTGGGTGACAATTCGAGCATGCGACCTTCTCCCTTCGGCATTCCGTCAAAAATGTGATACAACGTACATTATAATACATTCAGACGGTTTTGTCAATGGAATAAGAATTTTTATCACCCCAATTTTTCAAAAAAATGGTGCAATTTCTTGTGCATGTCGCCGTTTTTGCATGAAACAGCGATTTCACTTGCAAAACCGGGATAGTGCTGTCTTCCTCCGTCACTCCCCGGCAAACTGCACCAGATGTGTATATTCTGCTCCGCCGTAAATCTTCGCCCACTGTTCGGGAGTACCGCCGTATTGGATTGTAGTGAAAGACTCGCACCACTCAAACGCCTTCGATGTAATGAAATTAACCGAAAGAGGAATATAAACCGTTTTCAGCCGATTGCAGGAAAAGAAGCAGTCCTTGACCGACTCGACGCCATCCGGGAACCGGAACTCCTCTAACTGCTCGCACGACGCAAAAGCATATGTATCGATCACTCGCACGCTGTCGGGCAGATCAATCTCTTTGAGATTGATGCATTTTTCAAACGCATTCGGCCCGATTTCCTCCAATCTGCTCCCCGGAGCGAATGTCACGCTTCTCAACTGAAGTGCTCCTGAAAAAGCATGGGCCTGGATTCTGATCACTGACGCCGGGATTTCAACCGTATATACAGGGGCCGACGAAAACAGGTTTCCAATTCCGCCCGGCAAAGCAGTCCGGTCCTCGAGAATCAGCGTCCCGAGTGCTTCACATCCCTTGAAAATATCATTCCCGATATAGGTCACCTGCACGGGAATGGTCATTTCGGTCAAAGAGGCACACCATTCAAACAGGCTCTCGGGCAATTTTGTAATAGCAGGCGGAATTTCAAAATGCTCCAGAGATGCACAACGGGCGAAAGTCCCCCTTCCCAACTCCTGCAAAGCACCGGGATCCGTCAGCCGTAGCTCCTTCAGGGCAAGGCATCCTTTAAACGCATAATCATCTAAAAAAGTTACCGTTGCAGGAAGAACCAGTTCTGTAAGGCTACTGCAGTCCTGGAAAGCAGAAGCGCCGATCTTACTGAGCTGAGAACCGTCCTCAAAGGTAACCGAAGAAAGCGCGGTGCAGCCCCTGAAAGCGGCCTCTCCGACAGAGGTCACATCCCCCGGAATCACAATAGAACGCAGAGCAGTACATCCGTCAAACAGCTCTGTCGGCAAAAAGGAAACGGAGGGGAGAGTTATTTCGGTCAACGCGGTACAATTGCTGAACACCCCGCCGCCGAAGCTCAGCTTGGTTGCAGAAATATCAAGCTCACGCAGAGAACTGCATCCTGCAAATGCATTTCTTTGGATTACTTTTATTGTTTCGTCACCGGGCCAGACCAGCCTGGTCAAAGAGGTGCAGCTCTGAAACATACTTTCAGAGATCTGCTTCATACCCTCCGGAAGTTCTATTGTGGAAATGCCTGAGCATCCCGAAAAGGCTTCCAAACCAATCTCGGTCACAGAATGCGGGATGTCGATCTGTTTCAGAGATGTGCAGTCCGAAAAGGCGCGCAATCCGATGCTTTCAAGCAGCGATGGGGCGCAGAAAGTCAGATTTTCAAGCGCAGTGCAGCCCAAAAAAGCACCTGCGCCGATAGTCTTCACGGATGCGGGGATGCTGACCGTATCCAGAGCGGAACAGCCTGAAAAAGCAAAATTATCGATATACTCCAAAGTATCCTGCCCGGCAAAGGACACCTGCCGTAATGCAGTACAATCCGAAAAGGCGCTTGCCCCAATATACCGTACAGCCGGAATCTGAATTTCCGTCAGTGCCGTGCAGCCGCCGAACATACCGCTGTCAATAGAATCCATGCCGATTCCGGGCGCGAACTCCACCCGCTGCAAGGATGTGCATCCGGTGAATGCACGGTCGTCCAGTGTCGTCACGGAAGAGGGCAGGCGGATCTCCTTCAGGGCTGTGCACCCCATAAAAGCAGAGTTGCAGATCTCTGTCAATGCGCCGGTTTCCGGCAATTGCACAGTGGTCAGAGTGATGCAATCGAGAAATACTCCCTGGCCTATCGACTGCAGACTGCTGTCCGGCTCAAAAAGTACTTGTGTGAGGTTCCGGCATTCCGCGAAGGTCAACGATCCGATCTGTCGCACCGATGCAGGAATAGTGACGGAAGTGAGATGCGTACACAGGGAAAAGGCCGACTGTCCGATCTCCTGCAGAGAACTTTCCTTTGCAAAAGTCACCGTCTTCAGCATTTCGCAGCAGCTGAATGCTGACTTCCGGATAACCGTCAAAGAGGCGGGAAACTGAACCGCAGCCAACCGACAACAGCCATAAAATGCCCAATCACAGATTTCCGTAAGGACAGCGTCCGGGTGAAAAACAATCTCCGTGAGGCGCTCGCAGTCTTCAAATGCCGATTCACCGATCGTGCGGACGGTGCGCGGGAATTCCACTTTCTTCAGCACAACGCAGCCATAAAAAGCCCCGTACTGTTCGTTAGACTCCACCCCTGCGATCTCTGTGAGTACGCTGTTTTCCGGGAAGGTGATCTCAAACAGCGAGTCGCATTTTGCGAATGCGCCCGTTTCAATGGTTGTGACCGATGCCGGGAAGGAAACACTGTTGATCTCCCGATTTCCATAAAAGCTTTCTCCCCGACCGCAGTGACCGGCAGTCCGTTATATTGCTCCGGAATCACAATGTTTTTCCCGTCATATGTACCGATTCCGATACAAGTGTAGCTCCTGCCGTCAGGATTGAGCATGTACTTCAGTTCCATCGGGGCATTCTGCCGCCAATGCGCAATCAACTGTTTATCCTCAGTAATGCTGCTGGCGTCTGTAACCTGCTCTGCAAATATACTCGTCCCGGTATACCACCCGACAAATGTATACCCGTCCCGTACCGGTACTGGCAGGGTAACCGATTCTCCTTTTTCGACTTTCAGGGAGGAGGCATCCAGGAGCGTGCCGCCCGCCGGGTCCAGTGTCAGAACACAGGTG